>JAAEPW010000960.1 GCA_024232355.1 Chloroflexota bacterium | reverse complement strand
TCCAGATGTCAGAAAAACGATCAAAAATGGTAAAACGTCAACTTTTTCAAGATTTGTGTACTGATCCTGGCATCACCCACACTGTTGGCTATATCGCTAAAATTTACTCGGAGCGTCCCCAAGTGACTTTTGCGGCATTGCATTAAAAGTGATTTGAACGTTTTTTTAACGTACGCCGAGCTATTCTTGAACGGTAATCTGGTATATTGTTATCAGTGGTTTCATCACCTTGAACGATTTTGAAATGGAATTTGCAAACGTCTAGTTTCTCACATTGATGTACCATCATCGTCAAAAAATTCACACTTGTATTGGATTCTTGGATCATGAACATCAATGTGACAATTATATCAGCATCACAAATATGCGAGTCGAAATATGAAGAGAATACTGATAATTGACGATAATGAGACATTGCATCACATGATCAAGTTTTATTTTGAACCAAGGGGATTCCAAGTGTTAGCAGCCACATGTGGTCAAGAGGGAATCAAGATCGCCTATGCAACGCATCCTGATCTCATTATTCTAGACATCATGATGCCAGAGATGGATGGATGGCAAACTTGCCAACGGCTGCGAGAAATATCAGACATTCCCATCATCATGCTTACGGCCAAAGTAGAGGGAGATGATGTGATACGGGGCTTTCTCATGGGCGTAGATGACTATGTCAAAAAGCCTTTTGGCTTGAAGGAACTAGAGATGCGTATCCACGCTGTGCTAAGACGTACCGGAACAGAGAAACGAATACCCAACGTGCTCTACGATGATGGTATGCTGAGAATTAGTCTGCAGCAACAACAGGTGCTTCGACAAGGTCAAGTGATTCATCTGACATCTACAGAGTTTCGTCTTTTGAGCTACCTCGTGCAGCACAAGAACCGCATAGTTCCCCACCGAGAACTGCTGGCAGAGGTTTGGGGGCCTACCTATCAAGATGCAAAAGATGGTTTATCACTCTATATTCACTATCTACGTGAGAAATTGGAAGAAGAACCAGGAGCACCTCAGTATATCCGTACCAAATGGGGAATCGGCTATTGGTTTGAACCAACAGAAGGGGCCTTTGTAAGAAAAAACATCCAAGCTTAGGCGTTGTTCAGAAACAACGTTTGGAGATCTCGTGTGTCTGACCGCACGTGGATCGGAACAATTCTCGCACTCGGGCAGACAGTATAGAGTATTTGACAAGGCGGAACGTTTAGATTACACTTGCACCGAATCGAAAAATTGGGAGCAGTGTAATGACAGTTTTGATTGGAACAAGCGGTTTTAGTTACAAAGACTGGGTCGGCCCGGTCTATCCAAAAGATCTACCCAAACAGGAATGGCTCACCCACTATGCCAGCGAGTTCCCTACTAACGAGTTGAATTTTAGCTATTATCGTATCCCCAATGCCCGCACTTTGGGCCGGATGGCAGACAAGGTTCCCGAGGGCTTTCTCTTCTCAATCAAAGCTTACAAGGGCATCACCCACGAACGAGAGGATCCCGAACCCCAAATTGAGCAATTCAAAACAGCACTGATCCCACTAATTGATGCCGAAAAGTTCGCCTGTATACTGGCTCAATTCCCCTACTCTTTCCACAACACTCCAGCCAATCGTGATTACCTCAAACGCGTGCGTGAGGGATTCGGTGACTTGCCAGTCGTGGTCGAGTTCCGCTCCCGCGAATGGATCAACGAACACACTTTTGAAGAATTACGCGCGCTTGATTTTGGCTTTTGCTGCGTAGATCAACCACGCTTTAAGAATCTGGTGCCGCCAGTAGTAGAGGCAACCGGCCCTGTGGCTTATGTACGATTCCACGGTAGAAACTATGAAAAATGGTGGAAACACGACGAGGCGTGGGAACGGTACGACTATAGCTATAACGAGAAAGAGCTACAAGAGTGGCTGCCCAAGATCAACCAGTTAGATCAAGAATCACCACTGACATTAGTCTATATGAACAACCATTGGCAAGGTCAAGCCGTCGATACTGCGCGCCAGTTGAAAATGCTGATAGAAAGAGAAAACGGTCAATAGGAGACGAACCTAGCAATGACAACTCAACCAACCGCCCATCTGGCTACACTCTACGAGATTTCACAGACGATCAACTCTACGATCGAATTAGACAAAGTGCTGGATCTTGTAATCGACCAGATCATCACTGTCACCGAGGCCGAACGTGGATTTTTGATGCTTGGTGATGAGAACGGAGAGATGATTTTTCACGTGGCACGGGGGATTGATCAACAGGAAATTGAAGACCCGGGGTTCCAAGTTAGTCGCAGCGTGATAAGTCGGGTAGCGGCTAGCGGACAGCCGATACTAACAGATAACGCTACCGAAGACGCGCGCTTTCGAGGCAGACAAAGCATCATGCTTATGGGATTGCGCTCTATTCTCTGCGTTCCTTTACGTCTCAAACAGCGTACCATTGGAGTAGTTTACGTAGATAACAGGCTACAGGCAGGAGTGTTTGATCAGGATGATCTTGATTTACTGGTCGCTATTGCCAATCAAGCAGCTACTACCATAGAAAATGCGCGGTTGTTTCGTGAGACGCAACGCAGAGCATTGCAGGTCCAGCAAGTCATCAACACAGCGCCAGAAGGGGTCATTCTTTTAGACACCAACATGCGCATTTTGCAAGCCAACCCGGCCGCTCGCGATTATCTGGAAATACTGGCTGAAAAAGGCCAGGAGAAAATCCTCGACACCCTTGGCGACCATCCATTGGTTGATTTTCTTACCCCGTCTCCTGAGGGATTGTGGCACGAGATAACTACACAAGACAATCAGATCTTTGAAGCCATCGCCCGCCCACTGGAGACAGAATCCGAGCCCGAAAATGAAGAATGGGTACTGATTATCCGAGACGTTACTCGAGAACGAGAGATCCAACAGCGCGCTCAACAGCAAAACCGTCTGGCAGCAGTGGGGCAACTAGCGGCCGGCATCGCCCATGATTTTAACAATATCTTGGCCGTGATCGTCCTGCAAAGTCAAATGGCTCTGCGCACGATTCCAAATCTGACCCCTAAAAATCGAGAAAACCTGACAGATGTTGTCGAACAAGCCCAACAAGCTACCAATCTAATTCAACAAATTCTGGACTTTGGTCGTCGCTCCGAGCTCGAACGCCAGGCGTTGAATCTGAAACCACTGTTAAAAGAATTGATCAAACTCCTGGAGCGCACATTTCCAAGGAATATTCGCTTAGAGTTGGACTGTGACGCGGCAACGCATACCATTAATGCCGACCCCACACGCATCCAACAAGTGATAATGAACCTGGCGTTAAATGCACGAGACGCAATGCCAGATGGAGGAAAGTTACACTTTGGGTTAAAACAGACTCAAATTCAACCTGGCGAATCTCCACATCCACCTGAAATAACAACCGGAAAATGGATACAGATGACGGTAACTGATAGTGGAACAGGTATCCCGCCAGACGTGTTGCCGCACATCTTTGAACCCTTTTTCACTACCAAACCCCCAGGAAAAGGCACTGGATTGGGGCTGGCCCAAGTGTACGGTATTATCGGACAACATGAAGGGATTATTGATGTAGTGAGCCAATCAGGACACGGCACAACCTTTACAATCTACCTGCCAGTCTTGAAAAGTTAACGGAGGAAATAAACTGATGGCTACAAAACAAATAAGCGTCAAATGGCTTGAAAAGTTGCAATTCGTTGGTACAGATAGCAGCAAACATTCAGTAGTGATGTCTTCTCAAGACGAGGAGAACGGGATCGGGATGAGCCCATCCCAGTTAGTATTAGTAGGGCTAGGTGGCTGCACCGGCTATGACGTCGTAGGTATCCTAAAGAAAAAACGACAAGAGTTGACTGGATTGGAAATCACTGTCACCAGCGAGCAAGAGACTGATCCGCCCTGGACGTACCGCAAAATCCACATTCACTACGAGGTGCGCGGCAAGGGATTAAAGGAGAAGGCAGTTCACGATGCCATCGAAATCTCGGAGCAAAAATACTGCTCGGTTGCAGCGACGCTGCGTGGAGCTGCCGAGATCACTTACGATTATACAATCATTGAAGATTAAAAGATGGTCGGTTTGGAAATTGACATCCCATCTCCAAACCGACCATCACCAAATCTCAAATCAAGTTACTGCCAATCGTTCCGTCGGGTACCGCAGGTGCCGCTCCTCTTCCACTACCTGGCGGATACGATCTATCGCTTCCCATACCTCGGCAAAGGACGTATAGAGAGGGGTCAAGCCCAAACGGATGTTGTCCGGCTCACGAAAGTCGGGAAGAACATTCATTTCTTCAATCAACGCCCGGTTGATCCGGTATCCCTCCGGGTGTCGAACGCTGACGTGAGAACCACGCCAGACCGGGTCTTGCGGTGAGCCCAAAGCAAAGCCCAACGGCGACAGCACAGCGTCTGCCAAATAGATCATGTAAGAAGTCAATTGGATCGACTTGTGACGGATGCGTTCGATGCTCGCATCCAGTAAGAGATCAAGAGCGGGTTCCATCGCCAGCAATGATAGCATGGGTGGTGTACCGGCTAGGAAGCGATTCACCCCTCCCACCGGCTCGTATTCCAGGCCAAAGGCAAAGGGAGATCGCTGACCAAACCAACCCCAGATCGGTGAGAGGGTCTCCTCCTGCAAATCACGTCGCACGTACAAAAAAGCCGGTGAGCCTGGCCCACCATTGAGGTACTTGTACGTACAACCAACTGCCAAATCAACCCCCCAACGATCCAGTTCCACTGAAACCGCACCGGCAGAGTGGCTCAAGTCCCACAGAACCAGCGCGCCGACCTGATGTGCACGCTCCGTCACCGCCGCTGCATCGTAGAGAAAGCCGCTCTTGAACGTGACGTGCGAGAGGGTAACCAGCGCCGTTTGTTCATCTATGGCATCGTAGAGAGCATTCGAATCCACCGTGATATCATCGGCGGACGGAACCAAGTGAACTTTATGACGTCCCCCCAGCAAATGAGCACTCCCTTGGAAAACGTACAAATCGGATGGAAAGTTCATCGTGTCGCTGACGATCCGGTTCCGCTCTGGTCGCATCGCCAGTGCGGCCAGCGTCAGTTTGTAGAGGTTGACTGTGGTCGAATCGCTGACCACGACCTGGCCTGGCCCCGCCCCCACCAACTGGGCAATCTTTTCTCCGACTCTGGTAGGAGCCTCGTACCAACCAGCATTCCAGCCTCGAATGAGATCGCTGCCCCACTCCACCGCCACTGCCCTTTGCATACGCTCCACCGTTTGGCGAGGCAAACGGCCCAGCGAGTTGCCATCCATATAGATCAGGTCTGGATCAGCAATGACAAATTTATCTCGAAAAGAAGCCAGTTCATCATCTGTATCCAGTCGTTGTGCAAATCCAAGTCCTAATTCAAACGTCAAATCTACCATCAAAATCTCCTAATCTACAAAGTGGCTGTAACGACCCTCTGCCAAACGCGTTTTTCCCTCTTCCAAAAGTTCTGGCGGAATCACCCGCAACGTCTCGCCAACAGTTGTATCTTGGGAAATCGCCTGCACCTTACCAGCATCGAGCAATTTTAGCGTCTCGGCCATTAGCTCACCAGAGAGAGTGAGCACCTGACGAACAAGAGACTCATAAGTGTCTTTTCGATAAACCTGCAGCTTTCGCCGCAAGGCAATCGGCCCGGTGTCAATGCTTGGCTCGACAAAATGAACCGTGGAACCTATCTCCATATCTTTATAGAGCGCCCACCCCACCGACGAGGAACCACGCAGCCAGGGCAAAAGTCCCGGGTGCGCGTTGAGCGTCCCACGACGAGGGACCTCTAGAATGTGCGGGCGAATGATGCGAGTACCACCCAAAACCACCAACTCGGGTTCAAAAGCCTCCAACATCTCTCGACATGCCTGATCGTTGTGATTGCTCACCTCCTGGCGCAAAATATCTAACCCGGCAATAAGATCAGTGGTGGTCGGTGGCACGGGTTGACCGGCAATACGGGTAAGGAACTTTTGCCGTTCCTCGTCCGCAACTGGCGAGGCCTCATCAATAATGAGCCCAGGACGGAAACCCCACTCTAGCAAAATGCGCAGCATCTCTTGCCCATATGGATGTTCCTTGAGAACCAGAAAAGCAAAGCGTAAGGACATGGGTACATCTCCTCATTTCAAAGAATCAACATTGCATCGCCGAAACTATAAAAGCGATATTGCTCTTGGATTGCTTCGGCATAGGCGCGATCCAACAGTTCTTTGCCAGCAAAAGCCGACACCAACATCAAAAGCGTCGAGCGGGGCAGGTGAAAATTCGTAATGAGCACATCAACAGCACGAAATTCGCATCCCGGATAGATAAACAGATCCGTCGCTCCCTCAAACGGCCGCACAGATTGAGATTCAAGCGCGGCACTTTCGAGCACTCGGACACTCGTCGTCCCCACGGCTATCACGCGGTGACCATCTCGCTTGGTGTGATTCGCTTGCTCAGCCACTTGTGAACTCAGCGAACAATGCTCTGTGTGCATATGGTGGTCCTCGATACGTTCCTCGTTCACAGGCCGAAAAGTATCCAGGCCAATGTGCAAAGTGACAAAAGCAGACTGGACATTCATCTCGTGCAGCTTTTTGAGCAGTTCGGGCGTAAAGTGCAAGCCCGCAGTGGGAGATGCCGCAGACCCAGGCATGTGAGCATAGACAGTCTGGTAGCGCTCGGCGTCCGTCAGAGGGGTGTGGATATAAGGCGGCAGCGGAGTGACACCCACTCGCTCAGCTAGTGGCAACACTGGGGCATTGAATGCCAGTACACGCATCCCCCGCTCGCCCTCCTCAACCACCTCAGCCTCGACACCGGTAGGTTGTCCGTTGGGATCATCGAGTAACACCAATCGCATACCTGAATGAATACGTTTCCCCTTGACAAGTGCTTCCCACACATCACCCGTGCGCTGTCGCAACAGCAAAAGCTCCACTCTCCCACCAGTCGGTTTACGGGCAAAGAGCCGGGCGGGAATCACCCGGCTCTCATTGTATACTAGCAAATCACCTGGCTGTAAAAACTCGATCAGATCGTAAAAATGCCGATGGGTGATTTCGCCGGTGCGCCGATCCACCACCATCAAACGAGAGGTATCTCGCGGTTCGATTGGGGTTTGGGCGATCAATCCAGGCGGGAGTTCATAGTCGAACTCGGCAGTCTTCACTCGCTCTCTTCCGCAGCCCCCTCTTGCGTCTCGGACAAAACCTGCGTCTTGTATGACGAATCAGCCTGGGTATCCTCTAGGATTTCGCCATCGAGTGTGTCGTCCAGTTTTATTGTGGCAGAGGCAATATCCCCTGGCGCTTCCTCAAAAACATCCAGGATCACTCCTTCTTCCAAAGGGTCATCAGTGTATTCAGTCTCTTGCGCATCATCTCCAACAGGCATACCAGACACAGCCTGCCAAATAGAAACGATCAGAGACGCAATAGCACCCAAATTCAAGATACTGCAACAGCAATTGAAAACCCATATCACCCAGGAAGGAAAAGAGAGTCCTGGAATTACTAGTGGCAGGAACAGAACGATCTGTCCAGTAGCGATCAAGACGAGCAAAGCAAAACCTACTACCGCCAAGATAGCCGCCGTCCCTTTGGATCGAACCAACAAAAAAATAGCAACCACAAGACCAGCAAAGTATGCCAACAATGCTACTACATATGGGATGAGTGTAGCGTATCCAGGAAACATTCCTCCACCTCCTTAACTAGATAAAGATTTACACGACAGTTGCCAAAATTAGCAATTGGCTACATTTTACACGTGATAGCTTTTCTGAGCAAATCACGTCAAATCATCTCTGACCATACTTTTTTAATCCAGGGAACCGCTGCCCGCAAGGGTTGGACAAAACGGCCCGTCTCATAGTGCGTCACATCTTTTAATACCACGAACTCAACCGCAACGCCCTTGTCCTTCAATTGAGCTACCAGTCGTTCCGTCGGCTCGAACGGTACAACCTCATCTCGGCGACTGTGGACAATGTATAACGGAATCTCCCACTCGACGTCTGCCGAATCCGGCTGCGGGTATCCGGCCATCAACACCGCCGCCGCAAACTTGTCCTGGTTCCGCGCCGCCAGATACCACGTCCCCATGCCGCCTTTACTGTAACCAGTTATGATTGTTCTATCAGCATCAATGTTATAGTGCTCTTGCAAATATTCCAGCAGCGCGATGACTTGCGATTCACTTTGGGGATTCGTCCAATCTCTATGCACACAGTCCGGCGCAACCATAATGGCTCCCAATTCGCGCAGGGCTGGCTCAACCAAATAGGTCAGAATCGACTTGCCAAAGAACGGCGTGACCACCCCGCCCCAGTGTAACACAATGATGAGAGGTACTGCATCACCAGTATAACCATCAGGGATGGCAAGCGTATACCGTTGACCGCGGGAGGAGAGTATTTGCTCGTGGATGCCAGGTTTTAGTATCGTCATATTCCTCTTTAAGCGACAGTTACCTCATTCGACAAATACACATCCTGAATTGCATTGAGCAGCTTGACACCCTCATCCATCGGTTTCTGGAACGCTTTGCGCCCCGAGATGAGACCCATACCACCGGCCCGTTTGTTGATGACGGCCGTACTTACGGCTTGAGCCACATCGTTATCTCCCGATGCGCCACCCGAGTTGATCATACCAATTCGTCCCATATAGCAGTTAGACACCTGATAACGAACCAGGTCGATAGGATGATCGCTAGTTAGTTCATTGTAGACTTTGGGGTGCGTCCGGCCAAATTTGACCGCAGTGTAGCCACCGTTGTTTTGCGCCAGTTTCTGTTTGACTATGTCAGCCCCGATGGTGACAGCTAGGTGATTGGCCTGTCCGGTCAAGTCGGCGGAGGCGTGGTAATCTACTCCCTCGTGATTAAAGGCCGGGTTGCGCAAATAAGCCCAGAGCACTGTAACCATACCCAACTCGTGGGCGTACGCAAATGCCTCGCTCACTTCTTGGATCTGTCGGCGTGACTCGGGAGATCCAAAGTACACTGTCGCGCCGACAGCCACCGCGCCCAGATCAAAGGCTTGCTGCACGCTGGCAAACAGCGTCTGATCATGCATGCTGGGATAGGTCAACAACTCGTTGTGGTTGAATTTGACCAGAAACGGTATCTTGTGCGCATACTTGCGCGACACCGCTCCCAGCACACCTAACGTCGAAGCAACCGCGTTGCAGCCCCCAGCCATAGCCAACTCGACGATATTGGCAGGATCAAAATAGAGTGGATTGGGTGCAAAAGAGGCTCCGGCCGAGTGTTCGATTCCCTGGTCAACGGGCAGGATAGAAAGATAGCCCGTACCAGCCAATCGCCCAGTATTAAAAATGGCTTGCATATTGCGCAATACCACAGCGGAACGGTCGGTCAAAGCCATCACCCGATCTATAAAATCGGGGCCAGGCAGATGAATCATCGCCTTGGGAATTCCCTCGCACTCGTGGCTCAACAGGTAGTCGGCATCCTTTTGGCCCAATAATTCTGAAATCCAAGCAGTCATATCTTCTCCTCCTTCAATTTACACTTGACTTGAGACAACAAGGCCCAGTGTCACCCAGTCCTACTCGCCTAGCCGCTCTACCTCAACCGTTAAATCCACATACTCTTGTCTCACCAACTCTGGCTCCTGTACCTGTAACAGATCCAAGAGTTCACCGATCAGTTCCGCCTTCCGCCCCGCATCCTGCCGCGACCACGTCCGGCTCTGAATTTCTAGAAACACACCGGGTAATTCCGGCTTGATCAATCGATCCAGATTGATCGCAAAGTCTGTCCCGCCGTAGCGAATGCGATACCGACGCCGTTCCTTGTAAACTGCAACCTCAGACTCGGGCTTGAAATACTCGCGGTAAAATCGCAAGCTGCGCGTCGCCTGCGTATCAAAGCGAGAGCGTGAAAGCAGTACCAACCGATCATACTCCCGTTCCTTTGTCTCGCTGGTCAACGTCATCCGGTATACTACATCCTGCACATGATTATCCTCATCAAACAACTCGTCCTCTCGATAACGCAAGCGGCTATGATAAGTGTCGTTGAACAAAAAATAAGTGTCATACTGACGACGCAGCGAGGGTTTGAGGATCAGAATCTCAGAATTGCCTAACAGACTTTCAACTTGTGCGCCATCAGCCAAGTGTACCTTTACCTGAACCTCAAACATTTCCTTTTGAGCCACCTGCCCAATAACCAACAACTTGCTCAGCACGCTTTCTTCGCGCTGAATTAAAAACGTGTCAATCTTGCGCGCGACGCCGGCCGCTTCATCGGTCAACGCTTGCTCATCCAGCGTGAGCAATTTTTGATCGCGCATCAGCCATTGACCCTCGCACATAACATCCCTCACGTCACTTGCCTTGGCCGCATAGACCAATTGAGCATACACTGACTCAGAATCGCGTGTGAACTTGGGTGTGGTGTGCGTATTGCGCAGGTCTACCACGGCAAGATCGGCTCGTTTGCCCGGTTCTAGCGATCCAACAAGCTCATCTATGTGTAACGCTCGCGCCCCGCCAATAGTCGCCAGCGCCAGCGCTTGCCGTGCTGGTAAAACTGTTGGGTTGGCCGTTGCCCCCTTGGCCAACAGCGCTGCCAGACGCATTTCCTCCCACATATCCAGATCATTGTTGCTAGCGGGACCATCAGTACCAATACCCACATCAAGTCCTAAATCCAACATGTGTGTTACTGGCGCAATGCCACTAGCCAACTTGAGGTTGCTGGTAGGATTATGCGCCACACCAACCCCGTGATGGTGCAATGTGTTCATCTCTCCCTCATCCAGGTGAACGCAATGAGCAGCCGTAACCTTGGCCTCAAAGACACCTTGTTTCTTTACCCAAGGTACTACTGGCATCCCATACGCGGCGCGATGATCTTTTACCTCTTGTGCAGTTTCGGCAATGTGAATATGAAGTGGCACATCAAACTCGAGTGCCAATTGAGTACAAGACTGCAAAAGTTCCTCTGTCGTTGTATAAGGGGCATGGGGCCCCACCGCGGGGGTAATCAAACGATGCCCCTTCCAGCGTTGGATAAAATCACGGGTTCGCTGCAAACCCTCGTCGTAACTCTGAGCGTCAGGGGTCGGAAACTTTAGCACTGTTTCAGCGCAGACGGCCCGCATTCCAGCCTGAGCCGTTGCGTCGGCCACAGCCTCCTCATAATAGTACATATCGGCAAAGCAAGTCGTGCCGGAACGGATCATTTCTGCGCAGGCCAATTGCGTGCCCAGCCAACAAAAACGAGGTCGCACGAATTCCTGCTCTACGGGCATCACATAGCCCATCAACCAGACGTCCAGCCGCAAATCATCAGCCAACCCCCGCAACAACGTCATTGGGGCATGGGTATGCGCATTGATCAACCCGGGAATAACCACACATCCACTACAATCCACAACGTCATCCGCCGCATATACGGCCATAACTTGATCGGCGGGTCCAACAGCCTCAATATTTCCCCCACGAATGGCAATTGCACCAGGATTAAAGAGGGCAAACTCTCCATTCATCGTCACGACACTACCACCGGTCAATATTGCGTCAACATTGATTGCTTCAGTCATAAGAGTACGCCTCCCAACTTGCCGCATCGAATTGATTCATTATAGATCAAATTGCATCTCGGCGCAATTTCCCACTTGGAACAAATTTGTGATATAATAAGTGAGTGGCCAAACCATCCAACAGCCATATTATTCGAGAACTGAGGTGACCAATGCATGTAACAGACGTAATTGCCAAAAAGCGCGATGGACACGAAATGTCGCGTGATGAGATCGAATTCTTTATCCAGGGATATGCTCAGGACGAAATCTCTGACTACCAAGCCGCCGCTTGGCTGATGGCTGTGTACATTCACGGTATGAGCGACCGTGAAACTCACGACCTGACTCTAGCAATGGCCCATTCAGGCGATATGTTGGACCTGAAGGATATCACATCTACCGCAGTGGACAAGCACTCTACCGGCGGAGTTGGTGACAAGGTCAGCCTGGTCGTAGCGCCACTGGTTGCAGCCTGTGGGATGCCCGTTGCCAAAATGACGGGAAAGGGGCTGGGCTTTAGCGGTGGAACGGTAGACAAACTGGAATCCATTCCCCGCTATCGAACCGACCTAAGCGAGGCCGAGTTCAAGACTCAACTGGAGGATATCGGTATCGTCCTCACCGGGCAAAGTGCAGACTTGGCCCCTGCTGATCGCAAATTGTACGCCCTGCGCGATGTGACCGCCACCGTAGCATCTACTCCGCTCATCGTCAGTTCAATTATGAGCAAAAAACTGGCTGCTGGTGCCGATGCCATTGTACTAGACGTCAAAACAGGCAGTGGCGCATTCATGAAGACACTGGAGGAAGCAGAGGTCTTGGCCGAGGCACTGGTTCGTCTGGGAAGCCAGGCCGGGCGGCGCGTGACCGCCCTCATCTCTGATATGAACCAACCACTGGGTTGGGCAGTTGGAAACGCTCTCGAACTGCGAGAGGCAATCAACACGCTACACGAGGGCGGCCCTGCCGATTTTCGCGAACACTGTATGATTATAGCCTCAGAAATGCTATTGCTGGGAGGCAAAGCCTCAGACACCAATGCTGCGCTCACACTAGCATTAGAAACCCTGTCCTCTGGAGCGGCATGGCGCAAGTTCACCGAATTGGTACGGGCTCAAGGTGGTGATGTGAGTTGCATCGAAGAACCAAAGCGATTACCTCAGGCCAGATTGATCAAGCCCGTCCCTGCCCCGCGCAGCGGCTACTTGTCCAGCTTGAACGCTGCCGAGGTCGGGATGGCCGTGGTGGAACTGGGTGGCGGGCGGAAGAAAAAGAGTGATCCGATTGACCACAGTGTCGGCATAATCGTGCACTACAAAGTAGGCGACTTGGTCCAAAAAGATACACCACTATTTACCATCCACGCCAGTGACAGGGATGCAATGGAAGCCGCCCACCAGCGCGTGCTGGCAGCACACACCATCAGCGATATGCCCGTTCAACGGCTGCCATTATTTTACCGGCGCATCACAGCGTAGCACATTCATAAAACAAGGCCATTTCTGACTGACTGTGTATGATCAGAACTTTTTGACTACAAAAGCGGGATTTTTGTGGTACAATAATGACGTTATGGACATCGCCCATCATCCAAAACTCGTTTACCTCACATCGTATATTGTACCTAGCATGTTACATTGAACAGACACAGGTATTTCTGACTGTGAATTCTAACTATTGGTATTAACAAAAGGAGAAAAGACATGTCAGTTATCGAATTGCTTCAGCACAGCGAGTTGTTTTTGGAACTGAAACCCGAACAAGTCAATCAGATTGCTGATCTGGGCAAAGAGGCTTCCTATAATGCAGGCGACGTCATCATCAGTGAGGGCGCTCCCTCTCACGAACTATATATCATCATCCGTGGAATGGTCGAGGTAGAAGTCGCCAAAGGCACAGTCCACGATGTCCCTGGAGCACCCCAGTTGAGTTCTATTGCTCGCTTGGGCCAAGGACAAGTATTTGGTGAGATGGCACTGGTGGATAGTGGAGCTCGTTCGGCAACAGTACGCTGTGGAAAGGATAACACGATACTCTATATCATCCCACACAAAGATTTTTGGACGCTCTGTGAAGGCGATCATCACATTGGCTTTATCGTGATGCGCAACATTGCCACTGACCTGTCATTCAAGTTGCGTCACCGCAACTTGCAGGAAAGACTAGCAGGAGGTCAATCATGATCTACAAAGTGAGTTTCGTCATCATTGGCAGACCAGACCCAGGTGAGATTGTCAATATGGACACGCAGCCGCGCGTCGGTGACCAGGTGGAACTAGGTACCGAAATGTTCGAAATCACCCAAGTCATCGAGTTGATTCCGCCGCGTGGTGAATTCGCCTACCTCCATGCCACTTGCAAATCAATATCAGAGGCTGCGTAGGACCGCCAGCGCACAACACACATAACCATCAGAAAAACGAACTAGCAATATTCGATGGACAGGATCCGTTCCCCTGACTGTTTGTATACCCCCGAGCCCCACACAAAAATGTGGGGCTCGTTGTATAGATCAGATAAGCATAGCGATGATGCATTCATCAGTTGACTGTAACGTGAAATCGTGTATCATTCATGTCCACATGAGGAGGCACTCTTGGCACAAGAACGCGTTCTAGTCATAGAAGACAGCTTTGAGACTCAGCAATTGTTGGCCGAATTGGTACTCGAACCCAACGATTATCGGCCACTGGCAGCTATGGATGGGGCAGAGGGGCTTCGACTAGCCCTGAAAGAAAAACCAGACCTTATCGTCCTAGATATGCAGCTGCCGAAAATGAACGGAATTGAAGTAATGAAAGCACTGCAAGAGCGGGACGTAAACATACCCATCATTTTTACCACCGTCCGTGAATCAGTCGAACTGGTTGTGCAAGCATTTCGGTTGGGCGCTCGTGATTACGTTATCAAACCGTTTGGACCCCTGGAAATGCAAGAATCGATCCGACGCGTCCTCTCTTCTACTACGCTGCGTGAGGAACGAGATCAACTCACCCAAAAACTGGTAGATGTCAATCGTCAACTTGAGCGTCAACTTCAGGAACTGAACATCATCTACACGGTTGGACGTTCAGTCACGTCACTACTAGACCCTAACCGCGTGCTCAACCGCGTGGTTGAGGCAGCCGTATACCTGGCAGAGGCCGAGGAAGGTCTGATCCTATTGATGGACGAAAAAGGATCCGAACTCTACCTGCGAGCCGCTAAGGGAGTAGATGAAAAAGCAGCCCGAAATTTGCGCGTGCGTGTAGATGATAGTGTCGCAGGACGAGTGATTCAATCAGGTCGCCCCGTGTTTCTAACAGGCGATCGTGCCAAGGTCAGCACCAATTATTTGACCAAGGCACTGCTCTACTTGCCGTTGCGCGTTCCCGACCGTGGTGTCATTGGTGTTTTGGGAGTGATCAATCGACAAGTAGAACAATCATTCTCCGAAAGAGACATATTCTTGCTTTCGGGTCTAGCAGACTATGCATCCATCGCTGTTGAGAACGCACGACTCTTTGAAGCCGCTCAAACTGAGCGCATCAAACTGGAGACTATTTTGCGGGAAGCTCAGGGGATGATCATCGTCGTAGATGACGAGAACAACATCCTGCTATGCAACGATGCCGCCTGTACCGCGCTAGGCTTGATTGAGGAGAATCTGTTGGGCCACCCGGTTGACCAAGTCATCCCACACCCAGCCCTATGCAGTATGTTCACCGAAGTGCACGAAACAGGACGCGCGACCCGTAGTGAAGTCCCTTTGGCAGACAAGCGTGTGTTCAACGCGCAACTCACCCCCATTCACAAAGTTGGACGGGTGTTGATGATGCAAGACATCACGCACTTGAAAGAGTTGGACCGTATCAAGTCAGAGTTTGTCACCACTGTCTCTCACGATATACGGACACCTCTGACAACCATCCAAGGTTATATCGAACTATTGCCCCGGGCAGGCTCATTGACTGCGCAACAACAGGAATTCATCCTGCACGCCCGCCAAAGTATGCAAGCAATCACCACCTTGCTCAATCGGCTACTCGATATTGAACGCCTGGAAGCTGGATTTGAGATAGAAATGTCGCCTTGCGATTTGATACAAGTAATTGAAGAGGCAATTGATACCATTCAACCACAGCTAGAGACAAAAGAGCTAGAACTACGGTGGGAACTGCCCAAGTCACTACCGCTAGTGCAAGGCAACCACCAACGTCTGCGCCAAGTGATAGATAATCTACTGAGCAATGCCATCAGGTATACCCAAGAAAGTGGATGGATTGCCGTGGATGCAAAAGTGGACGGGGAATACATCACTGTAAGCGTAGCCGATAACGGTATCGGTATTCCTCCAGCCCAACAATCCTACATCTTTGACAAGTTTTATCGCGTGGAATCAGACGAGACAATGGGAATTGAGGGAACAGGACTCGGTTTGACTATCGTCAAGACAATAATCGAAAAACACAGCGGACGGGTGTGGGTCGACAGTAGACCTGGAATGGGCAGCGTGTTTAGCTTTGTTCTGCCTGCACTAGGAGAATTCCAGGGAAATAAATCTCCCAAATAGATTTTGTGATCCAGTCAACGACACCGTAAAAAAGCAGATTGTGATGGAATTTCTGGAGCTTTGCCTGTTATTTTGCAACTCGCGTGCGATTTACGCGATTCTCCGTCATAAATTCTGGGAGGACTTGGAAACTGGAAAGCATAAAAGCTTAATGTAAGAATAGCCATACTCAAACAAGGCGCTCTTGACAGAGCGCCTTGTTTGTTTCTACACTAACGTAGGGTTTCCGTAGGGTTAGCGTAGGGCCACAGTCAAGTCTTGTCAGGCCATATATAGTAATATATAGTCAGAGTTTGGTACGGTTTTCTTCTTCTCCTCCTTTTGGTGAGGGCCGGGGGACGGCGACCCCCGGCTCTCTACACGTTTATTAGGCCAGCAAGGTTGTGCTTGCTGGCCTTTTTGCATCCTTTATAATTGACTTCCCTTCCATTCCAGTGTAAGATAAAGACAGGAGGGACATTGTGACACGTCAAACAAGCCATCACACACCATCCACTTTCGTCGAGTCCACAGGTGCTATTCCCATCGCATCGCGCCTGATCGTCACTGTCTCTTGCATAACGGCCATCATTGCGATGATTTATGGAATGTGGCAAGGAAAACCAATATCCCAAGTCGCACCGGAGATTATCCACTCGCCAGTTCCACCCACCATCCCATCTGTCAATCCCCCGCCAGCCGACGAACAATCCCTTCCCCCACTTCCCACACTACCTCCTTCTGTCACTCAACTTGCCAACCCATCCGATGCCACCACATATATTGGCATCGTCGCCGGTCACTGGGGAAGTAACGATACGGGCGCAATGTGTTCAGACGGTCTGACTGAAGTCGAAATCAACCTGGATGTTGCCCAGCGAACCGTCGACATCTTGCAAGATCTGGGCTACCAGGCCGATCTGTTGGCGGAGTTTGATCCACGATTGGAAGACTATCCAGGTGACGCGCTTATCTCTATCCACGCTGATTCGTGCGAGGCTATCCCCAACGCCGATCCACCAGCCAGTGGATTCAAGGTCGCCAGCGTCGAGGACAGTTACGTGCCAGAGGCAGAAGATCGACTCGTCGCCTGTCTGGCGCAATGCTATGCCGCCCGCACGGGGATGTATTTTCACGCCAACAGCATCACCTATGATATGACCCGCTATCACACATTTTACGAAATTCAAGACCAAACACCGGCTGCCATCATCGAGATTGGATTCATGTACAATGATCGCCCTCTGCTCACCCAACGGGCCGACCTGATCGCCCAGGGTATTGTGGACGGCATCGTTTGTTTTATCGAAAGTGATTAAGTCAAGGCAAGGAAGGAAGAACCGTATTACCACTCTGATTCGACTCGGCGAAACGGCTGCTTATGCCGGTCAAAGAGCCGAGGCAAGACGCCATTTTCGTACCGCACTGACACTGGATCCCACCAATGTACCGGCCCTTTTGTGGTTGGCGTGGCTCAACGATGACCCTCGTGCCAGTTTGGCCTACGTTGATCGTGCATTAGATTACAATCCGACCAACCCTCGCGCCCAAGCCGCGCAAGAATGGGTGCAACGACGCATAACAGACCTGAACCCCCAAGAACCGCCGTCTACTCCCACCGTACACCAAGCCATTTTGACCAAAGTAACAGGCCTCAGTTTGTTTTGGATCATTTTGAGTTTGGTCGTCATCTTTGTCGGTGCTACAATAGCTTGGCCGCTTTTAGAAAATGTACCTGTGTCTGCTGCGCTAGCTCCCAACACCCAAACAACGGCGACCGCTACGGAAACAGTCACTACCACATCCACCCCCACTCATCCTCCCTCTCCCACCCCTTCCTCCACACCCCGCCCTACACATACGCCCACATCTTCTCCCACACCATCCCCCACCCTTACACTCACACCCACTACTTCTCCCATCCTCCCCACCGCGCCGCCACTCCCTCCCAGTCTGACACCAGCCCCCTTAACCGTCTCCAGCGGCGGCGTGCGTTGGATAGACGTAGACCTCACCCATCAACTCTTAACTGCCTACGAAGGACAAAGACTGGTACGTGTAACATCAGTATCGACAGGCTTGCCGCACACCCCCACCCCCACCGGTCAATATCATATCTGGATCAAGCTTCGCTACGACGATATGAGCGGACCCGACTACTATCTCTCCAATGTACCCTATGTAATGTACTTTCACGGCGGCTACGGCCTGCACGGCACCACATGGCACGGCAACTTTGGCCAGCCGATGAGTCATGGATGCGTCAACCTGCCCACATCGGAGGCAGAGTGGCTCTTTAATTGGGCTCAGGTAGGCACGATGGTAAACATCCACCATTGAACATGATACTCGTCCGCTCCCCAGTTCCTTGCCTGCAATTTCCCGTATTCAAAAAAGCTTGGCAAAATACTCTAACTGCGCTATAATCAAATCAAGGAATATCCATCCTCCTTATCCCACAATGAGCCATTCCACACCAAACCAGATCAAACAATCGGCTCTATTCTATGGAGGCAGCAATGTCAGAACGGGGCACATCCCCGACCGATCCCAAACTAGTAGCAGCCCTACGGAACTATTTGCCCTCATCTCTTGAGCGGCAGTGTCTGCTAGGCGACGAGGTCAAACATCCTTCTGTCTGCGTAGAACACATGGCCGCGCTCTTGCGTACCGTTTCCACGTACTTGCCTCGCCAAGTTGTCGTTCCCCTGTTAGCAGATCCAGAGCCAGGCAAGGTAGAGGGAGGATTCACCTACGGCACAGTGATGTTTGCCGACATTTCTGGCTTTACGGCCATGTCAGAAAAGCTCTCCCAATTGGGGACAGAGGGCGCCGAAATAGTCACTGGCATCATAAACCGTCTCTTTACAGCCTTGTTAAAAGTGGCCGATCACTATGGCGGCGATCTACTCAAATTCGGTGGAGACGCTCTGCTCGTCTTTTTTGGTGACGAGAGCCATACACTCAGCGCATGTGTGGCCGCACTGCGAATGCAAGAAACAATGTCCCAATTTTCCGAGACGATCACCTCCCAAGGTACCTTCCGGTTACAAATGAGCGTGGGCCTTGGTACCGGCCCGCTTTTTATGGCCAGCTTGGGATCCGAGGAAAGTATGGAATTCGCCGTTATGGGACAGGCGATGACCCAAATGGCCCAGGCGGAATCTCGCGCTTCGGCTGGCGAGATCTTTATCGACACCGAGACCTATCACAAGCTTGACGAGATTATCACCGGGCAAGCAATCACTCGGGAGATGCCCGAGGGCTTTTACCAACTGCTTGGATTTCAAAAAGGCGACATCCCAGAACTGAGCGTTGCGCCAGAGAATCCCCTCGATCACCTACCTCTTCCTCCAATCAGAGGTGATACACTTTCCTGGATTGCAGACACAGTACGCCGCATCCAGGCCTTGGCACTCTTTCTGCCGCCAGGCCTGATGGACAAGATCAAACTGGAACCAGAACGAATTGCTATCGGTGGCGAATACCGCCCAGTGACAGTCTTTTTCGCCAACTTTTATGGCATCAACGAGATCATTGAGGAACTAAAGCGAGCACACGGCGCAGAGCACGCGGGGTCAGAAATCACAGCTATTCTCAACGCCCACTTTACGGCGATGAGAAGCGTCATCGCCAAGTACGGTGGTGTGGTCAACAAAGTAGATACGTATGCCGTGGGGCACCGCATCATGACCCTGTTTGGCGCACCCCGCGCCCACATAGACGACCCAGAGCGAGCCGTCCGGGCAGCACTCGAGATGCAAGAAGCAATGGCCGCTTTTGCCGAGCTAAACACCTCTTGCGGCTCTTTTTCCCTCAAGCAGCGCATTGGCATAAACACAGGTCTGGTTTTTGCAGGCAATGTTGGTTCTCTCACACACCAAGAATACTCGGTTATGGGCGACGGGGTGAACCTCGCCGCTCGTTTGATGGGCGTGGCCACCGATGGGCAGGTAATTATTAGTCAAAGCACTGCCCGTCAATCAGAGGGAGCGTTCTTGTTTCACGAGCAAAAATCTGTGCGCGTCAAAGGTAAATCGCTGCCCGTCCACAACTACCAGGTGATGGGTCTGCAAGAACGCCGTGCCCGCGAGCGCCGCCCCTTGATCGGCCGCGACGACGAGTGGAAAGCCATTCATACACTGACCGATCAGAGCCTGGGTGGAGAGACCCGAGCACTCACCCTCGTCGGCGATGCAGGGTTGGGCAAGTCCCGCCTCCTCGACGAAGTAACCACTCACTGGATCGAGGAGCATAGCGCATTGAGCCTCAGCGCTACCTGCCCATCTTTTGGACGTCACACACCCTACCTGCCCTGGCTAGACCTGCTCCGGGCCCTCTTTGGATTCAACCCTGCCGACTCGGACCAAGTTAAACTGGAAAAGATCGAGGTGCTCTTACAGGAAATAGATACTACCTGGCGCGACTGGACAGAACTGATCGGTCGCCTATTAGGCTTGGACGTTCAAGAAACCGATTGGGTACACGCCCTCGACGCCCAAACCCGCCAGCGGATGACTTTTCTCATCATAAGTGGCCTGGTCGCTCACGTCGCCAACGAGCAACCCCTCCTGTTGTCTATAGACGACCTACAATGGGCCGACGATACCTCTGTTGAACTGGTCAATCACGTAGCGCGCCAGGCAACCGGACGCCCCCTGCTAGTGGTATTGGCCTACCGACCGGAGGAATCATTGGAGGCTATTTTCAAGATAGCTGATCTTTCCTATCACACCGGCCTTAGGTTACAAGAGCTTTCCAGTGAAGCCAGTCTACGCTTGCTGGACACCCTCTTACCCACCACTCCCCAGATGCCAGAACAACTCAAAGAGTTGATTCTCAAAAATGCGCAGGGCAATCCCCTCTTTATCGAAGAGGTCGCCCGCTCCCTGATCGAAAACTATTTGACCCTGGACGAAAAGACCGGTACCTATCACGCCCGGACCGATCTAGAGGACATCGAAGTGCCCGACTCGGTCAACCGGGTGATTATGAGCCGCATGGACAGACTCGACGAGAGCAGCCGCAACGTACTCAAAGTCGCCTCGGTCATCGGCCAAGAATTTGAACACTGGCTGCTCGGCGATATTTACCCCTACCGTCGGGCCCAAGGGGAATTGCGTGAACGACTAGATGAGCTCTCGCACCGAGAGATCTTGGACGGATCTCATTCCGAGTCGCTATACCTCTTTCGCCACATCTTGACCCGCGAGGTAGCTTACGAAAGTATGCTCTACGCCGACCGCCGTCAACTGCACCGCAGCATTGGCGACTCGATCGAAGCTCAGCAAGCCGGCCGGCTGACCGAATACGGAGAGGTGCTAGCCTACCATTATGGCCTGGCCGAAGAATGGAACAAAGCGCTCTACTATCACTTGCAAGCTGGGCGCAAAGCGCAGTCTATCTATGCCAACGAGGATGCCATCCATCACTTTCGCCAGGCCCTCAAAGCAGTGGAACAGGTTCCTTACAGCGAAGGCCACCAACTAGAGATTCACGAAAGACTCGGCGAGACGCTAGACACCCTGGGCGACTATGACGAAGCATTGATCCATATCCACCATGCACAAGACTTGGTGATGCAGGTCAACTACTCACCGGAGGAGAACGCCCGGCGGCTTGCCGATCTGTGTCGCAAGATAGCCATCATCTATGAGAAAAAGAGCGACTATGAAACCGCTTTTGACTGGTTAAGCGGTGGGTTGATCGCTATAAAAGGGATAGAGACCATCGAGGTAGCACACATCTATCTCCTTGGGGCAGGCGTTTACCGCCGCCAGGGCAAAAATGAAGATGCTATCACCTGGTGTCAGAAAAGCCTAGCCGTCGCTTCTCAGATTCAGACACGCGAGAGCCAGCAAGCTATGGCCCGTGCATACTACAATCTAGGTGGTATCTACACTCGCCAAGGCGATTTGGTGAGTGGAGTGGAATTTTGCCACAAAAGCTTGCAGATTGCCTTGCAGATCAATGACATCGTCATACAATCGACAGCCCACCTCAATCTGGCCAATGCTTATTTTTACCAAGGAGACTGGCCAAAAGCTACTGAACAGTATTTACGAGCACTGGAGATCACGCGCAAGATCGGCGATGTCTATCGCCAGGCAATGATTACTCTCAACCTGGGCGGAGTGTACCTAAACCAGGGAGACCTAGATCAGGGCGCAAGTTACTATCAGCAAAGCCTAGAGATGTGGCAAGAGCTAGGTTCCACCTACATGATCGCTGTGCTCCACAACAATATGGGCGAGGGAGCACTTCGGAGAGGCGATCCGAACCAGGCTCTGCACCTTTTGCAAAAGAGCCTAGAGATGTTCCAGCAGATTGGGTCTGGGGACTTTATGTCTGAGGTATATCGGCATATGGCTATGGCACATCTATACCAGGCAGAGTTGGACAAAGCCCTGCACTGCGCCCAACATTCTCTAGAATTGGCCCAGGAGCAAGAGATGCGTCTGGAGGAAGGGTCCACCCGTCGGGTGCTGGGACAAGTCCATCTGGCTCATCAAGAATTGGCCCAGGCAGAACGGGAACTGCACGCAAGCCTACGCACACTGAAAGAATTGAACAGCCGCTACGAAATGGGCAAGACCTTCTTCCAGTTAGCTCGGCTACACCAGATACGAGGAGAGCAAGAGCAAATGCGAGAGAATCAAAGTCAGGCACTCGCAATCTTTGAAGAACTGGGCGCGCGCCTGGACCTGGCCCAAGCTCAAAAATTAAAAGCAAAATGAGTAAATGTTTCTGTCTGGCAGACCGTCTGACTTGGAAAACGCTAACAGAGATATGATGAAACTTGAAATGGGCGCGGGAAGTGGAGGGTAATGACAAGCAACGAATGAAACGGCGCTGATATACGGCTAATGAACTGGCACAAGTCAGTTTGCACAAGGCACTATGTTGTGATGATATATAACAAGGAGAACAAACAAATGTACAAGAAAAAGTTTAGTAGGCTCAACCTGGCAACAGCGTCACTTCTCCTGCTCGTGTTCGTGCTTCAGGGCGTTCCCTTGCCCGCCCACTCGCAGGCTCCCGATGCACCAACCTATCTACTATGGTTGGCTCAACCGGTGGGTGCTCCGCCTGCCAACGCGCCCGTTCTGTCCATCCCCAACTTTTACCTCTCCCAGGTTCACACGCACATCGCGCACGTATCTTTCCAACTGGAACGTCTGGCAGCCGAGGGTCAGATCGTCGCGTTCACCCCACGGCCCGGAGCCAACGCCATCCAAGTACAGATTTCTAAAGAGAATGGAGACATCCTATCTTTACTGGAAAAACTACCCCAAGTAGCGCGCGTGACTCCCGCAGACACGATCCAGGTGGCAGCGGCCAAGCAGGCATTGACGAACACCTGGCAGCCACTGACTATCCAAAGAAAAGCCGCCCCGTTGGCAACCAACCCCAGCATCGCCGTTAACGAAACGTACAACGAGGTCTACGGGTACACCGACTATGGTAACCAAGTAGATGTCGCGATCAGAGACTCGGGCGGTACTATCATAGATACCCTATCCACCTACGCCGACGAAGTCGGCTACTATTTTGTTTCCTTCCATTACTCGACCTTGGAATGGACCGACATTATTCCAGGGAACATCATTGAAGTGACTTCTACCCCTTTCCCAAAAATCTCCAGTGTTACCGCCATCAGTGCCAGCATCACCGTGGATACCATCACTGGGTACGTGGACCGCGCAACAAATCGAGTCTCCGTCACCGCTCCCACCGGACGAGAAAAAGTTGTCACCATCCGGCAGTACCAGAACATTTGCACCGCCGAATCTGACAGCGTATCGATAGCGAGCGGGTCAAGCAGTTTTAGTGTGACGTTCCCCAACGTGACCGACATTGTCAACGGGGCACAAGTCGACATCTTTGCCTTTAATACGGATGATAACGCCACCCTCATTACCCGCTTTGCCTCCATCCTGGGGATAGACGGCTGGATGAACAGAGTCTACGGCTACGTCGATATACACACACAGCTCACTGCCGAACTTAAAAACTCGAGCGGGACTCGGGAAAGCATCTCTGCATCCTCTGCCACAAACAACGGTTTCTACAGCGTGCTATTTAGCACACCCTTTGCTGTCGATGATTGGGTAGAAGTGAGCGCTGGCGACGACACGCTCATTATGGACGTATTCGATATGACCGGCCGCCTGTTTAGCGCCAGCAATGTCGTCTCTGGCACGGCGCACGCGGCTTATACCCCACTGAGAGTCTACGCCTATCACGACGACGACGGAACTCTTTACAGATATTGCGCTCCCATTTCCAGTGACATCAATGGTGACTATAGCATAGATTTTTCCCAAAGCGTGGACCTAACCGCATACGATTATGCCTATGTTCAGGCGTTCTCGTCAGACTATAACTTTTATGAAATATACGCATACAACTATGTCTGCGAGAGCACATCCATCCCCTACTTTACTACGCTTGACAACAACAACAATGAGAACAGTGGCTATTGTGACGGGGATATGGATACCTATTTATTCAACACCAACCCACCAACACCTATCGAGTTCAATATTCTGGCAACCACGAACAAACCTATCGAATCGGCCAAACTATTGGTCAATGCCTGGGACATTGATGAAGAGAACGGCGAGCGCAATACGGTCAGCTTTAACGACCATTTCGTGGGCTATCTGTCTGGCTATGACAATACATGGAGCACCTCTGTCTTTGACCTCAACCCCAACTGGATCGTCGAGGGAATCGACAACCGGGTCGAGATCGATGTTGACACGCTGAATCCCCAGCAGGGAAATTGGGCTGTAGAAGTAGATTGGGGCCTGTTGCAACTAAACGAACAAAACAACAACGCCTACTTTCGCTACGCCCACCTGCAGCAAACCGGCTATCCAACCGATACCACCAACATCGCCGGAACAGTCGAATTGGATACCAACCTGATCAGCCAAACCCTGAATCTAGAATTCAATCTGCTCAATTCTGATGGATTCATCATCGCCAACTCGAGCTACACCTACTGGTCCATCAATGCCGACGACGACGAACCTCTCGACTTTTATCTTCCCCTATACGACAATCTGGATCCCGGCATCTACCAAGTACACGCGATTGCTTTCGACAACAGCAGTGGAATCCCACAAGACATAGTGAGGCGCGAACTCGTTGTGGACACATACGAGCCTAACAACCTATACACTGATTGGCAAGTCGACGAGTCTCCCATCATCCCCGGTACTATCTACCAATCTCGCATCCTACGGGGAGATGACCTAGAGTGGTACAAACTCAGAGTGCCTGACCCCGCCATGATCACAGTGACGTTGTCCAATCTGTCCGCCGACTATGATCTGGTGCTCTTTGGCAATCTTGACACTCTTAGCAGCGAGAGCGACTTTATCAACGAGTTGCAGGACCCATCCGAGGTAGACGCCACCGGCCAGGTGAGTGCCATCGGCCAGGTGAGCGCCATCGGCCAGGTGAGCGCCATCGGCCAAGTGAGCGCCATCGGCCAAGTGAGCGCCATCGGCCAGGTGAGTGCCATCGGCCAGGTGAGTGCCATCTCGGCTCAGAGTGGCAACGTCGACGAGGTAGCCACTGTCCAAGTGCATGTGCCAGATACAGACCTTTATATTCTGGTGGTGTCCATCAACGGAGCGTTTAGTGAGCAGCCATACAGCCTGGAGGTAGTCAGTGCCACCTTGGACATTCCCACCTGCCCCAACAGCCCCCCTCCTCTTGGTCCCCCCATCTCCGTCTACACCCCTACTGGCCTCACCGCTCCCGAGACCCTCATCTTGGTCAACTACCAGCGTATGGGCGGGATCTATGACACGACCGGCCTGACCACATCACTGTACAACCTGGCCGACCACCCCACCGTGAACGGCATCGTCGTGCCGGTGGAGAACGATCCGAACATATCCAGTGCCTATCAAAATTGGGACGAGACCAACCCCTGCAATCCTTACCTGGCGAACATGGTGAGCGACGCCATCTTGTCAAACACCGTGCGCTCCTACTATGAGGTATATTCGCCCACGCTCGACTACGTGGTCATCGTCGGCGACGACTCGATGATCCCCTTCCGGCGCGTGCCCGATGCCACCTACATCGCCAACGAATCGGCCTACCTGAGCCAAGCCGGACTGTCTTCCACCAACTCTACCTTTGGCGCTCTCGCTCTCGGCTACATCCTAACCGATGACTTTTACGGGGACATCAAACCATTTAGCTGGCGGGGGCGCGAACTGTACGTACCCGACCTGGCCGTAGGGCGGCTGGTCGAATCGCCCGACGAGATCACGGGCATCATCTTTGAATACGTCAACACGCGAGACGGCGAGGTGTTCAGTGCCACCACCGGACTGGTCACCGGCTATGACTTTTTGATCGACAGTGGCAAAGCGATCAGCAACACGCTGGCCGACAGCGGAATCAATCCTCCGAGGTTGACGACCCTCATCGACGACACGTGGATCGACGATGACCTGGAAACAAACTGGCTCGACATCCGTCAGGACCTGGCCTCGCTCAACGCCCACTTTCAGCATTTCGAGGCCATCCCGCCCCAGGGAGTCGAGAACACCACCGCCGGTGAAGTCGCCGCTTCCGTCGTCGATATGCGCGGCACGATCAACTTTTCAATGGGCTGCCACAGCGGGTACAGCGTCCCCGACAGCCACGCTATATCGTCCACTCACCAACTCGACTATCCTCAGGCCCTGGCTCAAAAACAAGCCTGGTGGATCGGCAATACGGGCTTTGGTTATGGGATGGACGACGCCATAGCGTACACTGAACAACTGATGCACCTCTTTGCCCGCCAGGTGGCGTCGCAGACGCAGACGTCCGTGGGCCAGGCGTTGGTCCAGGCCAAGTGGGCCTACCTGGGGCAAGTGCCCAGGGGGGGATTCGGCACCTACGACGAAAAGGCTCTGATCGAGTCCACGTTGTACGGACTCCCCATGTACAAAGTCAGTGTGCCCAACCCAGTCGCATGGAAACAACCATACACCCAAGCAAAGATAATGGGTGCACCGGCCAAGTTGCGCACCACTACTGCGCACACTATAACACTCCCTATAGACTTTGATCCGGTACACACGTCCGACGTCGGAAACTATTACACCATCGACGGTCTATCCCATGCCAACCCAGGGCGCCCCATCCAACCCAAGACCAGCACTCTGCTACCCACCGAGCCGGATAAAAAAGTACATGGGGTCCTCCTAACTGGGGCCGTCCTGACAATGACGACCCACTTTGACCCGGTCATCGCTCACCCCGTCCCCACCAGCACCGAGGAGTTGGCGGAACCACTCTTTACAGCACCGGGCTGGTTCCCGGCCAAGCCGTTCACCATCAACCGCCTGGGGGAACAAGAGCACCTGGTAATCGTCCCATCCCAGTTCCAGGGCGATCAAGACGAAGGGGTGTTACGCCGCTTCACCAAATTGACCTTTACCGTGGCCTACTCTGACAGTACCGATTTCACCCCTCCCATTATCTGGCAAGTCAAAGGCAAACTACTGACAGGATTGAATACGACTATTCTCGGGGTATGCGCCGTAGACACATCGGGCATCGAACGGGTACTGGTCACCTATAGCATAGACGGCCTAACCTGGCAGAGCACTGATCTAACATACAGCGCGTACGTCCCCCTAGAGTACACTGGGCCATGCAAGAACAGCGGGTTGTGGGGAACAATAATAACTGGCATTGCCGAGGAAATCAATTACTTTGTTCAGGTGATGGATGCAGCCGGCAACGTAAGTATCAGTGACAACAAGGGCCAAGATTCCACCCCCGAACTAGCATGGCAGATATATCTGCCGACTGTGATACGCAATTACTAGCAAACCTATCTTGCCGCCAACGGCAAAGTCGTACGCCGAATAAAAAAGCCCGTCTCGTAATACGAGACGGGCTTTTCTTTGATGTGATAGTGTCCTTGTTTCTATTGCTCCTCAATCTCGTAACTGTACGCCCCTAACTCTGTCGTCACGGGTGCCAAACCAGAAATAGTGAGTATGGCCCGATCTGTACGGCTGTCCAACGGAATGACCCACTCGCCCGTCTGGTTTTCATCCAGTTCCAGCCGTTCCACCGTCGTTTCGGAGCCGAAAAGGATCATTTGCACCAACCATCGCTGCGGCAGCACGTTGGCGTGCCGGATAAAGCCCGCCGACTCCCACTGATTATCAGCATCTTCGAAATCACTGAAATAGCCAATCTCGGAAATGACAATGTCATCCAAGACGAAGCCGGGACGATTGACCGCATCATCGGTGAGATACTCGAAACGGACTATGACCTGCTGTCCGGCATATGAAGAAATATCTACCCGTTCCTGAATCCACTCTGGTGTTTCGCCACCACCGCTCCTGCCGGTATACGCCCACCCGAACGAGTTCCCGTTCGGATTAGTAGGTGTGCCCGATGGCGTGGTCAAAATCTCCCAGGTATTTCCGCTGTCACTGCTGATCTCCACGTAGGCGTAATCCCAGTCCTCCTCGATGTCGTACCAGGTCCAGAACTCGAGTGTCGCATCGCTCACGTCCGAAAGATCAAACTCGCGTGTGAGCATCATGTCCGAGTCATCACCTCGATTCGACCACCAAAAATAACGTCCACTATGGGCAACCGCATTCACCAAACCAATCTGAGTAGAACCAGTGAAATTCAGTACCAACGGCCGCTCACCCTGTAACTCGATATAGTCGGTGCCATGTTGGTGGACGGTGCTGCTTTCAGAAACGGGATAATCAGACTCGTAGTGAGTCATTTCAATCTCAAAGGATGGCGGGTTAATATCTTTATAGCCATACCGTCCGTCGGAAAGATATGGATCATCCAACTGATTAGCAACTATCCAATCAGCAAACAGATCCTCGTAGGTTAGGTCAGTGCCCAAATCATCCATCACGGCCTCAACGCTGGCAAAAGAGTTTTCGGGGTGGGCAACCAGTGCCTGGGTAGCCTCGGAACCAAAACGGTCGAGAAAGTACGAGGTAAAAAGATAACCCGCGCCATAGTTAGCCCCCGCCGCACCAGGACCTTCTGGCCAAGAGTTAAGCTGCGTATCTGGTCTTCCAGCAAACGTCCACTCAGAACCACCGACGTCAAAACCGTTCAAATACATCGCCAATTCGGAAAACCCCTCATTCATCCACGTCTCTTCGTTCCGATCGTTGTGCCAGTGGATCATGTGCTGAAACTCGTGGGCCAACACACCATTGTAAAAGGAATCATTGACGGTCACGTTCTCAATGTTGATATAGAACATCTCCATCTGATTCGAATCGTCCCGAACCGCAGAGATAAACTCGTCGGCGCTGGAATAGTAGCCGGCAATCGTGCTCCCCAAACCGCCAGCATGAAGAATGCTGAGGTGGGGATCGTTGTCCACACCCGGACTCCACTCGGAACCAAAGAAAGCACGAGCAGTGGAATAGATATGCTCCTCAAACAACTCGGCAGCATCCTCAAGATCGTCACTATCAAAGCGCGATCCCTCCTCAACCCACATATAGACATGCTCAGTCTTGTATTCTAGAATCGCCTCTACGTCGAACTGCTCGTCGGTGTCTACGTTAGATACGTGAAAGACGCGGCGAGTGCCTACAGGATAATCAGGAGAACCTCCAGGGTTGACGGTGCGCGGTGTGTCGGGAGGCAAACCCCGTAACCGAATCGCCAGATCGTGCAAATCACGTACCGGTACCTCAGCCATCTCTAACAACTCTTCCGTTTCAGTACCAACATCGCCCACAGGCTCGCGGGTGATTACGGGCGTGACCTCGGGCATCGGGGTCTCATAGATCGGCGGCACGACGGTCTCGAAAACCGCCGTGGATAATTCGTCCAAATCCCAATTCCAATCAGCCCACTCGGTCCAATTGAGGCCACCACAGCAGCAACAACAACTTGCCACCAGCAAAACGGCCGCAGCGGCCAACGGTGTAAATATCCTACTCATAGCTTCTCCTTAACTATTAACAACGGGTAACCCATCACTCACTCTCTTGCAGCCCGTACTAGCATCTGAGCCACTCCCTGTATTGCCTGCGCCAGCGGCGAATCGGGATTACCAAGAACCAACGGGGTCGCGTGTGCCAAAGCCCGTGCCTGGGCCGGATCAAAGGGAACCGCCACCACCGATGTACGTTTCAACGTACGTGCAATTGCTTCAGCCGGTGGCTGAGGTCCTAGCACAATTTGATTCAGGATGACGTGGAGCTTGGGCGACCATTGCTGCAACGCACGCAGCGTTCCAATGGCCGTCTGGATAGAAGGAGGTTCGGCCGTGAGCACCAGACCCACAGCAGATGTTGCCTCTATCACCTCCATCGTCATCTCGTCCAACACCGCTGGTGCATCCACTACAATGATTGGAAATTTCTGCCGGAGGACTTGGAACATCGCTTGCACCGCTTTTTGCGACAATCCTTGCCCCACAACAGGGACAAAGGGCGAAGCCAACACTCGCAACCCAGAACTGTGTTGCAGTAGATGCGCCGCGATGGTCTCTGCATCGGGAAAATTCGCGTCACCAGCATCAAGAAAACTGGACCAATTAGGGTCGGGGCGCAAACCCAGTTGCAAGGCAACGTGCCCCGACGAAGAGCAAAGGTCAACCAAACAAACCGATCCGCCGCCAGCTCGAGCCAGCATCGTCGCCAGGTTAACCGCCACCGTGGTGGCACCAACGCCACCGCGCAGACTCATCAGGGTGAACATTCCTACAAACGAGGAAGACTGTTCCGGTGTCTCGCTCAACAGGAGACCAACTCGCTCGAGCAACTCGGCCATCATCACTGGCTTGGTCATGTAATCGTTGGCACCGGCTTCCATCGCGGCATCACGGTCCATAGGCTGTGCCCGCGCCGTGAGAATGAGAACCGGAACAGAAGCTGTAGCAGGATTCGCTCGCAATTGACGACAAATATCATAGCCGGTTATGCCTGGCATCATCACATCAATGATGGCCAGATCAGGTGGATCGGCCAACGCTTTGGCCAATCCATCCGTACCTTCAGCACTGAGCACTGTTTGATGACCGCCGCGCTGTTCCAGCACCAGACGCATCATCTCTAAAAGATCAGCCTCATCGTCAATAACTAGAATCTTTGCCATCGCCGGATCACTCCTTCTCTGTCGTTATACAAAAGACCCCAATTTGATCCTTGTTGATCAGGACTGCTCCGCCTGTAAAAACGACATCTGGGCGAATTGCGGATCTCATCTCCCCATCAAGGACAGGTATAAAAGCATCCGTACCTGTGGTAAGCACCGTGCGCAGATCCAGTTTACCCGAAAGACGTATATACCCCGTAACCTCGAAACTCGGAACGGTAATAAAGAGCTTGCGCAGATAAGTGCCGAAATAGCTGCCATAGGTCTGCTCCCGCATCAACCCATCTTCCTGACTGGCGAGCACAACAGCGGTAATGTTTTGTTTGCGCAGTATCGCCGTGGAATAATTGGCAACAATGTCTGCCGGACGCTCTACGTTAGACACATAGGCCTCTTCGAGCGCGAGAAAAGCAGAAGTGGGATTGCTTAGTTGAGCAGCCAGCTTGTTGTGACGCACATCCACCCGTCCAGACAAGCGATGCCGATAAGTAAAAAAATCGCCCATCAACCAAGCCGAACTCAATCGTTCCTGCATTGAAATACTCCTTCCAGGTATGGAAGCTAACTCTTTTTCTTATACTAGGCGTTGCTTAGAAAATGCACATCAAAATGCCAAGCCATTTTTGATCCCCTAGTCCCCTTGATCCGTAGGTGCAGGAAAAGTGTGATGCGCCACCAAACTCCATTCCTCTGGCGGCCAGTAGCAAAGCCAAGCTTTTCCCACAATATTTTCTTGAGGAAACACTCCCCACGTATGTGAATCACTCGAGTTGCGGCGATTGTCTCCTAAAACAAAATACTCTTCGTCCCCCAATTCCCACGTACCAGAATACAATCCAGGATTCACAATGTAGGGTTCTTCAAGAATAATTCCATCTACCGCAATTATACCGCGATGAATCTCTAATAACTCTCCCGGTAGCCCAACGATACGCTTGATATAATCGTCATTGGGATTATTCGGTGGGTGAAAAACGATGACATCCCCTCGCTCCGGCGGATGAATCCAGTAGACTAATTTGCTGATAATCATATACTGCCCATCGTGCAGCGTTGGCTCCATACTGAAACCACGCACCTGAAAGCGCCCCGTAGTGGCGTTCAGTACCAAAAATATGATAACGGTCAACAGAACGGTCTCTAGGATTTCGCGCAACAACGAACGCCCACCAAAGGTACGGGCAAGTGACACTCGCTCGTCGCTTGAGGGATGATAATGTTCTACATCTGTTTCAGAGACCGGTTGATTTTGTGTTTCTTCGGATTGGAGTTCCTCCAATGATCTGCCTCCACTTTTTGATATATTTAATTCTACCCTATCCCGTGCATCTATGCAAATCTCTACGCTGCCCGCAATAAAACAAATTCGACCAGAGATGAGGACACAAAGACCCCCAATCTACTGACCGAATTTGAAATCTATAAAATGATCGCCGTCCGTACTGTCAATCCTGACGAACGCTCTTATGACGCCATTGACAACGCTCCCTCTTGGAACAAAAATCGCATGCAACTGCATCGGATTTCATCTCTGGGCCCAACCCGATGGCAAAGGAAATCGACTTGCGCGGCATCATCAGACAACTTGAAGTCAAGCAGACGCCGATATCCTCGGCAGAAAGCAAGTCGAAAAGCACACGCTGCTGTCGAATAGGCCACCCCTCTTGTCCTGGTTCAGCCTGTATACCGGTTCTCAGGTCAAGCATCGCGGCTTTATCACATATCTGCTCAGCAGTCACCTGTAACACAGCTCGAACAGCCGCAATGCCTGCCCCTTCTAGTGCCAGCGACCGCACAGGATCACCTGCGGCAAACAACGCCGAGACCCGTTCATCCACCGCCGGCCCAGCGGTACACACAGCCAAGACAAGCTCCGTCGCACCCGCCAGTGCTCGTGCCACCAATGGTCCCTCAAAGACCGCCCCACCCTTCAGCGTCACTCGTTGGTGCTCAAAGCCAATCACTGGCAGAATCATATAAATTGCGGCAGGAGCAAACAACGTGTGGGCTTCGTCGAGAACGCTCTGGGCAGCCGCAACGACTGCCGGGCGAGCACGAGTCGGGTCAATACCTTGCCCTCGCAGAACATCTGCTGTCTCAATTGAAAGTTGAAAATCCGTAATGACGGATGGCATTATTCACCTTTGTCTACTTTGTTCTCATCTGCTTCACTCTCAGTCGTTTCGATCTCGGTCCCTTCGATAGCAGGCAACAGGAGCAAGAAAAAAGCTGCGCCTCCTTCGACCAACGATTGCATATCCTTCACTTTACCCACATAATCATCCGGAGCAAGAGATACGTGACGGTAGACACGCCCATTCGACTTTATCTCTGCTACGTACTGATCTGGTCCAACACGATGACTGTAGACCTTGGCACTGTCCAATTCCACACGGCCCATATACTCATCGGGACCCACGCGACGACGATAGACCTTACCGCTATCCAGTTCCACACGGCCCACGCACTCATCGGGACCCACGCGGTGGCGATAAACTTTGCCATTATCAAGTTCAACCCGGCCCAAATACTCATCCGGAGCACCAGGCTTGTGACGATAAATTTTTCCCATCGGTATCCTCCTCCTCAAGTCTCTAATTGAGAATGATGGTACAACAAAGCCGCAATTTGGGCAAGTTGGCACAGAGTGGTATACTTGCATCAGAAAAAAGCGCGCCGGAGGTAACCGGATGAACGATCCTCGCACTACTCTTTGGCTAGCTCGGCTGACACTGGTCGTCGTTTTCTTTTTTAACGTGAGCTGCGCGTTGGTCTTTATCATTAGGCCAGCCGCCTATGCCCCCGGTTTCCAAGTAAGCGGAGTCGTGGGCGAGGTGATCGTCCGCGGCATAGGCATCCTCTTTTTGATGTGGAATGTGACTTATCCATTAACAATCTGGAACCCCAGGCACTATCGGTGGTTGTTCCTGATCGTCATCGTTCAGCAAGCCATTGGATTGACGGGAGAGATGTGGATGTTACTGATGCTTCCCCCCGAACATACAGCCCTCGCGATAACGGGATGGCGCTTTGTCGCTTTTGACGGCGGAGGGCTTGTGGCAATGCTGATCACTTTTACCCTGATGCAGCTAGCACACTCTCGTTCCCATCAAACCTTGCCAACCTGATTCACCCGGTCAAAGTACTCACGGGTCAGTGCTGGAATCACCTCATCCGCCTTTACAGCAGCAATATACTGGGCTAGATATTCGACCTCCAAACGCACGCGCGTATGTCCCTTTGCCTCGGTCGATGTTCGCGCATCGCCAGCATAGTGATCGGGATAATCACCGTACCACCAAATACCGTTATAGGTTGGCAGCAAATCCTTCATCCGCCCCAATGGCAAGGCCGGCTCTTCCGGCACGCGATCCATCTTGGCCAGATCAGGATGCGTACCCAGAATCAAACTGGTCTCGACCTCCCCACCATGCCCACCAAACGGAGCGTCGCATATCGCATCCCACTCGGCCTCCCCTTTTGGCGTCATCTTGCGCATCGGCATATAGAGAGAATATGGTTTTTCCTCCCACAGGCTGGTCTGAGCCAAAAAGCTCAAAAAGTGATTATTCCCTCCGTGCGCGTTGTGAACAATGATTTTTTTAAAACCATTCCGCCCGATCTCGTCAAACACACCCTGAACCAGTTCAACCAAAAGTGATGGCTTGATCGTCACAGTTCCAGGGAAACACCGGCCTTCGAATATTTGACCAAAGTAAAATGGCGGAAATACGACGGCAGGTTCCTTTTCTGCCGCCCGGCAGGCAATAGCATGCCCGACAAGATAATCGGTCCCCAAAGGCAAATGCTCACTGTGCTTTTCAATCACTCCCATCGAAATCACACAAACTCCCGTCTCGCGAACCGCCGCCGCGAAATCTGTAGCCGTCAACTCTTCCCATTGCATCATGTCCCTCCTTTGATTCGTCCTATCTAATAATACTCCACTGCCAGGTCACGGTGGCACTGGTTCAGTTGGGTGGGATTTTTAGAGAATAGTCTGTTGTGGCTCGAAATTGAGCTTGTAGCCGCGCTTTCCATAGCGCGTAAGGCTCTACGAGGTATGGAAACCTCGTCTACATCGTAATCCCATTCAGCTGAACCAGTACCGTCACGGTCATTGGCACATCAATCATCCCTCTAAACGCCCAGACAACAAACGAGCAGCAACCACACCAGCCAACCCAAAGAGACCAACAGCGACTAGAAAAGGCGCACGTAGACCCAACCAAACTGCCAGCGCGCTGCCCGCCATTGGCCCAACGGCATTGGCCACCGACACTATACTGGCATCCACACCATATACAATCCCCTCCTGGCCTGGCGGAGACAACTGAGCCAATAAAGCACTGAGCGAAGCCAAAATTCCCCCCATCGCCAGGCCAGTCATAGCCTGCAAAGGTATCAACCAACTATGAGTCATGACAAAAAACTGCGGCATGTAACACACAGCCGACCCCAACGCACACGACACCAAAATCTTGCGATAGCCCACGCGGTCGCCGAGCCGCCCTAGCCCCAACGCCCCTATTGCGCCGGCCAAAGCACTGACCCCACTAATAATTCCCGTGATGGAGGCTATACGAGCGCCAGCCGGAGCGATTTCTTGAATAAAAAGCGGCAAGACCGGACCTAACAGACGCGCTCCCAACCGCATAAGCATGCGCAAACCCATTATACTGACCAACGATGCGCAAGTCAGCACTGGAGCAAGCCGATCCCATATCCGATGACGTAGCGTTAATTTGCTTACACCATCCCCTACCTGTTCGCTCATCGGCAGCGCAACCGGCTGAAACTCTTCACGGACAAAAAGCAGCACCGCTAGAGCGGCCAGGAACAACAACGAGCCCGTGACAAAAAAAGCCATCCGGTAGCCGAAACTATCGGCCACCAATCCACCCAAAAGAGGACCTATCGAAGCTCCAGTGTAAATTGCCATATTCAACAAACCAAGGGCGTAACCAACACGCTCCCGCGGCGCAGTCGTAGCGACGAGTGCATTGGCCGCCGTAACCGTCCCTGTCAACGCCCCTTGCAAGGCGCGAAGCAAGACCAGTTGCTGCACGTTCTGAACCAGCCCCATCAAACCGATCACCAAGGCTCCGCTAAACATTGCCCGTTCGACCATCAACTTGCGGCCATAGCGATCACTGAGTGCGCCCCAGATCGGGCCAAAAATCGCCATCGCCACTGCCTGAACAGAAAAGACGGCACCGGCCCATATTCTGACCTCATTTTCATCTTGCACACCTAACTCTCGCACATAAAGTGGCAAAAGGGGGATAACGACCGTAAAGCCAACGATAGCGATCAGTTCTGCGAACCAAATAACGACCAAATTGCGTCGCCAGGATATAGGAGGCTTGGAAAGTGTAGGAGTAGTCATAGTATAAGCAAGTCTCGCGGTACTACTCAACCTACCCTTGCGAAGGTTGCGAATTGCACTGTTGCTGTAGTGATTTTTGGTCAACGAAAGCATCTTTGACTTGAAAAGCACTGTCGAACCTTCGCAAGAGTTCCATACCCGAGTAGTTACGTCTCGCGATTATAATCTCATTTCTGCAGCAGTCAAACTTGGTGCGACAGATCGAGCGACCCCGGTGATTTGCCAACGCCCTGCGATGCTGGTATAATGTCCTCCGTGCCACCCTAGCTCAATCGGCAGAGCAATCGCTTCGTAAGCGATAGGTTTTGGGTTCAATTCCCAAGGGTGGCTCTCACTACGAAGGCCCCACAAATGGGGTCTTTTCTTTAGTAGAGACTGGTGATATAACGTCAAGCAGATGATTGCCCAAACTCCACGCGATCCCTGGCGAACGGTCTGGCAAATTGCGACCAGCGATTATTTGATAGCCGTCTTGCTGCTCGGCATCACAGCCGGATTAATGATCACCACCTGGCTGCCCCAGATGCCCATGGCTAACCCTGTCGCTTATGCGCAATGGCTCTCAGAAACCCAGGCCCGTTTTGAGAACAAAACCCCCACGATGCAAACACTGGGTTTGTTCAATGTTACACATTCCCCCGGATTCCGCTTATTGCTGACACTCGTTGCCGGCATCCTGCTACTACGCTTGATCGAGATCAGCGACCGGATGCAGCGCAACCGAGAAATGACGGAACCCGAGGGAGAATGGCACGAATTCTTGGGCATACGCTTGTCCGACATAACTGATGACCTACGTCGCCGACGATATCGACTGTTGGAGCCCCCCACACTCCTCCAAGCTGACCGCTGGCCATGGGCTGATCTTTTCCCATTGCTGGCCCATATCGGCGGATTGCTGCTTTTGATTGGACTACTCATCACTCAATTGTGGGGCTGGCAGACCAAGGAACTGATCATCCAAAGCGGTCAGAGAGTTGAACTTGCCAACTCGGGAGCTTTTGTCGCGTGGGACGAAAATACCCATGCCGTGACACACAGCCCTGGCCTCCTGGCGTTTATCGAAGAGCAAATGCCAGGTATACGGGCCCAGGCTAGCGATGGTGCAGAACAATCACTAACACTGCAACAATCTCTCAACACAGAACCGGCTCCCACACTGACAATGGCCCTGACTGAAGATCAATATTTTGCCATCCCTGAGGCTCAACTGGTTGTTCGGTTAGCACCGCATTCCAATCATATCACCAAAACCCAGCGTCTAGTGCTCGTCCAAGTATACCGTAGCCCTCCTGGACGATTGATCACCGAGACCCAGATAGTGGGAGAGAGCAAACTACCAGTGGACGATATAATGCTGGAATTCGCAAGCGTGTCCTATGCACGATTAAGCGTCATTTTCAACCCCGGTCTGTGGCCTGCCTGTATCGGTCTCGTGATTCTGACAATAGGGCTGCTAGGAAGTATCATGTGGCCTACGCGCAAACTCTGGTTGCAGGAAAAAGGGGACCAAATCCAAGCCGCCGGTGATCTACTGCCAATGTTAACGAGGAACAGGGAGAACTAGAGTGACAACGGCTTTGATCTTTACCGGAATGTCCTGCGGAGCGCTATTGGTTGCGATTGGGCTGACGCTGTGGGGCAGTCCCCGGCAAGTACCCAGACTCTCTCACGCCGTGCGCGCTATCTGCTGGCTGGCAGGAATATTCCTACTGATCGGTGCGCTGTCTGCATGGCCGCTCACACCCATCTCGTACCCGATCCTAATAACGGCTCTGGCTGTCTTTCCAGGAATCCAGCGCCGCCACCACTCCCACTGGAGCGATCTGTTGTTGATCTTGCCCCCCCTGATACTTGCTGGGATCAGCCTATTTTGGGGAGTAACATCCGCCGAAATAAAAATGGAAACAGACAGTTTCTCGATCTCTGTGGCCGAGTTGACAGCCATCGTCTGCGGCGGATTCGGAGTAAGGGCGCTAGGTCAGAGCTTGAGAAAAATTACCGCCCCGCTCTCACACTCGGAAAAGTTTGTGACACCTGCCGCGGTAACGTACGCACTGTTGACACTCTTGACGAGCAGCACAACTCTGACAAACCTATGGCAACAGGGAACAATGTGGAAAGGAACCGTTTACGAGGGTAGGTTGGCAGGGGCTTGGCTGGCTTGGAGCGCAACCTGGTTTGGCCCACGTCGCCCTCTATGGCTACGAGCCATACTGACGATCATAGCCACGTCGCTACTCATTATATTGGCTGTTGGATGGTAGTATCGAATAGAGAGGAAAAAATGCGACCGATTGTGATAGGAGTGGCCGGTGGCACCGGATCGGGCAAGACGACAGTGGCCAATCAGATATTGCAACGCGTAGGAACGCAACACATCACCTACATCCCCCACGATGCCTACTATCGCGATCACAGCCACCTCTCGCCGCAACAGCGCGGCCAGGTCAACTATGATCATCCCGACTCGCTAGAGACCGAGCTTTTAATCGAACACTTGAAAAAACTGCGCGCCAATCACGCCGTCGAAATTCCAGTTTATGACTTTACCACTCACACACGCACACAGCAAACACGTCACGTGAAACTCTCGTCCGTGATCCTGGTCGAAGGAATTCTGGTTTTCTCTGAACCCGAACTACGCAAGCTATTCGACGTCATGCTCTATGTGGACACAGATGCCGATGTGCGCTTTATCCGGCGGCTGCAACGCGATATTGAGGAGCGAGGTCGCAGTGTCAAGTCGGTTTGCGAACAATACCTTTCGACAGTACGGTTGATGCATCTCGAGTTTGTCGAACCTAGCAAACGCTACGCCGACGTTATCATCCCAGAGGGGGGCTTTAACAAGGTCGCTATCGAGATGGTTGCCGCACGCGTCAAGGGGATGCTGGAAGAAAACGTCTAAAGCACTGCAATGGAAAGTCACGCCCTACAGCCCTACACCAACTCATCACCGGAATGCCAACGCCGCCCACTAAATGGCGGTTAGAAAAACCACTCTAACTTTATCTACCCCAGCTCACGAGCGACGTCTTGGGGAAAACGTTCTTCGGCGAGCAATTGTTCTTTCTCGATGCTCTTTTGGCACATCAGCTTTGACCTCTGGTTTCACAACAATACTCAAACACGGTTATCCATAAAGTGGAAAGTGTCCATTGAATACCCGGTTCCAGTACACAAACGATTCCTCCACTCGCCCCTCGGCCGCAGCATCCTGCGCTCTATTGGTATGGTACAAAGCAGTCCTGAGCCTCGAAATCGCCACCTTTTTACCCGCATAAGTCAATCGCGCAGGGACGTGCCCCGACACCCCCTTGGGATCCCGCACGTCTGCAAACTGATCCTTCCACAGTACTTCTAGCACATTTCTCAAATCCACAGTGTACACAAGCATCTTTTCACCGGTAGCGTACGCCGCACACTGCAACTCGAGATAGAAAGAAGAAACGGGGACCTGGCGAAAATACTTCCACGCTTTCAGAAAACGGATCAACGGCCTCAGCCTGCCGTCCAGATCATAATCTGCAGCTTCGATATAAGTGCCATGGGCATCGGGACTGGATGTCATCCAACCACCCAGGCCATCAGCAACAGCATAGATACGATATTCGGCAAAAGTCCGTCCAGTCAACTTGGCCGGGACAATCCGCACAACCCCTTCTCCATTCAGGTCAGTGGGAACGATAATGGCTGGGGCTTGTATGGCCAAGCTCCTATCTGGGAAACACTCTTGTAGCGCGCGTCCCACTTCGGTCAGAAATGAGTCAGAGTCAGATGGCAGTCTGTCTCCGTCTATGCTGGCGAAATAATCCACGCTGACGTGTCCCTGGATATGCGTACCGCTCAACAGCGAACCACCGAGAAAGAATGCGTACAACCCAAAGTTGTCATCCAGGCAATCCAAGATGCGCTCTCGACAATCTTCGGGGATAGCCGGCATACTGTTGTCAGGCGTCAAGCTATCGATGAACAACTGGAACCCTTCATCCAACATCTTGGTCACCGTCACTCCTTTCCTCTTTCTCATCCTGTACGTTCGACTCGGTTGGCCAGGGAGACATATCCAACAACTTGTGGTAGACGTAAGAGTTCAACACGACGAGAGAAGCGATGGTCGGGGCGGCAAGTAAAATACCCAATACGCCGCCCAACATCCCGCCAACAATAATACCAATGATGACGACCATCGGATGGAGATGCACTTGCCGCCCGACGATACGCGGAATAAAAAAGTTGAGATCCACTTGCTGCCACACCAGGTGAATGCCGAATACCAGCAAAGCGACCCCCCAGTTGGGTAAAGGGAGCCAGAGCGAACCTTGGAACAATGCCAGTATCACGGCTATGGCAAGCCATAGACCATGTCCTACACTAAACAGAAATTCCAAAAAGAACGCCAACAACCCCAGAATCAGTGCGTTTTTCATTCCAACTATGGCCATTAGTATACCTAGCGTCACTCCCATCGCAACAGCCACCAAAAGCTGTCCACGGAAAAAAGCGCGCCAAAGAACCGCAAGCTCTTGTCGCAGTCGTCCAAAGTCATAGCGCAACTGAGGCGGGACCCACTTTCCCAATGACCGCCCCATCTTGGGGCCATCCATAGTCAAGTAGAAGGAAACAATGACGATGAAAAGAGCCTCAACAGCAAGACTCACCACGCTGGCTAGCAATGCCATCGTTTGCGTTGCGAGGGGTTGCACAAGGCTTGTCAGTGTAGCTGCCAACTCATCATACACTGGGGCCAAATCAATGCGCAAACTACCAATGTAGAACGTACGAGAGGCAAACTCCTCGATGACGGTCCCTATCTCTTGGAAATCAAATTGAAAAGATTGAACTTGTCTCAAGAAAAGAGGGGTCAGCAAACTGATTCCCCACACGATCACTCCCACAAAAAGCAAATAGACTGCCGCAGTAGCCATGCCCCGCGAGATACGCACACGAGTTGTGACAAAGTTGACGATGGGCGTCATCACATAGGCAATAAGACAAGCAATAATCAACGGTGGAATCACGTCATGAAAGCGCCAAATAATCCCTCCCACAAGCAACACGCCAAACACGACAATTACAATTTTGGCAGTCGTGTTCCAGGAAGGAGACACGGGGATACCCTCTACCTTGTTCTCTTGCACTTGATCAGATAATTCTTTCATCCATTCACCTCCAACTCTTTCTCTACCTGAACACAGTATACCCTATGATGCCTTTGTTTTCAACTCTGAAAATCAGAGAAACAAAATCATTGGATACCTAGCAATACGTGTTTTGTGCTCTGAGGTTGCATTCCACATCGTATATGACTCTTGCTAATTGCGCCGCAACAGAGTAAAATAGAAGCAGGATACCAGGTACTGAGGGGGAAAAGGATGACCAAAAAGGAACAAACGCAAATCAGTCTGAACGATCCCAGTCTCTACATCAACCGCGAGTTGAGCCAACTTCAGTTCAACCAACGGGTGCTGGAAGAGGCGCTGGACGAACGTCACCCCCTGCTAGAGCGAGTCAAGTTCCTGGCTATCTTTGCCAGCAACACAGACGAGTTCTTTATGATCCGCGTATCCGGCCTACGTAGGCAGTTGGTCGCCGAAGTATTGGAAACTCCGCCTGATGGCATGACGCCAGCCGAACAATTGGCCGCCATCCGTGAAGGACTGCTTCCCCTATTGACGAGCCACTCGGAGTGTTGGCACAAAGACCTGTTGCCCAAACTGCGGGAGGCGGGCATCAACGTGCTCAGGTACGACGAACTAAAACGCAAGCAGCGCAAATTACTGCGCCGTCACTTTGAGCGTGAGATTTTCGCCGCCCTTACGCCACTGGCCTTTGACCCCGGTCATCCCTTTCCTCACATCTCAAACCTCAGTATGAATTTGGCTGTAGTGATCAACGATCCCAAGTATGGAGAGCGATTTGCCCGCCTCAAAGTGCCAAATATATTCCCGCGTTTGCTACGCATTCCCAGCGAAGAAAAAGCCGAAAGCTATGAGAACCTAGGACTGGTGGAAGAAGTATCCACTAACTTTGTGTGGTTGGAAGAGGTCGTGGCGGCCAATCTGGATATGCTTTTTCCCGGTATGGAAATCGTGGCCGCCTACCCCTTCCGCATCACTCGCGACGCCGACCCGGAAATCGAGGAAGACGAAGCGTCGGACTTGTTGCTGACCATTGAAGAGAGTGTGCAAATGCGCCACTTTGGTTTCGCCGTGCGGCTACAAGTAGAAAGCGCTATGCCAAAGCGCATATTTGACATACTGACCAGTAACCTGGGGCTGGCCCCCTACCAGGTCTACGTGAAGGATGCCCCCATCGGCATGGCAGATTTGATGGAGCTGACCAAGGTCAACCGGCCAGATCTCAAAGATCCACCCTTTTTGCCAGCGATCCCTCCTCCACTAGCCACCGACGAAAATATCTTTTCCGCGATCAAACAGCAGGACATCCTGCTCTACCATCCCTACGATAGCTTTGCACCGGTGGTTGATTTCCTCTATGCAGCAGCCCGAGATCCAGACGTGCTGGCCATCAAGCAAACACTCTATCGAGTCGGCCCAAATTCACCAGTCGTGGCTGCCCTAATGAAGGCCCGCCAGAATGGGAAACAAGTAGCCGTACTGGTAGAACTCAAGGCCCGTTTTGATGAAGAGAACAATATCGTATGGGCACGCGCACTGGAACGGGCGGGCGTGCACGTGGTCTATGGTCTGGTAGGTCTCAAGACACATACCAAGCTCTTGATGGTTGTCCGCCGCGAGCGAGCCGGCATAACTCGCTACATACATATGAGCACAGGCAACTACAATGACGTTACCGCCCGCCTCTATTCGGACGTTGGATTTTTCACCTGCGACCCGGACATCGGCACCGATGTCGCTGACCTATTCAACTCCCTGACCGGCTATTCTCGCAAGCAAGAGTACCGCAAACTGCTGGTAGCTCCAGATTTGATGCGTCAGCAAATCTTGAAACGCATTGAGCGCGAGGTCGAACGACAGAAACAGCACGATGACGGCTATCTGGCATTCAAGATGAACGCCCTGGCCGACAGAAAGTGCATCCAAGCGCTGTACCGCGCCTCTCAAATGGGAGTCAAGATAGACTTGCAAGTGCGCAGCATCTGCTGCCTACGGCCAGGCATACCAGGCGTGAGCGATAACATCACTGTCACCTCCGTCGTGGGGCGCTTTCTAGAGCACCCCCGTATCTATTATTTTCGCAACGGCGGCAACGAAAATGAAGAAATCCTGATGGGCAGCGCCGACCTGATGCCCCGCAACCTCGACCGCCGGGTGGAACAACTCTTCCCAGTACAAAACTCAAACTTGCGGGACTCGTTGTTCAACCACATCCTCAGCGTCCACCTGCGCGATAATATGCAAGCCCGCCGTCTCCTACCCGATGGCAGCTATGAGCGAGTACAGCCTCAAGAAGGTGAACCAGAATTAAACTCGCAACTGTGGATGATCGAACATCGGGGATTGTGGAACGAAGAAGGCTAACAAAAATCGCCATGCAAAAAAGATAGGATCAGATTATGAAAGCAGCATTGATTGGAGACATCCACGCCAACCTACCAGCGCTAGAAGCGGTACTCGCCCACATCCACGAACAAGGCATCGAAAAAATCTGGAACACGGGCGATTTCGTGGGCTATGGCCCCTTTCCCGATGAGGTGGTCCGGCTGTTCCGAACAGCACAGCGTCTACGAAATAAGGACATGTTGAGCATTGTCGGCAACTATGATCTCAAAGTACTGGAATTCAAAGAAAAAAAATCAAAGTGGCGCAAGAAAAAGCATCCACAGAAATACCTAGCTTTCAAGTGGGCCCATGAGAACCTCTCCAAAAAGAGCCGCAAATACCTGCGCTTTCTATCCCAGGAAATACGGATCAAAATCAAAGGGCACCGCATCCTGCTGACCCACGGCAGTCCTACCTCGAACAGCGAGCACCTGACCTCAAACACCCCAGACAAACGCCTGCGCGAACTGGCCAAAGTGGCTCGAGCCAACATTGTCATCTGTGGCCATTCACACCAACCTTTTGCCCGCCAAGTGAATGACGTCTGGTTCATCAATGCCGGCAGCGTTGGGCGGCCCGACGACGGTGACCCCCGCGCTTGTTACGCCGTCCTAGAGATCAAGCCAGACCAAATCCACGTGCAACACTACCGGGTAGAGTACAACGTAGAACGAACCGTCGCCGTGATCCGCGAGCACAAATTGCCAGAGACATTCGCCCAGATGTTCCTGCAAGGACGCAATCTAGATGTAGTCATGTCGTCTAATTAGCACGAAAAAGCTAGCGGGTGTGGCAGGAAGCCTATGCGGTACAAGTTTCCTTCCTTGTGCTGCTGTCGATATCAATTGGGGTAGGAGCCAGGGTTGATTCAGAGTATGCTTTGCGAAAAATTGGGTACTCTTCATTGCCGGCCACAGACTCGCACTCGGGGCCGGCAAAGCTCTGACCCAACTGTGTGCACACCGGACACGTCCCCACCATCGAGGACGGGAAGCAGCTTGGCGTGTGACGCACCAGCGAGCAGAACCACTACAGATTCCAAGGTCAGGGAGTTTTGTCTACTTGGTTTATTTTCGATGAGAGACGTGGGGCACTGGTTCAGTTGAATGGGATTACAATGTAGCCGCGCTTTCCATAGCGCGTGAGGCTCTGCGAGGTATGGAAACCTCGGCTACAAATCCCTTTTTGAGTCACAATTGGATTATTATCCAGAAATCCCACCCAACTGA
>JAAEPW010000959.1 GCA_024232355.1 Chloroflexota bacterium | reverse complement strand
TCAGGCCAATAGATTTCGCGGTAATCCGTGGACACATCTTCTCTTCATCTCAGCCGTCCCAATCCGGGTACGCGCGCTCACCCCCACCGCCAACTCCCCCCCCCCCGCACTCCACCACCCCCGGCCCAAGGGAACAAAGCAATGCACCACCTGGACAGACCAGGGTGAGACGGCGAGAGAGCGGACTGGGGTCACGTCGGCGGCAGAGGCAATGAGGCAGGTCAGGCCGATGGATCTGTGGCAATCAGTGGCCCAAGGTTCATCACCAGGTTCTCCCACGGGGAAGAAAGCGATGCCGTCCGAGGTATCGGCCCTCTGTTTCAGCGGTGGCGAGCAATGGGGCCGGGACGAGGGTCACCACCCACAAACCGGCAATCACCGCGACAAGGCCAACCCATCAGCAGCAATCACCCCCCTGCTTGTGGTCACAGACAACGCATCTCACCGATTCTTTCCCTCCGCCCCCGGCCCAAGGGTACAAGGCAATGCACCACCTGGGGTAGAACAAGGGGGAGACGGCGAGGGATCGGACTGGGGCACGGCGGCAGCGGAAGTGATGGGTAGGTCAGGCCAATAGATTTCGCGGTAATCCGTGGACACATCTTCTCTTCATCTCAGCCGTCCCAATCCGGGTACGCGCGCTCACCCTCACCGTCAACTCCCCCACGCCGCATCCCACCGCTTGGCCCAAGGAAACAAGCCAATGCATTACCTGGGGCAGAACAGGGGAAGACGACGAGGGAGCGGACTGAGATCGCGGCGGTGCCGACTAGCGGGAGCGACTCGACGTTCGCCTGGCGTCCTTGACGTGGTCGCTCTCGCCAATGTGTTAGTATGCCTTGAAACACGCCTGCCCAGCACCTACGATGGCATCCAACAGACTGGCTGTTGCTAGGTCACGCTACTTGATGCTTCGGTGGCAAAGTCTCGGTGGGGGAGATTGCGAGCACGATTAACAATTCAAACGTGGTAGGAGCAGTTTCGTCCGGTGGAGGTGGCGCACGCGGCAGGCGCGATGGTAAATAGGCTAAAACTATCAATCGCCAGGTAATTTTCTTAAACATAATTTTCTCCTCGATAGGTAGACTGGCAGTTTATGGTGTAAACAGAAAGTCCGTATTCGGAACCTCCGGCATCGCAACCGGCTCCGAGTACAGATATGCGCCCGTCGGATAGATCATGTTGCCCAACATTTCGGCACGCAGCGCCATCAACTGTGCCCGCTGCTCGTCGCTCAACGATTGGTCGAGTTGCGCAAAGCTGGTCGCAAAGTTGTACACAATCGCGCCATCCAGTTCGCCGTATTCCTCCATCAAGTTCAGCACTGTGGCGCTGTCCGGCGACTCACCAGCCATAAAACGCCGCAACTGTTCGGACACCGCCTGTCGCGCATCCACGATCCCTAGCAAATACGGCCTCTGGACGTCCACCAGGCCTGTCACCAGTTGGGCCTGGTCAGCGCTCAGGAAACCCAGCATTGTGTCGCCCATATCGCCGGTCAAACTGGACGAGATGGTGTAATCGGGGTTGCCCATCGCAGGGGCGTCTTTGAGATAGAAGGAACCAAAGTAGGTTCCCTGCCGTTCCGGGCAAAAGTAGACGTCCGCCTCAACCGATCCTGCGTACCAACTGAACATGTCGCCTGCATAAGTCATCACGGCTACTTTGACGTCGCGGTCGAGGCTGCGCAGGTCTGATGGTTCCTCCACGTCGGGCCATTCGAGCATCCCCTGGCCCACCATGCCGTCCAGATGCGCCAGTTGAGTTGCGTCCAGGGAACTGAGCAAACGGCCCATTACTTGCGCCCGTTCGAAACTGATCTCGCCATCTAGCCGGTAGAGTTCCGCCGAGTAGGCTTGCACGGCTTGCTCGTCCAAACCCGTGCTTCCGGCGGGCAGATCGCCCTCCAGCAGGCGGCGAAAGGCATCTATCAGCACAAAGCGATTGTAGCCATACTCATTGATCGAGTCCACCTGCCCCTCGGCCAGCGTCACCAACTCGGCGCGCTGGCTGGGTGTCAGGATGTAGAGTACGTTGAGGGCCGCACTGGTCAAGAAATCGGTGTTGTGGCCCATCTCGGTGGGGTCATTGTCGCGCAGATATTGGAAACCCCAAAAGTCGGCCACCTTGCCGGGTGGATAGAACGAATCCGCGCCCAGGTTGCCCGTCAGAAAGGCGAGCGCGTCAAAAGAGATGGTCGTGCTCTGCGCCCGGTCTGATAGGGCTTGTTCGATGTTGTGCGCGGCGGCCTCTCCGCCGGGTCTTTCGCCAGGAGCCTGGTTTCCGCCTGTTTGATCTTGACCTTCACCGGATCGCTCTCGTTGGGGCGAGCAAGCGAGTTGCTCCTGCACCGTTTCGCAGATGCCCGTCTCTGCGCCTCTTTGGGCGGTGAATTCACACACGTCTCCTTCACTCTTTACGTTGCAAGCCTCGATGGCTTCTTGCGGGGGTGTGCGTCCGTCGGGGGGCTGTGCTTGCCCAGGCTCTTCTCCCGCCGGTGCTTGTTGCTCTGCAGCAGGTTGCTCATCCTGTGGCGCGGGGGGCTGGTTTTCGCCCGCTTGGCCTTCGCCGGGCTGCTCGCGTTGGGGTGAGCAAGCGAGTTGCTCCTGCACCGTCTCGCAGACGCCCGTCTCTGCGCCTCTTTGGGCGGTGAATTCACACACGTCTCCCTCGCTCTTTACGTTGCAAGCCTCGATGGCTTCTTGCGGGGGTGTGCGTCCGTCGGGGGGCTGTGCCTGCCCCGGTTCCTCTCCCGCCGGTGGCTGTTGCTCTGCGGCGGGTTGTTCATCTTGTGACTCACCGGCTGAGATTTCTGCCGCTTGCGCGACAGGCGGCTCGACGGTTTGGTTCGCGCCACTGACGCCGGGCGAACAAGCGGATACGAGCAGAGTTACGAGTAGTATCAGGT
>JAAEPW010000958.1 GCA_024232355.1 Chloroflexota bacterium | reverse complement strand
TCAGTTGGGTGGGATTTCTGGATAATAATCCAATTGTGACTCAAAAAGGGATTTGTAGCCGAGGTTTCCATACCTCGCAGAGCCTCACGCGCTATGGAAAGCGCGGCTACATTGTAATCCCATTCAACTGAACCAGTGCCCTAAATTCGACATTTATCTGCGTGAATCTGCATTCATCAGTGATTCTAAAAAGATTTCTCATTCAATCAACCTTCGAGCCTCCAATTCCTGGCGAATTTCGGCGTGCCGTTGGCGGGTGAGCGGGTAGAACCATGCCGCTACCATCGAAGCACCCAACAAGAGCGCCGGCATCACGGCGATCAGCAGCCGCAGGGTGAGCAGTGTCAAGTCAGGCTGAATGGGCCTGGGGTTTTCGGGGCCTGGCTGCACATAACCCGACCAACGCAATATCACCGGCAACAGTGCCAACACGGCCGTCTGGCCCAATTTATTGGCAAAAACGGCCACTCCCGCATAAGCGCCCTCTTGCCGACGTCCGCTGGTCAACTCGTCCACCTCGAGTGCATCGGGCATCATAGCCGATGGGAGCAAGTGAATGGTCGCAATCCCAAAACCGGACAGCGCGCACAAGATATAGGCTGGCACCTTGGCCCCTTCTGGTACCAATAACGTCGCCAGCATGACTATGGCCCAGCTTCCCGCCGCGATGATATAGGCGCTTTTCTTTTCCAGCCGCCGGGCCATCCAGAGCACGACTGGCAGCAGCAGCCAAGCCATCGTCATGATCAACCCTTGTACCAGCGAGACCTCGTTCTCACTCATCCCGATCCAATAGATAAAATAATAGGCGAACAGGGCCTGGGCGATGGTCACCGGCATCCAGCCCAGGACGTAAATGGCCAAGGTATATCGAAAAGGTTTGTTGCGCAGCACAAATCGGGCGGTCTCTCGCAGCGGCGGGGCGCTTTCTTGCTGAAACTCTAGACGTTCGCGGGTACCAAAGAAGGTGGTTAGATAAGCGGGGATAAAGATGATCCCACAGATTACGCCCAAGGTCTGGTACGCCCGGGGGTCCCGATCGGGAAACATCGGAAAGATGATCAATCCAAAAATCACAGGGACTAGCACCCCGGCAGCAATGGTAACCACCATCTGGTACATCACCAACGAGGTTCGCTCATCGTGATCCTGGGTCAACTCGGGAGTGAGAGCCTGGTACGGGCAACTGACGGCCGTAAACGTGGTCTCAAAGAGAAGGTATGTGACCAGATAATAAGCAAAGCGCAGAGCCTGGCGTTCTGTGGGGGGAATCCACCACAGCAGGATAAACAGCACCCCAAAAGGAACCGCGCCAAAAAGCAGAAAAGGGCGCCGCCGGCCCCAGCGGGTGCGGGTACGGTCGGACAGATAGCCAACGAGCGGGTTGTTGATCGCATCCCAAACGGTGACAATGACCCAAAAGACGCTTACCAGCCCAAGATCGAGTTGGGCGATGTCGGTGAGAAAGATAGTGTACCAGAAAGGGATGATCGTCCCCGGTCCGACGGCGCCTCCCAGACCCCCGATGGCATAAGCCACCTTGGTCCAGAAGGAAGGTTTCTCATCGTGTGGGATGCTGGGCTGAACTGTATTTGTAGTGAGCATGTTTTGCTCTCCCTTTCCGCTACAAAAACTCTATCGCGCGAAATTCGGCGCGCACTATAACCTGCACATACGATTCAAGCAAGCTAGACTTTACGGCTGGCCCCTCACGACCCCAAACGCCAATATATCTCCTCGCTAGTCCAATAAAAGATGCGCTCCAATTCCAGCCCCCAATCGGTGCGCTTGGTCCGCAGTTGGGTCAGGGTTTCTCGGTCTCCGATGTTGGCGAGCGCTTCTATGGCTTTGCGTTGCAGATACTTGCTATCCCACTCGGATGCCTTTTCGCTCGACGCAATGCCCTCAAAGTCACCCAGGGCAATCCGTTCGAACAAGTCTTTGTAGCTGCGTTCGTACATCCACCCCAGGGATTGCACCGCATCGGCCGTGAGCCGGACGTCAATAAACTCGTGCAGGCATCGTTCGAGAAAGTCACGGGCGATCGGTTCCCGTGCCCGCACCATGCCAATAAGATAGGCCAAGCGTCCGTACCAATCCGCTCGTCGTTCCCAAATGTCAGGATCGAGGCTCTCACGTTCGGCGGCATCGACATTGAGCAGCGGCAGTATGGCGCGTCGTGTGATCATCGCCGGATCAAGCAGGGCCAGTGCGTCGGTCACCGCCCAGCGAGTGTTAGACTCGGTGTCGGCATCAAAGAAAGCGGCGATGAGAATGTCCACAGTCTGGGGCGTTTGTAGATCGCCCAACGCCAAGGCCGCGATGGCTTGGATACCCTCGTCTTTTGCGTGCAAATGTTCGTTCAGCGCTTTCACATTTTCCTTGCTCCAGAGGTACAGCACCTCGTCCAGTTGGGGATCGGCGGCTTTGACCTCGTCGCGAGCAATCGGCCGCATATGCTGGAGCGCGCCAGCGGCGGCCATTCGCACGTTGCTGTATTCGTACCGCGCCTCCCCCCGCCAGTTGACGCGGGATTCTTGATTCGCGATGCGGACCAGGTGCGGGATGGCCGACAGAGATTGCAGCCGTCGCAACTGGGCCAACTGCCCCAAAGTAGAAGCCGCGCGGGCGCGCCGCTGCACCGAACGCTCATTCGTGCTGTCCAACTGCCAGATCAGCGCATCAATTATTTGCTCTATCAGATCCGGGTCGATCTGCCGCTCGCCGCTTTCCAGGAGACAGTTGGCCGCCAGGAGCGGCTGCTCCCCTCCAGCCAGGGTCGCGCCGTAGAGAATCGTTCGGATGAGTTCGTTGGGATCGTCCATCAACCCGCTCACCAGAACCAACGTGTCTTCCCACCAGCGGAGTCGGGTCAGCCTGCCCAAAGTGGCCGTAATATCGTCTATGACCCGGATGTGGTCGCTCTTGTCTAAAATGGCCCGGGCGCAGCAATAGGCGTGGATCGGAGGATAGGCAAAGCGCATAGACTCTTGGCCTACCTGAACCAGCAGACCGCACGAGACCAGGGCATCGTAAAAGTTTTCCAGGCTGTACTCGCGATTCCCACGTATGGCGGCAAAGGTTCGAAAGGCATCGCTCACCGGCCAAGTATTACTGCGAGTCGACTGCATCTCCCAGGCCAGCGCCGTAAGCGTCCGTTCGGCCCGCGAACGCATACCGTATTCGTTGGGAATACTGGCAATGCCATCCTCAACCAGGCTCTTTAGCACCTTTGTCCGAGATTCGGGATAGACCCCCGCCTGTGCCAGAACCAGCATATTGACCAAGAGCCAGGGGTTGGCTGCCAGATCAAAAAGCTGGGCGCGCGACAATGCGCCGTAGAGTCTTCTACCCTCCAAGGTGTTCAACCCCTTGAGAAACTGCTTGACCGTGCGCTGGGACAACGGTTGAATGACCAACAGATTAGTGACGGCCAACTGCCGGGGGTCCAGATTACCGGGACTGGTGGACAACATGTACTCGTGGTGAGGATAGGCGTCTACCAAAATCTGGAGCGCGTCCCAGGCCTGAATCCGCTGACTGTCGGGCATGTCATCGCTGCCGTCGAGCAGGACCCGCAAGATGGGTCCTTGATTGCGCCGCAGCAGTTCGGATAACCGCTCGGCCGTCAGACCAGGCCAGAATGGCTCGAGACTCTCCAGCATCAGGGTCTCGATGGGATTCCCCAGGCTCGACTTTGTAGATGAATAGTTTTGCAGATCCACATAAACGGGTATCACAGGGTGTTCGATGCCATGATCCATAAGGTTCAGCGAACGATCGGCCGTAATCCAGGCGATGCGGCACAGTTGGGTCGACTTTGTCATGCCGTGCCCTCCGACGAGCCCCACGAGCAACGGAGTAGATCGATCATGATCCCGCTCGCCCTCAGTGGAGGAAAGACGTCGCGTCGAGAAAAGATTCAGGGTCTCTTCAACCATATTCACAGCGGGCACAGACTCGCGCTGAAGTTGCTCCAGGCTGCTGGCGTCGTGCTGCCCGGTGGTGTGTACGACCTCGATAGGCAGGTACCTGTGTTTGGGCCAGGGGCGATATAGCTCGTGGGCACGGATGGCCTGAAGCGTCAGGCGGATCGGGTCAGCGGCAAAAAGTTGGCCCTGTTCCAATCGCATAAAGAGCACAGGAATCGCCCAGTCGGTCTTTTTTTGATCGAACAACGTCGAGCGCGCCTCATTCAGTGCACGATCGATCTCTCCGTGTTCCAGCAAACGGCGATAAAAGCTGCCCGTCAGTTCTTGGGCCAGTGTGATGGATACTTGGTCCTGCATCGCCACCACGGCCGGGACGCCTGCCTTGACCAACTTGGGGGCCAAACCCACAAAGGGGTGCGCGGCCTTGGCATCGCGCTTGGCGCTCTCACAGGCCGCCAAAAAGACCAGGCGCAGCGCCGGAGCAGCCGCCACCAACCGAGACACAATGTCGTCGTCCCGGACGCCCTGCCACGATCCATCATCTTTCTCCAGATAAAGGGCAGCAACCCCCTCTCCCCGGTCGCCCCGGCGGCGGAAAGCGCCGTGGCCGAGAAAGTGGAATATATGACAGTCCGGCAACATTTGCATTATATTGTCCAGACTCGTCATCCCGTCCTGGATCTGATAGCCTTCGTCCTCCAACTGTGCCCGCAGTTCCGCCGATAGTCCGCTCTGGCCCGGTATGAGGGTCACATGAATTTGTCCGCCTTGTTGCAGATCGCCCAATGCTTGGCGTAGATTCTCGACTTCTTGCGCGACGTCTATCGGGCTTAGACCACTGTCTTCCAAGTTGTGCGGATTGGAAATGGCGATCAACATGCGAATGGGGCGCGAGGTGACCGGTTCCGGCTCGGGAATTTCCAAGCCAGTATAGCGCGAAAAGGGCGTCAGCGTAGAAATGGCCATAGGAACCGATTGTCCTCGATGGACATGGTAGATGCGTTCCCAGGGCAGCGCGTGGAGTTCGGCGGCGTCATTATCAATCCACAGACGGACGCGCAAGCGCCCTCCCGTCTGGGCCTCGGCGCGGCCAGTGGCCTTGTCGTAGGCGCGGCGGACGGGGCCGGAAAACAGATTGTAAAAGAGATCAAGGCCGTACTGTTCGGGGTCAGACTCGACGGCTTGCAGGGCTTGTTGGTCCAAGTTCAATTCACCGTCGAGAAAGCGGCTACCGTCGTCAAGCTCAGCCTCGAAAGGGTAAGCGTCGCTATCTTCATCTCGGCTGTGGATACGGATCAATATGTTGGTATGTTTATCGGTCACGGTCTTCCTCCTGTTTGCTGGAACGCAGAAAAACGTAGATTTTGTTGGCTTTGCCAAATCAGTGTCTATCCGCGTTGATCTGCCCTCAAAATAACTCTATAGCCGCGGATTCCATTCTGCGTACAAGTGACGCGCTATGGAAAGTGCGGCCGCATTTTTGTCCCTCTGGGTGAACAGGGCTCAGGGTTACTGCATCCTATCTCTTTTTTCGCAATACCGCAAAAGTCGCTAGGAGAGCCAATCCGTCCCTGGGGACGCCAAACCGTATACCTGCCAGCAACTTGGAAAAGTTGGTCCAGATGTCAGAAAAACGATCAAAAATGGTAAAACGTCAACTTTTTCCAAGATTTG
>JAAEPW010000957.1 GCA_024232355.1 Chloroflexota bacterium | reverse complement strand
TCAGTTGGGTGGGATTTCTGGATAGTCAGCCAATTGTGGCTCAAAAAGGGGCTTGTAGCCGAGGTTTCCATACCTCGCAGGGCCTTACGCGCTATGGAAAGCGCGGCTACATCGTAATCCCATTCAACTGAACCAGTGCCAAGGAGCAAATTGAGAATGAAAAATATCTTGACCGTTGCAAAACGCGAGATCACCAGATTGCGGTCTCGCTTTACAGGAAAATCACGACCGGTCGTCACCCTCATCTTGCTCGGCTCGTTCCTGATCACCTACCTGGCATTCCGGCAGGGGGCCGTCCGGGGCCGAGGGTTGTACAGAATAGGCGTCAACCCCGGCAGCCCGCACATTGACGACAGCCGATTCGACACGGTGAACGTGGATCGCTCTTCCGCCAACTCGATGCTCGAAACTGGAGCAATAAATGCCTACATTGACGGAGATCAGGTCGTTCACAGAGACGAAGAAAAATCCCTGTACGCGGTCGCGGCACTGAAACTGTACCTAGAAGTTCAGGAACTGGCCCGGGTCGAGGCGGAGCACGAGATGGATACGGGCTTTCCCCTGCGCGTCGGCGTCAACTATTTTCCTATCGACCTGTCAGCGGATGACGAGATCATGATCCCGTCGCTGATGAGCCCTCCCTTGCCTTTTGCGCAGGTCGTCACCGTGTCGATCTATGTCCTGCCGATCTTTTTCGTCAGCGTCTTTTTCACCAGCGGCTTTATGAACGAGAAAAAAGACCGCCGCATCACCGTCCTGTTGTCGGCCCCGGTGACCCCGTTCCAGATCATTGTCGGGAAAATGCTGCCCTATATGATATTCGCGCTGGCATTTATGGTCGTTCTGACATTGATAATGAAGGGCAATTTGCTGCTGGCAATAGTCATCTTTATCCCCGTCATCCTGTTCATCTTTTCGATATACCTGATAGTGCCCCTGGTCTACCGCACGTTCAAGGATACGACGTTCATCTCGATGCTGGCGACGACGGTCATCATGTCGTACCTGGTCTTTCCGGCGATGTTCTCTGGCATCAACGACTTGAGCTATATATCGCCCCTCACGCTGGCGATCAAAATGTACCGGGGTCAGCCTTTTGGCCTCAAGGAATATCTGACCTCGACGGCGTCCATGTATCTCGTCTTTATCCTGACCATGTACGTGGGCAGCCGCGTCCTGAACGAAGAATACCTGATGAAATTCCGCCCCCTCTACCGAAAGGTGGCAGACGCCATCTATCTCGCCTTGAATCGCAAGCACATTCACCTATCCGTCACACTGCTGAGCCTGTTTCTAATCCCCATCGTCTACATGATTCAGTTGGTGACCCTGGCGGTGGCGCTCAACTTGCCCATCCGCATAGCCCTTGTGGCATTGCTGATCATGTCCGTCATCATTGAGGAAATCACAAAGTCGGCGGGCATCACGGTGCTGATCGAGAACCGGGATGTCAAAACAGCCAAGGACATCATCGTGGTGTCTTTTCTCTCCGCGCTCGGATTCCTGGTGGGAGAAAAGCTGCTATTGTTCGTCTCGGTGGGCATCGTGTCGGAATCGATGCTGTCGGCGGCGGTCTTTAACGTCGGCAAGCTCTGGATTCCCCTCGTCGCCCACTTCTTTTTTACGTCCATCGTCTGTTTGCTCACCCTCCGTTTTGGCGCCAAGCGTTATCCCTTTGCCGTGCTCGCCGGGTCAGCCGTACACGTGGTATACAACCTGTCCATCCTTTTTGGGATGATGGGATAGAGAGGAGATAAAGAGTGAAAGCATTTTTTACCATCTTGAAAAAAGAACTCAAGGCAGTCACCAAGGAAAGCACAATCCTGATCGCCATCCTGATCCAGTTGTTCATCGCATCCTTCTCATCGGCGCTGCTCGTCGGGCTGATGGCCGTCTATGACCCCGAGGCGAAAGAGTTGAGCGCCCAGATCCAGCTTCGAGTAGGAGTTCTTGGGAACATGAACTCTCCACTGATCAGTTTTATGGAAGATTATCACGCGAGGATCACTCCGTTTGCCACGCCAGAGGATGCCGAGAACGCCTTTCAGGCCGGGGAGATACAGGCCGTCATCGTGCTGCCCGAGGTCGTGCCGGAGGACGAGCAGCCAGTCGTCAACGTGCGGCTCTTTATGCCCGAATCCGAGATTCAAACAACCATGATACTGATGGTGCTCAGGGAACCCCTCAAGCAGTACGAGAACTATTTGCGCGCCAAGAACGGCATCCATATCCGTTACACAGACCTCGAAGGCGTCTCCTCCACCACACACGAGTTCCGCTACGCCGTGATCATCCCCCTCCTGATGTTTTTCCCCGCGTTCGTGACGGGCAGCCTGGTGGTAGACTCGATCTCGGAGGAGATATCGAACCGCACGCTAGAGACGCTCTGGTCCGCGCCCCTATCCCTGAACACGATATTTGGGGCCAAGATCGCCAACGCCCTCGTCCTCTCGGTGGCGCAGTGCAGTTTGTGGATCGCGCTGCTGCGATTTAACGGCATCCACATCCAAAACATGTGGCTGGTTTTGACGCTAGCGACGGTGAGCGCGGCCCTCATCGCGGTGGGCGCGGCCTTTATCGCGGTCTATTTCAAGGACAGGGAGCGCTCCCAGTTCACCTACTCGCTCTTTATCCTGCTCTCGACCAGCCTGAGCTATTTCTTTGACGCTTCACCGATCGCATTGATCACCCGGCTATCCACCGGCGACTATTACGCCGGTTTTGTGGACGTAGCGGCGTATGGTCTGCTGCTGCTGGCGGTGTTGGCGGTGTTTCTTTCGTCGTCGAAAAAGCTAATTGCCGTGCCGAGTTGAGGTTCAGCTTTGAGAGTAGGATGAATTGGCTGGGACGACCAGACTTCGGAAGTCTTAAATTCGCCCATCCCAAGATAGAGATTTTACTTGATCTTCCACTTTTCGAGGTAGTAACTTGGCATCAAGTCGTTGGGTAATTCCGAGTCTGGTAATAACCCTTCTCCGTCCCAGCCAAGGTCCCAGAGTTTGGCGAACACTATGTGATACTTGCTCACAATCTCTACCGCTTTCTCAGCCTCCTGGGAATGTAATCCTCGCCAAGTATAAGCAAGAAACGAAAGCTCACGTTCAAGTGAATCAATTTCAAAATCTGTTGATTGACCCTTTCGTTCAAAACCATTTCCCATCTACAAATCCCCCTCAACCTATTACATCTCAAACGCCTGGTCAAGCGCCATCTCCAGGGATTGATCCAGCGACAGGTCGAGTGCTTCATCCACCGTCTGGCTCAACGTGCGTTCGAGCAGCAGGTCCAACGCGCCGGGCTCGCGCACCAGCCGCGTGGGAGCCAGGTCACCGTGCCAGAGGCGCTGCATCTCCTCGCAGGTCTCCAACAGGTCATCCAACTGACCTTCCGCCTCGACCCGCCCATCCTTTAGCACGATGATGTGATCGGCGCGGCGCAGCGCGGCTTTGCGGTGCGACACGACCAGGCACGTCACGTCCGATTGCTCAAAGACCCGCTCCCAGAGCGTACGCTCCGTCTCGACGTCCAGCGCGCTGGAGAGATCGTCAAAGACCAAGAGTTCCGGCCCGCGCACGAACATGCGCGCCGCGGCGGTGCGCTGAATCTGCCCGCCGGAGAGCTTGACGCCCTTGGGACCGACCATCGTCTCCAGGCCGTCTTCGAGCTCGCCGAGGTCGTACTCCATCACGGCCAACCGAATCGCCTGCGCAATCGCGTCGTCGTCCTGGGATAGGCCCATCAGGATATTGTCTCGCAGCGAGTCGCTAAAGAGGCGCGGCACCTGCCCGGTGTAGGCGCTGCGCGGCGGCACGAAGAACGTGTCGGGCTGCTCCACGCGCTCGTCGTTCCAACGGATCTCGCCCTCGTCCATCGGCAGCAGGCCGAGCAGCACCCGCAGCAGCGTCGTCTTGCCCGACCCGACGCGCCCCGTGATCACGGTGAATGTGCCCCGCTCCATGTGCAGGTTGACATCTTCGATGCCGCTGTCGGTGCCAGAAAAGTGGTAGGACAGGTTCGCGGCGTCGAGGGTGTGCAGGCGGTGCGCGTCGGTTTTGGCCGGATAGACCACGTCAGGGAACTCGTCGTCCAGGTAGACCGGGCTGAACTCGACCAGCGCCTCAGGAGACGCACCTTCCATCAGACGCCCCATCCGCTCCACCGATACGCCGATCTGCTTGTACCGCGCCACCAGCAGGCCAGAGAACGTGGTCAGCTCGCTGATCCCCTCCAGGCAAAAGACGAACAACGCAAAGTCGCCCACCGTAAAGGAACCGTCCCGCATCGCCTGGCCCGCCAGGATGAGGATCACGCCGGTGCCCAGGTTGACGGCGTTCCGAAAGAGCGAGTGTAGGACCTCGTTGAACAGCCGGTCCTTGAGCGAGAGCTTGCGCCGCTCGTCGTTGAGTTCGTTAAAGCGCGCCAACACACCATCCTCCGCCGTCGCTACCTTGACCGCCTGCACCGCGCCAAAGAACTCGCCGATGAAACCCGTCACCCGGCCCGTAGCTTTGCGGCTGGCCCGGCGGTATTGCTCGATGCGCTTGGTGGCCGTGTTGGCGATGACGCCGACGATGATAAAGGGCAAGACCGCCAGCAGCGCGATGGAGGAGTTGATGCTCACCATCAGGATCACGGCGACCACACCAAAAGCGATCATTCCCAGAATGTCGTTGATCCACAGGGCGAACAGCGATATCTCGAACACGTCGCCCCGAAAGCGGCTGATGGCCTCACCGGGCGAGTCGGGCAGGGCCGACGCGCCGGGGCGTTTGAGGATGTGTGTCAGCAGGTTCTTTCGAATCAGCGTCATCGTGTTCATAAAAAATGGCACGTTGGTGTTGGTCAGGCCGTAGATGCCGAGGACGCGCCCCAGCTCGCACGCAAAGAGCAGGACGGCCACCGACCAGACGTTCAGCCCGAGCTGCGCCTCGCCCGTGAGCAGATCGAAAAACTCGCGCATGACCACAGCCGGGAACTGCCAGAAAAATATGAGCACCATCATGGCCATCAGGTTGATCAGCCACAGCCGGAGCCGGTAGCGAATGATCTCAGAAATGACTTTCCAGGTGGGTAAACTCTCAACTTTTCGAGTGGTCGTCATGCCAACACCTCCTCTAACCCCGTCTGGAGCAGGTTGTAGAAACGGGACGTGGGATCGCCCGCGAGCCGTTCGCGCGCGCCGCGTTCGATCACACGCCCTCCGTCCAAGATCATGATATCGTCGGCCCGTTGGACGGTGCCCAGCCGGTGGGCGATGACGATAGCGGTCCGGTCTTGCAGCAGTTTGTCGACGGCGCGCTCAATGCGTTGCTCCGTGGCCGGGTCGAGCCTCGACGAGGCCTCGTCCAGGATGACGAGGCCGGGGTCACGCAAAAAGACGCGCGTGAACGCCAATAACTGTGCCTCGCCAGCCGAGAGGCTGCGCCCGCCCGTTTCGAGCTTGGTGTCTAGCCCATCGGGCAGCGTTTGATACCATTCCGCCAATTCTAGCTCGTCAATCACGGCCCGAATCTGCTCATCGGGAATGCGCCGGTCAAAGAACGTCAAATTGTCGCGTACGCTAGCCTGGAACAATTGCACATCTTGCGTCACGATGGCGACGCGCTCCCTCAAATCGACCAGCTTGGGCTGGCGGATGTCGACGCCGCCCAGCGCGATCTGCCCGACCGTTGGATCGTACAAGCGGAACAGCAGCCGGGCCAGGGTCGTCTTGCCGCTGCCGGTCCGTCCCAACAGGCCCAGCACTTGGCCCGGTTCCAGGTTAAAGACCAGGTTCTCCAACACGAGTTCGTCCTCCACGTAAGCAAAAGAGACCTCGTCGAACGCCAGCGACAACGGGCCGCCGGGCAAATTCGCCCCGGGACCATCCTCGATCTTTCGCTCGATGCTGCGCAGGTCGGACAAGCGCTCGATGGCCGCCCCGATGTTTTGCAGGGTCTCGATCTGTTGGGTCAACTCGCGGATCGGTCGGCCCAGGATGTTGGTATAGTGGACGAGGAGATAGGCGGTGCCGATGGTGATCGTGCCGTCGTTAAAGAGCAAAAAACTGGCCACCATCGCCATCACGTTCCCCATCGTGTGCATCATACCGCCCGTAAAGCGCACCACCACAAACATGCGCCACGCCTTGCGCCAGTGTCCCAGGATCACCTGCGACAGTTTGTACAGCCCAAGAAGCACAAAATCGACCGCGCCGCTGGAACGAATGTCCTCGGTTCCGGCCAATCGTTCTTCCAGGTAGCCGAACAGGTTCGCTATGGCCTCACGGAGCGCTTTTTGATGGGGTATGGCCAGGCCACGGACCCGGTTCAGCGCGAACAACGTAATGGTCGCAAAGACGGTGAACGCAACGCCGATGAGCCACCCTTCAAAGAAAAACGCGACCAAAACCCCGGCCAGCAGCACCAGGTTGCCGATCACGCGCACGACCATTTGGGAGAAAAAATTCGACAGTTCCGTCACGTCGCCATCGATGCGCTCGATCAACTCGCCGGGGCTGGTATTGTTGTGAAAGCTCATGTCCAGGGTGAGGCAGTGTCGGGCCAGCCCGGCACGCAGCGCGTTGGTGGCAGTCCAGGCGACATTCTCGCCAACGTAGGTCGCGCTGACGCCGACCACTTGTTGGAACACGGCGATCCCAATGAAGACCAGCGCCGTGACCGCCAGCTTGCCAACGCTCTCGCCCGCCATTGCCGCATCTAAAAAGTCGCGCATGATTTGCGGGTTAAAAACCTGCAAGCAGATGCTGGACAGGAGCAGAACGGTCAGCAGGGTAAAGCGTCCTTTTTGGAGCATCAGGTATGGGCCGAGCAGGTCCCAGTATCGTTTGAATGGAATGTTCATAGATCGTCTCCTCTGGATCGACTTTTGCGGTAGGTCACTCCCGCCGGGCGCTAAACCGCCAGGCTCAGAGCATAACCCTGCCTCGCGGGCTCTTTTTAGCCTCCGAAGGAGGGTGCGGATGCTATGCATCCAAAGCTGTTAGCCGGGCGGTTCAGCTCCCGGCGAGGTAGGTTGTTCAACTGCAAAAACTAAGTCCGCGTCTCCTTCACCGTGCCTTGGTTGATCTTGAGCGCCGGACGCCCCCGCACCAGCCGTATGATGCCGATCTCTTTCCCACAGCCCGGACAGGTCGGGCGAGCGTCCGTCGGGCAGCCAGAAATCCCCACGTGATCTTTCCTGATCTCGGTAAAAAAGCACTTTATGAGACGACCCCGCCCACCCTTGAAATACTTGAACAAGAGCTTGCCGCACCGGCACTCTACCTTGATGACTCGACCTTTCCCCACGTCAATTCTCCTGAATATTTGCTACCACTCGATCTCTGAGACGCACGCCCGCGCGCGGTGATGCAGTCCTTTCTTGCCAAATGTCTGCAAGAACGCCATAAAGTCGAACTTGAATCCCACGTCCAGGCTGGCAAAAAATTCGTTCTCGCGAGTCTCGAAAAAGCCACCGAAAACAACCTTTTTTTTGAGCGCTTTGGAAGGTATCTCAAAACGATAGCGAGCGCCATCCCGCCGCAGGGAATAGCGCACGTATGCGCCGCGCAGGTACTCTTCCAGCCGGATGCGTGGTTCGGGAAAAAGATGAGCGGGCAAATGTACGTCCAGGTGCAGCTTGTTAAATACGCCGGGCGTGAAACCATCGGCCAAATCTATGATCTCGAATCCAGAAACTGGGATTTCGTCGCTTTGCTTGTAGAAAAACCCGGTTTCTAGTGCCCGGACATTCCAAGCTTTCAGGGCAAAAATCGTCTCGCCGCTCACAGAGGGGAATCGATGCTTGCTGGGGCGAAGCGTGAACAAACTCTCTCGCACAGACAGCAGATTATCCACCAACTTGGGATATTGTACAAGAAACTCTTGAAAAACAAAAGCGTTGAGATATTCGGGCAAAAGCCCGGCCAACCACGGCTCCAACCGCAGCCGGAAATAGACCGGTTGCAGCCGTCGCTTGCGAGCCATCACCTCTCGCAGTTGCACTTGGAACGCACTGCGCTCCGGCTGGCGGATTTGATGATGTGTGATTGACCGCCTCTGTTCCTGATCCACACAGGCTTCACATCCCAAACAGCGACCGGGCTGCTTGTCATTCCCCAGACAGTAGCCGCTATCCACACCAGACTGGGCCTCTTGGTACTGGCAGTACAAAAACTCGCCAGAGATATTCGACTCGACGAACTCGAGCGCAAAGGGATAGTCGGGTTCTTTTTCACCCAGAAAAGCATCGTTCCAATGTCCCGCTTCTTCCATCCACCCTTTGAGTTTGTCCCAATATTGTGGCGGCATCGCGGTATCGAAACAATATCCTTCCCGAGCCAACATCACGATCGGCTCCACCAGCCAATGCCCACCCATCGCCAGCACCTGGCTGACGCAATAGTCCGCCCAATCAAAGGCCAGCCGAAACTCGAACCCGTTCGTCTCGCAAGCTGATTTGATCCGTCCGATCAATGGTTTCCATTCCTGCTCGTCGAGAAAGAGCCGGTCGTACCGCAGCGGCGTAAACGGCATCCGAATCAGCAAGCCAAAGCTAAAGACCACCCGCAAACGCCGGTTCTGAGAGCGACGGCGGGCTTCCTTGAGCCATTGCAAGAATTGGCGAAACTCGTCAATGTCCTCGTCGGTCTCGTGACCGGTCAGGATGTAAAACAACTTGACCCGCCGCACTTTGAGCCCGAATATCCGGTCCAGCAAAGCGGTGACGTCGTCCGTGGGCAGGCTCTTGTGCATCCACGCTCGCAGGCGATCGCTGATCCCCTCGATGCCCAGTGTAAACTCGCGCTTGTCCGCCTCGACCTCCGCCGCCAGCAGGCCCGGCGTGTGCCGCAGAATGTCTACCCGCTGGCTCTTGAAACTCACCCGGTCAAAAAGCTTGTGCAGTTCCAGGACCATCGGTAGGACGTCTTGGTGCGTGTTAAAGTTAAAGCTGTACAGGTTCAGTTCCTCGACTCCCTGCGCGCCCTTGATCTGGCGAGCGGCTGCGAGAACGTCGGGGAGGGCAAGTTCGCGATACGGCTTGCGGTCGTAGCCCTCGAAACAAAAAGAGCAGAACGCCGGGCAGCCGTAATTGATCTGAAGGCTGGCCGTGTGCGCCTCGGGGCTGTTGAGGATGGGGTACTCGGTCGGCAAGAACGTCGCTTCCGGCGTGTGAAGAACAGCCTTTTGGGTGGGACACAGTGATCCCGCGACCCAAAGGCCGGGCGTCTTTTCAGTGATCTGTTCCATCACCTGTCGCTTGTCCTTTTGCCGATTCTGCGACAAAAGAGAAACCAGGCTACCTACCCACCCTTCACCTTCCCCAAAAAAGATACCGTCCACTAAACTATCGCCATCCGCGCGGACGATAGACTGCGCCGCCATCGCGTTCGACCCACCGAGAATGATGATCGGCCATTCGGCTTTGGCTTTCTGAAGTCGCCGTTGGCTGGCAAAGAGCGGTATATTGGAATGAATCAGCAGATAAGGCAGGTTGATCAGTTCCAGGGTGTAGGCGTTCGAGATCAGCACCAGGTCAAAATCCTCGGCCAGGCGCAGCGACTGGGTGCCGATGAGGGCGGGGGCATCTGCCCGCTCTAGCAATTTTCTTTCGCTGGCCGAGGGAAAAAACGCCATATCGACGAACGCATCCGGCAACGCTTGCCGCACCTCGTGAAAGAGAAATAGATGAGGCAGGGAGCGGTCCACATCCCGAAAAGGAGATAGCCTCACGATCAGAACCCGGTAGGAAGCGGTCTCGAAATCAGGGTTCTTGAACGTGGGATTATCGCAAGGGAGAAATGCTTGGGCCCGTCTGCGGCGGTTTAGCCAGTTCATACATCTACAATTCTATCCTGCTCTGTCTGTCTGCGCAAGTTGGAACACGAACGTCAAACAGAAAACAGCAGCCCCCTTGACGATTGAGGCTGCTGTCTTGGATTGGAGAAAAAGTTGTAGCTTGCCGAATGCCTGAATCCACGAATCCTGAAAATCCGTGTGCTTACACAAACGTCCCTTCCCGCAGATCTTGAAGCGCCTGCTGATTTCCTTCCCGTGTGTTCATCACAAAAGACCCGGGCCGGGCAATTCGTTGCGCGTACCTCAATGTGATCACTGTCATCAAAAACGGCCAGTTTGAGGTGTGCAACTCGCTCCCCATCCTCCTAATCCACAACGCCAAATTCGCCTTCCCCCTCAAAAACATAGTCAAAGGCCACGTGCCCTCGTTCAACCGGCTGGACGAACACACCATTGGACGAGATCGAGACGTCCAAATACATCGGATTGACCACAATGTCGGTCACCGGGTCCCGCCGTCATCCACTGCACATCGCCCGCCTGGATAGTGCCGGATTCCCAATGCTGTCTTGGTGAAGGATCACAGCAGCGAGCATATAGGTCACCGTCTCGATGTCCCGGTGCGGGTGCATCGGACAACCCGCGACATGATCGTTCGAGTTGTCCGACCGGACTGGTCTAGGTAATTCAACGTTTGCGAGGCGATACTTTGCCTTAACCGCACGCTCGCGCCATCAGAGACAACCTATGGCTCGATGATGCGCTGCATCTTTCTCAACTTTGAACTGCTATCCTTTTGGTTCATTTTGACCTCTTTATTCTTTTTGTGACTTTGATAAAAATCGGGGCAATGCAGCCAAGTTTCCGTCACAACAAGTCGCGCACTTGGCAAACTCAACGCGCTATGGAAAGCTCGGCTGCATTTTCATCCCTTGGGGTGAACACGGCCCAAAAAGATTTGTCAGTCAATTAGACCATCAAACAAAAATCTCCACCTTGAGAAAAGTGGAGATTTGACATATGAAAACACTCACAGCACCTGACAAATAGCCAACAAACAGAACTTGTTCTATCTCAGCACATGTTGCAGCGCCGCGAGTATCCGTTTGGGTGGAGCCGGTTTGCCCAAAAAGTCCTTGGCTCCGCGCCGGATGGCCTGCGTCGCCGCCGACTCTTGATCCATTGCCGTGAGCATGATGACTTTGGCCTTGGAATCGAACGCGCGGATCTCGCTCAGGGCCGTCAGGCCGTCCATTTTGGGCATGGTGATATCCATAATCACCGCATCCGGGCGAGCCTGACGATAATTCTCCACTGCCTGCTCGCCATTCTCCGCGACGATGATCTCGTATCCATTTCGACCAAGCAATTTTGAGAGATTATTTCGCATAAACAAACTGTCATCCACAACCATTATTTTGGCCATAATGCGCCTCCTGATCTATGCTGCGTTGCCATGTTTTGTGCTTGAGGTTTGGTATCTGGGACAAGGGTAAAAACTTGTACGTCTTGCCCCAAGCTTCTGACCGTGACCTCCCCATCCACAATGTAGAGCCTCACCGTGCGACCGATGCGACCACCAATGGCTTGTGCTCGTACTGGAATACCTGCCGCCTTTAGGGCAGTTTGAGCAGCCAGTATATTACGTTTTCCGATACTTGCCAAATCGTCATTTTCAAAACCGAGGGCCGATAGTGCCTGAGCACCGCCGCATAGTTGCGCGATCAATCGGGTGCGTATGCCCCCCAACTTTGACAGAGATTTGAGCAACAGCGGCAGACCCTGGTCCACGAACTTGAGAGGATTGCCCCCACTACTATTGTTTTTGGGATTGGCTGGCAGCAGCGCGTGCAACATCCCACCCACTTTTACCGCCGGATCATACAAACAGATCGCCACACACGAGCCAAGTCCATAGGCCACCAACACGTCGTTGGGCGCATCACTTGTGATCAGTTCCCCGATGCCGACAGAACGCATATTTTCGGTCATCGTCTGCTCCTATCGTTACTTGTCATTCTCTTCCAAACTCCTACCCCAAACCCTGAATAGCCGGATCGGGCATCACCCAAAAATATCCGTGTACGTTTCCGCCGGAATCCTTGAAACCCGTTTCGACGATCAGCATATCGTCTCGCACAGCCCCCACCGATGTGACGATCACGTCCAGAATCGCACCCAACATATCCACCATCACAGCCGGGGGGGATGGTTGCAACATTTCCGTAGCATCGGCGAGGCTGGCCGTGGCATTGAGAAAATACGAGAGCGTCATATTGCCGATCTCGGCCAGCGCCGACCGCTCCATATCCCCCAGTTCAGTGCTCGTGCCTGGCGACTCGCCCATCAACAAATCTACCATGTTCAGGGCACTGCTCAAAGGCAAGATCAGGATAGCCTGCCCACGCAGCCCCCCTCCGATAGACAGGTAAACCCCCACCATTTCCGCTTCCGGGTGACCAACGCGCATGGGCACCTGAGCGATGGGAATTTTTTTTACCTGGGGCATTTCGTTGTTGATCGACTGTCCCGTCATCTCGGACAAGCCGCTCACCACTTGCCACATCACCTGGTTCAACGTCTGGTCCGAGTGCGGACCACTGACTAGATTGTGCCAAATTGCTTGTTGATCGTTCACTTTGCACCCTCCTGCCTTTGAGCTTGCAAGCAAGCACCAATAAGGCCCGGAACATCTACAATGAGGGCGATCCGCCCATCGCCCAGAATGGTACAACCCGACAGACCTGGCACGTTGCCGATAAAAGAACCGAGCGACTTTATCACAATCTCTTGTTTGCCGAGCAGTTGATCTACCACCAAGCCAGCCTTTAGTTTGCCCCATGCCACCGTCACCACGGCCTGTTTGGTGCCGTTGGGGGGAGCCAGGGCCATACGGGTGTGAGTAAAAAATTGACGCAATCGCACGATCGGCAGTACCTGGTTGCGCCACGTGATCACGGGCTTGCCTTGCACAGTGCTGGCCTGGACGTCCGCCAGGTACAACGACTCGACGATGCTCGTCAGTGGAATCGCGTATACGTCATCTCCCAGGCCGATCATCATCGCTTGCACAATAGCCAGCGTGAGGGGCAAAGTGACGCGAAAGGTCGTGCCCTGCCCGATCTCGCTCTCTACCACCACCGAGCCGCTGAGTTGCTTGACGTTGGTGCGCACCACATCCAGCCCCACCCCCCGCCCCGAGACGTCGGTGACCTTTTCGGCAGTGGAGAGGTTGGGTTGAAAAATATAGTTGATGGCCGCATCGTCGTCGAGTTGGGCAACTTGCTCCTCAGACATCAAACCACGATTGACAGCCGAACGGCGTATCCGCTCCGGGTCAATGCCTCGTCCGTCGTCTTTGACCGTGATGACAATGTGGCCTTCCTCGTGGGCCGCGGCGAGCCAGATGGTACCCGTAGGCGGCTTGCCCGCCGCGATCCGGTCCTGGGGCGATTCGAGGCCATGGTCCACCGCGTTGCGCAGCAGGTGAATCAGAGGATCGCCAATGACCTCAATGACAGAGCGATCGAGTTCGGTGGCCTCACCATCAATAATCAGGTTGACCTGTTTATTAGAGATGCGGGCCACGTCGCGAACGAGACGTGGGAACTTTTGAAAGAGATGTGCAATAGGCAGCATCCGGGCTTCCATCACCTCTTCCTGCAAACTGTCTACCACGCGATCAAAGTGAGAGACCATATCGCTCAACGCACCGACCGAGCCGTTCTTGCCGTACTTGGACTGTAACAGATCTTGGATCTGCACCAAGCGAGTCCGGTCGGTGACCAGTTCGCCCACCAGGTTCATGAGCGTATCGAGGCGCTCGACACTGATGCGAACGGTCTGATCAGCGCCCGACACATCCGTTTCCACAGCCGATTGTGAGGCGGCAGAGGCAGCGTCCGTCGACGTATCCGCCAAAAGTTCGGCCAGCAGTTCAGCAGAAGACTGGCCCAATTCATCCAACTCGTAGGGGCACACGCGATATGCGGCCAGATCCGAGATATAGCCCAACGTCTCATCGATCATGTCCGTATCGACATGGGTGGCAAGTACGAGCCACAAATAACCGTCGTGTTGCCCCTCGTTCAAGTGAGACTGCGACGGTTGCTGGGCGATAACTTGGCCCATTTCGTGCAATTCCATCGCTGCTTGGAGGAGGCGAGCGCCTTGCGCGAAACCATCAGTGCGGGCAACGGCTATGACTTTGCGTATGGCCTGTCCCTGTTGACGGCAGCTTTGCGCTTGGGCCGCCTGTTCATCAGTGAGCACAAAATGTACCGCGTCAAGGTGTTGGGTTTCTTGAATGTCCAAAACAACAGGGGCTGATTTCTGTCCGCCAGCATCGCCATTTATCAGTGCGCGCAGTCCAGACAGAAAAGCAGCAGCATCCACGCCACTAGGCTGCCTGGTGACCACTTCATCTCGCAGAGCCTTGAGCACGTCGACTGTGGCGAGCAGTCGGTCGGTCACCGCTTGAGTGGGGCTTAATTCGCCTTCACGCATCGTGTCAAAGAGGGTCTCTAGGGTATGGGTGATCTCGGTCATTTGGTGGTGGCCCACGGTAGCAGCTACCGCCTTGACCGTGTGGGCAGCGCGAAAAGTCGCATTGAGCGTGTCGAGGTCCGCCGATTGCTCCATGCGCAAGATACCCGCTTCCAAAGCGTCCAGGTTCTCGTTGACATCCTGAAGAAAATCTTCTGTTTCTTCCGCGTGGAGTTCAAATGTCAATATATTTTCCATAGTGCTCCCCACTCTCCAACCTTGCATACACCGTGCCGCGTGATCTGATCTCCTTCAAAAGGAGCCAGTGCGAAACAATTTCCTCGACCCGACAAGGTCTCAGGAATCAAGCCACCTTTTGGCTTGCTCGACATTATCAAAATAAGCCGTTTCCAAATCTATCCCTTCGACCTTGCTCATGATCGCCTCGATGGCTATTTGACGCAGTGTGCTCGTCGGAACGATCAGCGCATTCCGCTTGATGCCCGCACTCAAGACACGCGGGAACCAATTCCCATTCGACCACTCTTGGTCATCCTCCGAAAGCGCGTCGATATTTCGCACATCAGCCAACCACCGGCTCGCCGTCTTCTCTTTGACCAATTCCAGCCCCTTTTCCAGGCCAATTCTAAACTCTTGGCCGTGAACGGCCTTTTTCCATCTCATTACCACACATCGAGTTCCTTCATCCCAGCGAATAGCCAAGTACGATTCGTCAAAGTATGCCATTGGTTATCTCCTTTTTCAGTGATGGTATGAATAGGTTATTGCCCATTTGCCACATCCACTTGCCTGATCTATTCGTAAAAACTATTTTCTGTCTCCGTTCAGCTTGTCTTGTGAACACACATTTCTTGATTGTACACACTTGTTGTGATATGATTCACATTTCACTTTTTACGCTCGATATCGTCTAGGTGTCTGCGCTTTTTTATGCTCCCATCCGTTCCCACCTTGGGCCGCCGCTGGTGATGCTGTGGACCCACCATCGGGCAGTCTAAACTGTGCCACCAACGTTTGCAACTCGACAGCCATCCCAGACAACGACTGGGCTGAGGCGGTGACCTCTTCCACCTGCGCGGTCATTTCTTCGACCGTCGCACTCATTTCTTCGGATGCCGCACTGTTCTCTTCCGAGATAGCCGCAATATTCTCGATGGCCTGTGACGCCTCGCCCGCTCCGGCAGACATCTCTTCGGTGGAGGCGGTGTTCTCTTCCACCACTGCCGAGACACTGTCCATCGCGCCTACCAGTTCGTTGGCCGACGCATCCATCTCCCGAGCGGCGGTGGCGATCTCGCCCACTTGCCGGTTGACCAACTCGGCGGCTGCCAAGATCACATCCAGTGCCCGACCAGCATCGTCGGCCTGCGCCATACCCGCTTCAACTTGGGTTGCGCCTTCGTCCATCGCCTGCACGGCTTCTGTGATGGTCCGCTGCACATCCTTGATCAGCCCAGCGATCTCTTTGGTGGCCTCGGTAGAACTCTCGGCCAGTTTGCGCACCTCGTCGGCCACCACTGCGAAACCCTTGCCGTGTTCCCCGGCGCGAGCGGCTTCGATAGCGGCGTTGAGGGCCAGCAGGTTCGTCTGGGAGGCAATGTCGTCAATCGTCGCCACAATATCGCCGATCTGCTCGGAACGCTGGCCCATCTCTTGGACCCTTTGCGCCACCATGTCGGTGCTGGCCTTGATGCTTTCCATACCTTTGACCGTCTTTGCGACCGTCTCTGCGCCATCGCGGGCGGTTTGGGCGGTCTCGGCAGCGCCTTGAGCGCTGGCTTGGGCATTGGCCGTCACTTTCTGGACGACGGTCGAGATGTGGGCGGTTATTTGGGCCGATTGGCCGACCGAAGAAGCTTGCTCCTGCGCGCCCCGAGCTACACCATCGATGGCGCGCGTCAACTGTTCGACTATACCGGTGGCGCTGGACACACTCTCGGTCTGTTGCGCCGTGCCGCCAGCGACCTGCTGAATCGTGCTGGCGATCTGGTTGGTGGCCTGAGCGGATTGGTCGGCGGCGGCAGAGAGTTGACCAGAAGCCACACCAACACCGTTGGCACTATTGGCCACCTGCCCGATCAGGTTGCGCAGATTGACGATCATCTGGACAAAACTGTTGCCCAGCATGTCTTGCTCTGACCTGGCTCTGACGTCGGCCGTCAGGTCGCCATCCGCTATGCGGCCTGCCGCGCGGGCCATCTCTTGCAAGTAAGCGGTCATCCGGCGGAAGGCATCGGCCAGTTCCCCGACTTCGTCCTCGCTGGTGACATCCACCTGCTGGTCGAGATCTCCTTCCGCGATGCCTTGGGCGATGCCAGTGATTTGCCGGATTGGTTGGGCAATTTGCCCAGAGGCGAACCACAACAATACCAGTGCGCCACCGGTCAGAATTGCGCCAATCCCGATCATCTGCCACATCACAGCATCCGCCTCAGCCATGATTTTGTCCATAGGAATATTGAGATTCACCGACCAGGGTGTCACCGTACTGCCAAACTGGATCGGCACAAACACGGCGATGTGGCCGTGATCTTCTTCGTATTGTACTTGAGATCCCTGGATGTAAGTGATGTCTTCTTCCCAATCCTCGTGGTAAGCTTGCATGTGCTCACCGACGAGATCCGGTTGGTCGCTCACTCCCGCTAACGAACCATTGTTGCTGATCAGGAGCAAATCAGCTGTCCCTTCATAGAGGTCCACTGTGTCAGCCAACTCTTGAAGGAACTCGAGCCGCAGATCCACCCCGGCGATGCCGTAGAATTGGCCGTTCGCAATCACCGGCACGACCAGAGAGGTGATCAACACATCCTCCCCCTGCACGGGATAGATGTAGGGATCAATGATGGCCTCCTGCTTGGTCCTTTTGGGCACCTGGTAATAGTCGCCAGGGCCTTGTTGTGTATAATCCACCAGGGGTTCAACCATAATGTTGCCACTGCTGTCCCGGCTCCAATAGGGAATAAAGCGCCCGGTCTCGTCGTGCCCCTCCAGGCCGACGTGCTCGGCGTCCAAACCGTCAAAAGCACTAGGCTCCCAAAGCGTGTAGACGCCGACGAACTTCGGATTTTCGTTCAGAACCTGTCTTAGCATGGCGTTGACGTCATTGCGGGTCAGAACAATTTCCTGACTCTTGATCGCCGTCAGCGCCTGGGCCAGCGTGCGCGCCGCGTCGAGTGCAACCTCAATCTCGGCCTTGATGATCCCAGACTCAGATTGCGACATGGCGATCGCTTGAGCCTGGGCAGCATCCATTGCTTGATTCCGCAGCGTTACCACCGCATAGCCGATCAGGATCACTGCAACTAGCAACAAACTGAACCCTGCCCACAATGCGATCTTGACCTGGATTGATTTTACCTGCATAACAATACTCCTTTTTTGTGTATTACTTTTTGGTCACCCTTGGCCCAAATGCGCCTTGGGCGGGTGGTGTGTGAACCGTTGTTCAATTCAAGCATCATATCTAATCTGCCTCATCCCCACCCGTTTAGAATTGCGTGATTCACATGACGTGTTCCATGTCTGCACTCTGAAGAATCTCTCTGACTTGATCGTGGAACCTATCGGTGCGAAAGGGAAAGTCCACGTGAAAAATCCGCGCTTCCGGGTCAGAGCGGAACAGCCTGTCGGAAATGATCAACAAGGGGACATTTCGGATTCGCTCAGCCAACTGGGCTCTGATCAATGACACAACCAACTCTCCGGTCGGCGAGCTTATGGCCACCACGATCAAGTCAAAATTGCCGTTCTGTGCCGGGATTCCCTGCGTTTCCAAAGTGTTCGGCGCAAGCTTTACGACCTCCATGCCCAGCATCTTGTTTAGATTCAGCTCTACCACCCGGAAGAGCGTATCATTGTCGCTGAGAACGAGAGCTTTTTTCCCCGCCAGGCTTGCAACTCTGTTTGTCATTTTTTGCTTCTCCTTGTTCTACTGTTCATATTATATCCTGCTCACATCTCAATCGCCTCACAAAAGGTCTCTCAAATATCCCAAAAATGTCTCAATTTGTGATGCGCGCACGCATTTCTGAATACGCGCACGCATTTCTGAATGCGCCGTCTGGGAATGGTTAACTCTTCTTTTCGAGCTCTCAGCCCTCGTCCTCGAGAGCGATTTTGGGCAGAAAATTACCAAGCTGATGTTTTGTCGCATGGGCCGCCCCCGGGACGGTGGCTGTGAGCGCTCTGTACCAAGAGATCGTCAGAACTGAACAGCCCTGGTAATTTGACAATGTCACGTCAACAGGAAAACTATTCAAGATAGTATTAACCTTTAGTTTCCGGTAAAAGTTTCGATGAATTTCGACCGACACTCCATATATTGGGGGTGTCACGAAATTTCACCTACATATAGGGGCATAGTCTTGTATTTACACCCTTTCTCAAAGTTGATGGTTGCCGGATAGTCTCCC
>JAAEPW010000956.1 GCA_024232355.1 Chloroflexota bacterium | reverse complement strand
TCAGTTGGGTGGGATTTCTGGATAGTCAGCCAATTGTGGCTCAAAAAGGGGCTTGTAGCCGAGGTTTCCATACCTCGCAGGGCCTTACGCGCTATGGAAAGCGCGGCTACATCGTAATCCCATTCAACTGAACCAGTGCCACCAAAAAATATAAGGAGAATAAAACAATGGAATTCGAAAAAGAACTAGATAAATCTCAAGCCATAACCCTACTCAAGCAAATCGTCCAAGCCCTGGAAAGCGACGCCCCCGAACCCATCCAACTGGACGATCTGACCATCCCCCTATCTCCACAAATAGAAATCGTCCTAGAATACGAGCACGAGGAAGGCGAAACCGAACTCGAACTTGAATTCAAGTGGTCAGACCCTGAGAAAAAGCAACGCCCCGGCAAATTCGAGCTATACCAATCCGCCAGCGAACAGTGGTATTTCCGTCTCAAAGCCCCTAACGGCGAGATCATCCTCTCCAGCGAAGGCTACGCCACCAAACAAGGTGTCGCCAACGGCATCGAATCCGTCAAGAAAAATGCCCAACCAGAAAACTTTGAACACCGCACATCCAAGGCCGGTCAACCCTACTTTGTACTCAAGGCCGCAAACAACGAGATCATCGGCACCAGCCAAATGTACAAGAGACAATCCAGTGCCAACAAAGGAGCCCAATCCGTCATCAACTATGCCACAACCGCCACCACCACCGAAAAATAGCCCGTAGGGGCGAGGCATTCTGGGTAATGCTTGCGCATTCCTTGGGCAGAATGCCTCGTTCTGTCCATATCCATTCCATCTAGCAGAGGGAGGCCACCTGCTAGGCCGAGCACCTCTTCTAGGTGTGGTTGCAGTGGGCGTTTCAGGGCGCAGTTGTGAATCTTCAAGATCACGAAAGGACATATTATGACAACCATTCATAAACCCCCTCAGCGGGACAACATACTGGTTACAATTCTCGTCTTTGCTCTGGCAGGGACCATTATTGCCTATCCACTGCTTACCAACCACCCGCAGTGGTGGGTATCCCTTGGCATAGGAGCACTCCTGATCATCCTGGCACGCCCCAGGATGATGATGCTTTTGCGCCCGATCGACATTCACCTCACGTCAACCGCTTTCGAGCGGCACCAGGGTGACAAACCGCTCTCCCAAATCGAGTACAGCGACATTATTGCCATTCGTATGCAAAAACGGATTGCCACCAGCAGGCAGAGATCTGGTGTGCGGCATAGAATCCCCGTTCCGGTGGTTGTCTTGGAAAACCGGTCTACTGAGCCGGTCAAGCTAGACGTCTATCGGACGAATGAATACAACGTCCGTCCCATCCTGGTGGACCTGCTGCCACGCCTGCCCGCCTCGGTGGCTGTCGATCAAAACGTGCAAACCTACGCCCAAACCGGTGAGCTGCCTGACACCCACCAATTACCCGAAATCAAAGCATTCCAAGGAGAGCTATCACCGTAGGGGCGCGGTCCCCGCGCCCACCAGCAGGAAGTAAGAACTGGATGAAAACCTATCGCGCCATATTCAACAAAATCGAATCCTCTCTCATCCGTGTCGGATCTGACAACCTCCCAAAAGACGAGATCCAAGCCAGACTCGACGAGTACAAGAAAACCGAGACCAAAACCTTCACCGACGCCGACTGCTACCGGATACTGGTTCACGTCATCTTTTACTCGGGTTTCAAAGCCGCAACAGTCACCGCAAAACTGCCCGTGATCGACCAACACTTTCCCGACTATAACACCGTCGCCGGTTACACAGATAGCGACACCGGCCAAATCCTAACCGACCCCCAAATGATAAAAAACAAACGCAAGATTCAAGCCTGTGTCCAAAACGCCCAAACCTTCCGGCGCATCGTCCACGAGCATGGTTCATTTCAAGCATACATCGCCTCTTTTTCACCACGGGAATCCTTCGAGAACCTCTTGCTCCTAAAAGAAGAACTGCAATACCACTTTAGTGGGTTGGGCGAAATCACAACCTATCACGTGCTTACCGACATAGGCTTGCCGGTCCTCAAGCCCGACAGAGTCATTACTCGTATCTTCCACAGGCTGGGACTCGTCGAGAGTGAAAAACAACTTCTCAAGGCCGTAATCCAAGGCCGGAAATTTGCCCGAGCTACGGGACATCCCATTCGATACATCGACATCGTCTTTGTCGCCTACGGACAAGTCCAGTCAACCGAATTCGGTCTCAAGAGAGGCATCTGTCTAAAAAACAACCCCGCCTGCCTACTGTGCGGGGTGCAAATCTACTGCCAGTACTTTGCTCAAACCTAATCGGAGAAATGATTCAACATGACAAAGTTTGACTATCCCAAACCCGTATCCAAACTGCTCACCCTGGGTGAGATCCAAGGAACGCCCGAGTGGCGCGACTATTCGGCCCTCGGCCTCGGCCCCGAGCACGTCCCCGACCTGATCCGTATGACCCTCGACGATGACCTCTACCGGGCTGGACCAGACAACCCAGAGGTCTGGTCATCGATCCACGCCTGGCGCGCACTGGCCCAACTCCACGCCGGGGACGCGGCAGAACCCCTCACCCGGCTCCTGAGCCGCATCGATGAATTCAGGGATGACTGGGTTGGCGAAGACCTCCCCCGCGCCTTTGGGATCCTCGGCCCAGCGGCGATCCCTACGTTGCGTGACTATTTGGCCGATTCCGCTCATGGCCTGTGGGCGCGTGTTGCGGCGGCCCATAGCTTGCAAGAGATCGCGGACCAGCACTCCCACACCTGTGACGACGTGATCGCTGTCCTGGCCAGGCAGCTAGAACACTTTGAGGAGCAAGACCGCACCCTCAACGCCTGCATTGTCAGTTACCTGGCCTGTGACCTCAAAGCCGTCACTGCTGCTCCCATCATCAAAAAAGCCTACGCCGCCGGTCGTGTTGATCTGTCAATGCTTGGTGATTGGGAAGACGCACAGGGCTACTTGGGCTTGCTCTATGAGCGGCAGACGCCTGCGCCGAATTACATTGCGGTAGAGCAACCCAAACTCGCGGCAATGATGGCGGGAGCGGTACGGGCGCTGCAATCTCTGGACCATCAGTTGGACGCACAAGAACTCCCGAGCCAACAACACAGCAGCGACGAGCCAAAGAAGCCCGCCAAGCGCAAGCGACGCCGAAAGCGCAAAAAATAAGCATGCCGCTGCTACACCTGACCCTAGAATTTGAAGCAAGGAGCACCAATGCCCTAATCTACCGAGAACAACTGCCAAACTATTCCAACCTGTGCAATAGGCAAACAGGGCGAGAGTCAAGCAGCAAAAGCAAAACGAACAGAACGAGACCGAAACCATTGAGCATGTTCGTCATTGCGAACCAAGGCAGTGAGAGCAGCCAAAGCGACTGATCCGGAGGCAGACCAGCTCATGCCCTTGTGCTTTTGGCGGTTGGAAACGAGCAGGTCATTTGCTTTTTCGCCCCGGTTGCTGGAATTGCGCAAACCGAGTTCTTTACGCACCGCATAACACGGGATGAAAGGCTGCTGGCGTTGAAAGTAGCCAATCAACTTGTCGAGGTATCGTGTATCTTTGATCTTGTCAGAGTCAAGGTCACGCAACAATTGGATCGCGCGATCGACACAGCCGAGCCAGAGCAAAGGGAGGAGTTGGTCGAGCACTTGATTGCGTATTTCACGACCTTTGAGGGCCATACTCAGGAGCGAGCGGCACTTGTCTTGGAGATGTGGCCAATCCAAGATGAGTTGCAGGGGCGTGAACCACGCAAACATCGCCAAGATGGTCTTGCTCAAACTGCGTTGACCATCGACAAAGAAGATCAGATTGAACTTTAACAAATCATTGTGCAGTAGAAAAGTCAAAATCAAGCGCAACACCGTTGCAATCCTACGTCCATTGAAGAGATACACACGCTCAGTATGTTGC
>JAAEPW010000955.1 GCA_024232355.1 Chloroflexota bacterium | reverse complement strand
GTACACTTTTCTTACTTGCGGGTGCAATTCTTTTCGGGTTTTCATAGCATCTCCTTATGATGGGTCTTGGCCCACATCTTGCCATGAAATCCTTTTTCTGTCTATTTTCTCCAAGTGACTTTTGCGGCACTGCCTTTATTCGGTGCAACGAGGAGGGCCTAACCCAATAGGTATTGGGCCTAAAGCAATTCTTTCCCAATCCGTATCGTCTCCCGCACTAGAACGTCAAAGTCTTCCCGTTGACTGCGGTGGTTACAGTTGGCCACGTGCAAAACGCTTTTACCTCGGACTGTTGTTACAGATGGCACGGCGATGCCTTGTTCCTGCAACTCGACCTCGATTTGCTTGTTGATTTTATCAAGTGTGGCGTCATCCAGCCCAGCTTTGATATACCGAAAGCAAACCACGTTCAAGGTGACCGGAACCACAAGCTCCAGTTCCGGCGCAGCATCGATCAATTCGGCCAAATAATGAGATTGGTCGATATTTTGCTGAATCAATCGCCCAAACTTTTGACTGCCATGCGCCTTGAGCGACATCCAGGCTTTGAGAGCCCGAAACCCACGGGAAAGCTGGTAGCCATAATCGCTAAACCATGGCAAGTCTCCCCCGGTCATACCACGTCCGCCTTCTCCGTGGGCAAGGTAAGCGGGCGTCAGGGAAAATGTTTCACGATGACGTGCTTCGTGCCGCACCAAGACGCCCCCGATTTCATACGGCAAGTACATCCACTTGTGCAAGTCCAGGGCAAGAGAGTCCGCCCGCTCCATCCCCGCTACCAAGTGTCTTGCATTGGGAGCCAGAGCTGCCCACGCGCCAAACGCACCGTCGACGTGCAGCCAAAGGTCCTCTTGCTCGCAAATATCGGCCAAGGCGTTGAGATCATCGATGGCTCCGGTGTTGGTCGTCCCGGCTGCGCCAACGACACAAAAGGGTTGGTGCCCTTCCTGGCGGTCCTGTGCGATGGCCGCACGTAGCGCCTCCAGATCAACTTGGAAAAGGTTGTCGACCGGTACGAGGCGAAGCGCATCGCTGCCCAGGCCCAACAACTCGATCGCCTTTTGGACTGAAGAATGAATCTCTTGCGACGCATAGAGTACCATGCGCGGGGTGGTATGGATGCCCTCCCGGCGCAGATCGTAACCGGCCTTTGCATTGCGGGCGACGGTTAGCCCGATCAGGTTAGCTGCCGAGCAACCGCTGGTCAGCAAGCCGCTGGCTGAAGCGGGAAAGCCCAGCATCTCTTTGAACCACTCGATCACCTGCTTTTCAACATAATTGGCGCTGTGATAGTCAACGCCACCCGTGTTAGTGTTCATAAAAGCCGCCAACAGTTCGGCAAAGGCTCCCATAACGGTCCCTGTGCCCAAGACCCAGCCCCAAAAGCGTGGGTGAATGTTCCCCATAGGATAAGGCAGTACATACTTGAGAAATTCCTCGTATACCTCTTCTGGCATTTGCGGATCGAGCGGCAGTGGTTCGGCAAAGTGAGCCTTGATCTCACCGGGAGCGTGCTGCCAGGCGGGGCGCTCCCGAACTGTTTTCACATAATCCAGCATGTCGTCCAGCATCCGATGACCAAGCGCCCGCATAGATTCCCAATCTTGAGGATCGAGCATTTCCTCTACTGGTGTTGTTTTCTCTGGTGTCATTTTCTGTCCTCTTTATTTCTTGTCGTTGTTTCTGGCACTGGTTCAGTTGAATGGGATTACGATGTAGCCGCGCTTTCCATAGCGCGTAAGGCCCTGCGAGGTATGGAAACCTCGGCTACAAGCCCCTTTTTGAGCCACAATTGGCTGACTATCCAGAAATCCCACCCAACTG
>JAAEPW010000954.1 GCA_024232355.1 Chloroflexota bacterium | reverse complement strand
TTACTGGAATCTGTACCTCGTCCGTGACATCGTCGGACGCAGCGTACGGCCTTGGGAACGATACAAACCCTCGCCGCCAGAGAGTCACCACGCCACGCCCAGTCAGGCCCGACGGGGCTTTGGCCGACTTTTACCCGAGTTAGGCACTCCGACCAGTGCGCCCCAAACCCGCGGAAAGTCGCCTGGGCGTCCCAAGGGCTACCGTCCGCAGCACCGAGAGCGTTTCAAGGTGGTCTACAAAGGCCTGAAACAAGCCTCCGACGCTACCTGAAGCCACTTTTCCCCCATTTTTGTTTCTTTTCAGCAAACCTCACTCGGTTCGCTCTGTTGCTGTTGTCCAAACTCCAATGGTATAACTCCACCCAATCCACCACCAAAGCACCGTCGAAGAAACATGAGCCCCTACGCACCTTAATCGGTGGTACCGGATCATGTCCACTCGGATCTGTATACTTGAGTGGGTTGTTAACGACGTAAGAGTATCGATTGAAACTTTGCGGATTCCCCGGATCAGGCACAATCGTATCCGGGCTGATAAAGCGGTTAAGATAAGATCATTGACATCGCTGAAATCATTCCAACGGTAACGACAACTGACCCACCTCTGGCGTGCTATCCAACTCCTGCCCGATTATTTCTTGCAACTGCGCCTCACCAATCACCGATGTCTCCAATTGCTGCGCTTTGCGATACTTGCTGCCACCGGGCGACTCTCCCGCCACCAGGTAATCCGTCTTGCGGCTGACGCTGCCGGTGACCTTTCCACCATGCCGTTCGATCATCTTGGCCACCTCTGGCCGGGGGCGCGAGAGCGTGCCGGTGATGACAAAAGTCAGATCTGCTAGTGGGCCTTCCGTTGCAGGCGCGGCTGCCACCTCTTGTTCCAATCTCACTCCCGCCCGGCGCAGTTTTTCGACAAAGTCCCGGTTACCGGGATGGGCAAACCACTCTACCACAGTCCTCGCCGTGTGGGGTCCCATCCCTTCGATGGCCTCCAAACTCTCACGGTCGGCCTTTGCCAAACCGTCCAGCGAATGATAGTGCCGTGTCAGCAACTGGGCCACGGTAAAACCAACGTTCCGAATGCCCAAAGCCGCGACGATCTGCGACAAGGGCCGTCCTTTGCTGGCCTCGATAGCTACCAGCAAATTATCCGTGCTTTTTTCGGCAAAGCCCTCCAACTCTAGCAAACTCTCTCGCTCCAAATAATACAGGTCAGCGGCATCTCGCACCAACTCGTGCTCTACCAAAAGCTGCGCCGTCCGCTCGCCCAGCCCCTCGACGTCCATCACGGCGGCAAAATAGTTTACGCCTCGCACCAACTGCTCTGGGCACGCAATATTGATGCAGTAAATGGCCACCTCCTCCCCCGATGGAATCACCGGTTCGCCGCACGACGGACACACCTGGGGCATCTGGTAGACCTTTTCCTTCCCCGTGCGCGCCGCGACCACCGGTCCGACGACGTAAGGGATCACGTCCCCCGCCCGCCGGACGGTGACAACGTCACCAATGCGAATATCCTTGCGCTGCAAATCCTCAAAATTGTGCAGAGACGCCTTTCGAATGGTGACACCGCCCAACTGCACCGGCTCCAGCACGGCAAAGGGTGTCAACGTACCGGTACGCCCCACGTTGACGCCAATATCGAGTAGCTTGGTCGTCGCCTCGCGGCCAGGAAACTTGAAAGCCACTCCACCCCGTGGCGCTCTCCCCACCACGCCCATCGCCGCCCGCATCGACAGATCGTCCACCTTGATCACCAGACCATCTACTTCGTAGGGCACCGTGTCCCGCTTTTCGATCCAACTCTCGCAATAAGCGACCACATCGTCCAGTGACTCGAAACGAGCGATGTGCTTTGTGAAAGGAAAACCCAATTCTCGTAGAAAAGTCAACGTCTCCCATTGCGTAGATGGCACGGGGCCATCGGCATCAATAATGGCATAACAAAGTAGCGTGATGGGACGGGTAGTCGTGATACGTGGATCGAGTTGACGCAGAGTGCCCGCCGCCGCGTTGCGTGGGTTGGCAAAGACTTTTTCTTCAGCCTCGGCCTGACGGCGGTTCAGTTCATCAAAATCCTCGATCAGCATAATCGCCTCACCGCGCACAACCAGACGACGCGGCGGCTGCGGGCCATCCGGGGCAACCGGTATGCGCAACGGCAGTGTACGCACCGTGCGCAGGTTGGTCGTCACGTCCTCACCAATGTAGCCATTTCCCCGCGTCGCGCTCAGCGTAAAGAGACCGTCTTTATAATGGAGCACGACCGTCAACCCATCCAGCTTTGGCTCGACCACCCAAGCGGGCGCAGGCGCGTCGTCGGGCAAAAACTTGCTCACGCGCTCCCACCAAGCACGGATATCGTCACCACTGGCAGCCTTGTCCAGACTGAGGATGGGCGCCGGATGCTCCACCTTGACAAAACCCTCGGCAGGCTGCGGTCCCACCCGCTGCGTCGGAGAGTCGGGCGTGACCAATTCCGGGTGCTCCGCCTCCAGCTTTTCTAGTTCATCCACCAATGCATCGTATCCGGCGTCACTGATAGTTGGATCGTCCAATACGTGGTACCGGTGCATGTGATAATTGATCTCGTGCCTCAAGTGCGCGATGCGTTCAATGATTTCGTTTGATGCCATGTTTATTACCTCGTTAGGCTTTGCCAGTTATTAAATTCTCCCAAAATTTCGGCGGAGAATCTCGTAAACCGCACGCAAGTTACAAAAGAACCGGAAAAGCTCCAGGAATTCCATCCTAATCTGCCTTTTCACGGTGTCGTTGACTGCATCACAAAATCTGTTTGGGAGATTTATTTCTCTGGAATTCCCTTATGCGCTATGTATTCCGTCGGGAAAAGACAGCATAGAACAGTACCAGAAAATTCATATAACCCAAATAGAGCGATCCAAAGACATACGCCCACCAACGAGGTGGACGGGGCAGCGTTGGCGGTAGAGCCACCTGTTGCATCTCCCACGCCCCTTGCGGACAGACCGCAACGCAGACTCCACACCCCACGCATTGTTTTGGATTGACGGTTCCATCAATAATCCGCAAGCCCAGCGGACAAGCGGATGTACATTTTCCACATTCCGTGCACTCGACGCCGCTGCGTGTGGGCAGTTGCCCGCTGGGGTGAATGAACGGCTCGCCGCACATGTTCACCAACGCCAGGATCAAGCAGCAGCAAGGGCAACAGTGGCACAGCTCCCACTTGTGCCCGGCGGTAAAGATGTGCAACCGGGCCCGCCCCTGGCGCAGCATATCCTCGCTCATCGCTTGCCGGTCGTAGGGGGCCTCGGCCTGGCGATCCAGCTTGTAGCACACGTCGGCCCGGTCAAAGCACACGCCCGCTACCAGCCGGCAATCACAGACGTCAACGGCGCAACCTGCGATCTCGATACCATCCAGCGTGGGGGCTGTCGTCACTACCCGCACCCATCGAAAATAGCCCCGCAACAGCGCCATATGCACGGGGCGCATTCTCCCGCTCTGGTAGCGTTGGAAGAACGCGCGATCAAACTGTGTCGGCAGACCCGAACACATCAGTGAAATTACGGCCTATTGTTGCGCTGTGCGCACATACTTGCCTTTGCAAGATTGACATTCCAGTATGTGATTCGCTTTGCTGATTGGAATGAGCGGGATCCAAAAGATGTGACAAAAGCGCATTACTCTTTTAGGTACAAGGGTATGCTGTCCACATTCAGGACATCCTCCTGCTATTGGCGCAGAAAAAGTGGGGTCGTCGGCCTTTTCGTTAAAAGTTACGCTCTTGGTTCCATAGAATACGAGGGGCATTTTTGATCTCCTTTGTGTGAAATAGAAATTGGATAAACAACCCCACCCTATTTTTGCGTCAACTTGCGTGTCTCGTAACGCAATTTTTTGGTCAGTCTTGGATCAGCCTGACCGTACTGCTCCAACTCTGCCGCCTGTCGCTCTGCTTTGGCAGCCAATTCCTCTTTGCCCATATCCAGCAGACGAGTGGCGGCAACCCGCAGTTTGCGCGTCGCGCTGGCTACGTCTCCGGCCTCCAGGTCGGCCTGGGCACGTCGTTGCAGCTTGTAGGCGCTCAGTGCCTCGACGACATCCATCACCTGGGTCACTTGGTGCGCTGCCTGGGCCGAATCGTGCGTATATTCGACGACCACGTCTGCCCGCGTTTTGATGCTGGGCAAAGAACTGGCCGGGTCGTCATAGGCCAGGAGAGCCCGAGTCAGCCGGTAGGCCCCGGCAGCACGGGGGGGGACGACCAGTTCCAGCAATAGTGCCGGTTCTTCTCCCACTACCAAGTCTCCTAATGGAAAGCTGTAGCTGCCTCCCTCATCGACCAGATCCAACGGCGCGATAGAGGGACGTACCCGATAAGCCGCCCGTATCCCCACACCTTGCGAGGGACGTAGTTTCAGTTCCAGATCACGATGGCGCACGGCCTGGGCTCGTTGCAGCTCTTGAGCAAATATAGCCGGGATGTCGTCATGGTTTTCCAACAGGTAAGCCTCGCCGCCGGTCTGGTCCGCAATGGGGATCATTAGTTCTTCGTTAAACTCGCCGCCCAATCCCAGGGTGCTGATAGGAATGCGCGCATGACGGGCATCAACAGCCCGCTGGCGGCACGCGCGTTCATCCGATGTAAAACCGTCGGTGAGCACCAGCATCCGGTTGGCCAGGCCATCCCAGGTATCCTTTCGCAGTTCTTCAAGCCCTAACGCCATTCCTTGCCCGATACAAGTGTCATCTCCCAGGTGTAATTCGTCCAGACTGTTCACGACGTCAAGCAGACGGCGTTTTTCGTCGCCGCCGGTGTTGGGTATGAGCGTAGTGGCTCGTCCTGCAAAAGCTACCAAGGAAAAACGGTCAGCGGGATGAAGCTGTTCGACGGCGGCCAAAAGGGCATCTCTGACACGGTCAATTTTGCGTGGCAGGCGATTCAGCACTTTGTTGGGGATATCAGCCGATTGCCAAGCGGGGACGCCGTCTACCAGAACCTCTTGCAACAGTCCTGTCCGCGCCAGTTCTCTGAATTGCTCGTCGGTAGCCACGCGGATGTACATAGACTCGCTCACATCCACAATTAGTGCCAGGTTGACCGGCAATACCGCCGAGCCATTCTGTCCACTCACTTCTATCAACAAATAGGCCAGTCGCTGGTGGTTGGTGACAGGCAGAGCGGGTGTATTTACGGTGCAGGTTAGTTCCAGTAATTCAGTCATTCGATAAATCCGATATCATTCTGCTCGCCGACAAAAGGCGATTACACCAGATACTCCACCAGACTGTTCCAGTTCCAGCATCTGGCGCAATCCTTCTCCATACAATCCATTTCGCCGCTCCATCAATGCCATCTTTTTGGTGGCTCTCATCGTCTGCAAAATTTTGTACGCCACCCACTCGGCGAATCCCTCGCGTACAACCGTGTTCTGAAGTAGTGGGCAGTTCTCTCCCTGCCAGGCATGGGCCCACTCGTGAGCCATCGTTTGAATGAGCAATATCTGGGGCAGGCCAGAAAGAATGTATATGGTTCGCTTGCGCCCCTTGCGGATAAAGAGCCCTACAACCTTGTCCTCTATATCGTGAGAAGTGAGAGATGCATCCATTGTCAGTCGCTGCATATGCAAGTCGTCCACCAGGGTCAAGCCGGTACCGACGTTGAGACCCAGGCCCAGTTGATCAACGACGGCGCGCGTCACGCGCTCGAAAAGCATCTGGGCGTGGGCCGGATCGTAGACGGCGGTCTGATGGCAACGAGTGCATGTACATCTACCGTCGGGCAGACGGATGTGATTACGCCCCACCGGCACGCCACACACGTCACACCGAGGAGCCATCTCCCGGCACTGGCGGCAAACAATAATGGATTTTTGGTCCAACTCAGCTTGAGGGTCACTTGAGGTATCACCAAGTGCGTAGACCCAACCATTCATCCACAGACGTCGACCACAAAGATAGCAATGTTTGATACGAGACCTCCCTCCATCATTTGTGGCCTGAAACTAGCTATCCAATCAAAAGTTTCCCCACCGCGCGCACTCTTTGTACGTCCCTGGGACATTGGTCACATTATGCTGGTTTGAGCCATCGGCATTGGCGACCATAACGTCATACGCGCCTACTGTTCCCACCGGCTGCAAATACAGGATCATTGAGCCGTCGGGGGAAAGGTATGGCTCTCTGGCAAAAGGAATCACTGGTTGATAGCCTTCCGATCCAGGCGAAGCTGAATGTAAAGTGTCTCCGATGGCAAAGTAAAAACGGGAACTATCAGGGCTCCACAAGATAGGCACACTGGCATTCAGGCGGCCGTTATAGATAGCGTGCACCATTACGTTATCGTCTACTCGATGCACGCCCATAGAATAATTCCCGTCAGTTTCCCAGAGGGCCACTTTGTACACGCCGTTTGGCGCAACGCACTCTGTGACCCGAGCAAGACCACAGCGATACCCATAGGATATGTTGGCCGTTTGCCCCATGAGCGTCGTTGCCGTCGATCCCGCACAAGTCGAGTTGACGGGGTCTATTTCTCCGATCATTTGTCCTTGCGACCAAGATGGATCGGTCGTAGCCAGATAGGATCCTGAACCGGCAGTGATAGTATAAAAGATGCGGCCGCCTTGCCCTTCCGGTGGCGGCTCTGACGTGGGAGGCGCGGGGACCGCTGTTGATTCACTGGGGACAGGAGTCGAGGTGGGGTCAGAGGCTGGAAGAGATGTGGGGGGTGGCGAAGGGGAACTGGTTGGCGTGGGGGGCTCGGGTGTTGGCGTCGGTGAAGCAGTAGGCTCGCTCACAGACGTGCTGGTGGGCTGGGGAGTATCCGTCGGGCTTGGAGTGTCGGTTGGTGCGCTCGTAGGTGTAGGAGGCTCTGTTGGAGTAGAGGAAGGCAATGGCGTAGGCGATGGCGTATCCGTTGCGTCTAGCGCTGTCAGAGCAGCGGCTGTTATCGTCTCGTCGGCTTGGGATGTGGAAGATGGGTCAATTTGCGACATCGCAAACACCACGATCAGGGCCAGTATGGTGATCCCTCCCAATGCCCAAACCCACACGGGCACGCGCCTGCGTTCGGTCGCAGGGGCTGGCTGCACGCCCGTTGCCACACGAGCCCCTGGCATCACCTTTGTTCCCGCCATTGGTTGGATACGAGAGGTAGCCGCATGAGCAGAGACAGGCATCTGACCTTTGAGACCTGCCACCATTTCATCGGCATTGGTGAACCGGTTGTCCACAATCAACTCGGTGGCCCGCAATACGGCTGCCTCTACCACAAGTGACAAGTTTGGGTTTAGAGTGCTGGGGGGTTGGAACAATCTTGGGCTAGCGATACGCATCGTCGCCGTCGGGGGAGCCTGCCCGGTCAGAGCATGATAGACGGTGGCTCCCAGACCATAAATGTCACTGCGGGGGTCGGTGTGTCCCGATTGCGCATCGTACTGCTCCGGTGGCGCATATTCTGGCGTCCCCATCCCGCGCATCGCCGTCTTGGTGTGTGGGTCGTTGGGATCCCACAGCTTGACCAGACCAAAGTCGACCAGCACCGCCCGCCCGTCGGACCGAATGATGACATTCTGAGGCTTGATGTCGCGGTGAAGGATGCCCTGGGCGTGGCAATAATCCAGCGCGTCCAGCAATTGGTACGACCACGCCAGCACTTGGGCTTCTGGCATTGCCCCCTCGCGCGTGATGCGTTCGGATAGGCTCTCTCCTTCGACAAAGTCCATCACCAGGTAAGAGTTGTCGTTCTCTTCGAAAAAATCGGTCACGCGTACCAGATAAGAATGGCTAAGACGCGCCAGGATTTGAGCTTCTTGCCGGAACTGGTTTTGCAGTTCTTCCAAGGTTTGCTCATCCAGTCCTGGCTGAGGGATCATCTCTTTGATGGCAAGATGAACATTGAGACGGGTGTCCCAAGCCTTGTAGACCGCGCCCATCCCACCCTGCCCCAGTAGCGAGACGATGCGATAGCGATTTTGCAAGATTTGTCCGGTTGTAAGTGTCATATTCTACCCCATTACCTAATTGATTCCCACCCCATGATCTTTGTGATCAATTACAATTTTATTGTCCTTCATCTTTTTGCCTCAGTACAATTGCTGTGGCAATACTAAATAACAGTCCAAACCCAATCAGCATTATCCAGTCCCATAGGAGATGTGTGGCGGTGCGCGTATACTGGATGCGGAATTCCTGCTCGCTGTAAATATCCGTCGGTTCTGGCACAATGGTAAATGTTTGGGTAACCGTCTCTTGGACCATAGCCGGATCGTTTTCATCCGTTTCTGAATCACAGACGGGCTTTGCCACTTTTACCGAGATTTCCTTAGTGACGGGCGCAGGCCGGAAACGGGTGCGGGTAAGGCCGTTCAGCCACTCCATATCCACAATAGTGCCCAGCCCCTCCATAGACCAGCGTGTGAGCGTCAGGTTGGAGAACCGGTCAGTGATGCCCGGCAGGTCAAAGAGCACCCCGGCGAAAAGCATCTGGAAAAACAGCGCCAGGAATACGATGTAAATCACGGTGTTGGTGTTGGGTACAAGGGCAGAGATGAGCAGTCCCATCAGAATTGCGGCCATAGTTCCCAAAAACAGCGTGACGTACATCTCGATTGGCGCTGGAAGCAAAATGCCTGTCCAGGGATAATCCACTTTGAGGTTGATGACGATCATTAACGAGAAACACTGAAGCAGAGCAAAGACGCCCAACACCACCACCTTGGAGGCAAGGTACGGCACAATGCGCAAGGTGACCATACGTTCTCTTCGATAGATTGATTTTTCTTTCACAATCTCATAGACCGACGCAAACAGTCCCAATAGAACCGAAGCCAGAGCCATAATGAACAAAAGTGTCTGGCTGTTCCCAACGACGGTGTAGGCGGCACTGCTCTCTCCGGTGGCTAGTCCAGCGGCCAGTTGGTGTTCGATCTCGGCTGCCGGGTTGCCGACCAACCAGTTGGCATCCGAAACCAGCAATATCAGTACTCCGACAATGGGCATTACGGCCATCAGGACTGTCAGGAGCAATTTATCCCGCAACACCAAATCCAGGTAGCGACGGGTAAGGACAAAGAACTGGCGTACGACGCTGACCTTGGGACGCTGCCGTGATTTGATCTTGCTCGCCGCTTTCCGCTCCACTTGGTCGAGTTCACGTTGCCGATCCTCCACATAATGCTGGTAGGGAGGGGATTGTTTGAATCTCTCCTCACCATCGATGGCTTGTTGTCGCGCCACCTGTGGGTCGGGATCATCCAGTTGCGCGTAAATATCGGCAAAATCGCCACTTGTCACGTCAAAGAAATCGAGTGCTTCCTCTGGCGGCCCAAAATAGACCATACGCCCTTGGGAAAGAAAGCAAACGTGGTCACACTGGACAATGTTGGCAGTGGCGTGGGTAACCAAAAGAACAGTCCGCCCGCCATCGGCCAAACGGCGCAACGTGTGCATCATTTTCTTTTCCAGACCAGGGTCTAGCCCAGAGGTAGGCTCGTCAAGGAAGAATAGATTCGGTTCGGCCAACAACTCGACGGCAATGCTAACTCGCTTGCGCTGTCCACCGCTCAAGCTGGTGACAACCTGGTCTTTTTGACCAACCATTTCCACTTGTTGAAGTACGTGGTCTACGCAGTACTCGACTTCCTCGTCAGAAGTGTCGGGCGGAAGCCGGAGTTGGGCTGCGTAACGCAGTGCGCTCGCAACCGTCAGGTCTTTGTGTATGATGTCATCTTGAGGCACATAGCCGACCATCGTGCGGTAGAGATCAAAATGCTGGTACAGGTCGTCGCCGTTGACCAATACCCGCCCGTCAGCGCGGGCAAAGCCGTTGAGAGCCATCATCAAAGTAGACTTGCCCGCCCCGCTAGTGCCCACCACCGCGACAAACTCACGCGGGTAGATGGAAATGTTGATGTCATTGAGGATACGTTTCTTTCGAGTTCCGCTCCCAACCTCGCGCACCAGTTGCACCCCGTCCAGCCGCACGCCGCCCGTGGCTGTGTATTGCTGAAAACCTGTTGCCTCGTAGATCAGTTTGAAAGGACCAATCTGCACAATATCTCCCTGTTGGAGAAGGCGTGGACGTGCCAGACGTTGCCCATTGACATAAGTACCGTTGGTGCTTTTCAGGTCGATGAGTGTGTGTCCTTGAGCTGTGAGATCGAGACGGGCGTGATGCCAAGAGATAACGGGGGCCGAGAGTGGCACGTTGGCCTGGGGATCGCGCCCAATGATGAGCGAGTGCTGTTTCCCCAGATCGGTGGCCCCGATACGGATGGGGCCGACGGCAGGAGCAGGATCACCCACTGCATCGCCGGCGCGAAAGGTGAGGCCAATCGAATTACCCTCGGGGTCGCCAATGCGCAGAATGTCACCGTCGTTCAAATCTGTGCTCTGCGCGCGCTGTCCGTTGACAAAGGTACCATTGGTGCTATCGAGGTCTGTGTAACGCCACACGTCCCCGTGTTGTTCCAACTTGCCATGGTGCCCAGAGACATACTTGAGTGCCAAGACAATATCATTATCTGATTTGCGGCCGATGGTTACCGTAGGCTTGTTCAGAGGTGCTTGCTCTATTGGTTGCCCAGGCATACGGATCATGACTTGTGGCTGCTCTCGAGTATCCGGCCCCACATCTGATGGGGTCAGTTGCCGCCCACACGCCTGGCAAAAGCGAGCGTCGTGTTTCTTTAATTCTTTACCGCAGAAACGACAGAAACGAGGCATATCAATTTACCTTGTTCACATTACCCGAAATAAAAATCTAGTTTCACCCGCCCAAATCGCAATTCATCTCCGTCATTGAGTGGGTGCGGATGTCCTGGCGTAAGCCGCTGTTGGTTGACGTGGGTATAGTTGGTGCTATTCAAGTCCTCGACAAATATCTGATCACCTTGGACAAAGATGCGGGCATGTCGGCGAGAGACGCCGCCCTCGTCTCCACCGTGGTCGGTCAAGTCAATTTCGGGAAAGACGTTGCTGACCGGATCCTCCCGCCCGATAATGATCTCGGTCCTACCGGGCGGGAAAGGTATGGCGACGTTGGTGCGCTGCGCGACCATGTGGCCCCGGATGGTGGCTTCAGGTGAATAAACCGGAGGTGAGGCCGTCGCTGGATATTGTTCTTGTGGAGTTGAGGCTGGAGGAACAGGAGTAGGAGATGATGCCACCGGCGCAGGTTGTGTCGGTGGGATGCCAGGAGGTACAGACGACGGTTCTGGTATAGGTGCGGGTGTCGTGGTGTTCGCTGGCGCGCCGCACATGTCACAAAAGTTACTGCCCGAATCTAGTTGGGCGCCGCAATCCGTACAAGTCTGTACATCAGCTTGCGCCGAGGCAAGAACTGTGGGCGCAATAGATGGGTCAGGGCCAGCAGGCTGCGCTTGTGGGATAGGCACAGCATCATACTCTAAAGCTGCACCACAATTATCGCAAAAAGCTTCACCGGGTATCACCGATGTACCACAGACAGAACAAGCCGTGTTAACAGCAGTTGGAGTGTGTTGCGGTATAGCGACGACAGGCGGCATGATCGTTTTTTCCAGTTTTGCTCCACACTCGTCGCAAAAAGCGGCTCCGTCGGGTTGTTGCGAACCACAGTTCGTGCATACAGGCATAGACGCTCTCCTTCTTGGTAGATTGGCCAGCGCTTTCTTGCAATCTATATTGGCTCTACTGATAGGTAGCTATCAAGTGATATGACTGCTCGTCGTCGTACCCACCACTCATAATGTCAGAAAAAACTCGGATATAGTATCGCCGTCCTCCCGTAGGAGTAAACGTCACGCTTTCGTCCGTATTGCCAGGCTCGACAGAGTTAGCGACTTCACAGTATCCGTTATAGGGTGCGCAAGCACTCGGGTCATAGTAATAGATGTACAGGTCATAATCGCGATCGACCGGGATATTGGTCAATTGAACTTGAGCATCTACGGTCAAGGTGCTGGATACAGGAGTGATATAATAATAGTCGTCTTGGTCCATTGCATCCCAGATGTATGCCTGGTAGACTCTACCTGACACCAAGGGACCATAGGCTTGCTCAGGTGTGTCGTTGGGTTCATAATTATCGCGGCTATAGTTACGCATTAACATTGGCAAATAGATGTAGACTGTCGGGTTTGCCAGTGAGGTAGAACAGAGTTCTTCTTGGATAATGCCCCAGCCGAGGTGGGCGCAATTTTGTAACGGCCATCGCGCACTGCCTTCGCGTACGATTACCGAGACAACAAAGGTAGTCGTGATGCGGACACCGTGAGCCATATCTTCCTGCCATACCAGCCGATCTTGTCCAGGAGTCAGGGGCTGGTCGTAGCAAGATCGTGAAAAATTCAGAGTGCCCGGCGTGGCTACAACATATGAGCAACTGCCAGGAACGAATGAAACGCCATTGGGCAGCGTGTCTGAGAGAACAACGTTCGACACCGAATCACCATTATTCACTGCAACGATGGTATAGGTGATTGCCTCACCCGTGTCAGCGTTCGGCGGACTGGGTTCGTAGAAAAGGTCGAATTCAGGAATAGCAGATAATATCATGGTGGTCGCGGTTACCGGTTGCACCCCGCTGCCCCAGTCAATGTAGGCATAGTTGATCAACGGTATGTATGCCGTACCTGCGGTTGATGCAGTTACCAAGGCTCTGAACGTGGTCGTTATGCGGGTACCAGGGGCAAAATTCTTTGGATCCCACATAGGATTGGGCGGGTCATCATCGCAGGGCCAGGACCAGGCGCCTTCGTTATAGGTGCAACTGCCCGGTACGAACTCGACTCCACTAGGCAGCACATCTGTGAGAGTCACGTTCTGCACTGGGCTTCCGGTGTTTATGGCTACAATGGTATAGGTAATGGTATCATTGTACCTGGCATATTGTGGGCCGGTTTTGGTTGAAGAATTGAAAATAGGTGATTGCGCGATCACGATGCTCAGCGTTAGCAGCAGGGGAACCACCGTGATCAAGACAATCAATCCGATCTTGGCGTATGTGGGAACGTTTACAACACTAGTAGGTTTTGACTCTATCATCGTACTTCTCCTTTTCAATATGTTTGGATCTGACTCACAAAGTCGCTGGTTCTGGTTGTTATCCATATTGTGGATGATTAGTTTGTCTCTCGCTCGATCGCAATGTCGTCCAAGTAGGTATAGGTGTTATATGTCGGATCGTTCGTGGGGCCGCCAGTGTTAAAGTTGGCAAAGCGAATACGAATGGTCTGTCCACGATAGGCACTGAGGTCAAAAGTAAAATTACGCCAACCCAAGTCCCGCAAGATGTTGCTCTCCCAGGGGCCAGTATAACCATCTCGTAGCAAATTTTCCAACATCTCACCTGATGTATCCTCCAACACTACGTCCAGATAGTCATAGCAGCATCCGTGGTTGGTACTCGTGATCACATCATAGCTAAAGATGCGATACCAAAAACTAAGAACGGGCGTACCGTTGCTTGGTACCTTGATAGTCTGGGTAATCCAGGCGCTGCCCTCAGGTACAGCGCCGTTGAGATATGAGGGGTTACCCAACAGAGCAGAATATGTACCCCCGTACGGTTGGTCAGACGCTACAGATTGATCCAACTCACCTCCGTGCTGCCAACTGGTAAAATCGCCGCTTTCAAAGTCACCGTTTTCAATGATAGGGTTTCGTAGGATGAGGGGCAAAAAGATATAGTAATCTCCCACTCGCACTGAGCGCATCGCCACTGATTGATTGTTGCCTATATCTCGAGCCAGCATTCGAAAGACGTACGTGTGCCCTTCTGCCACTGTTTGGGCGGTCGTCGTGAATACCCGGCTAATCACGTCGCTGTTGGTAATCCAGTCCGTCCACAATGTGTGGTCATCCCGCCGGTATTGAAGGTCATATTCGACGATACCCGATCCATCAGTCGCCGACCAGGAGACGACAAAACTCGTCTCTTCTGTGTACATGGGAGCCGTGATTACTATCTGAGGTGGAACAGTGTCTACGTAAACGGTTACCAGATCGGATGCACCGATGTTACCCCAAAGGTTGCGGCCCCGAGCCACAAGTGTGTGAGACACATAATCTTTTGTAGAAAGAGGCCAGTCATAGATATATAACAGTCCCAACGTACCGCTCACAAAGGTAGCCTCGTGATACGTCGCGCCGCCGTCCACGGTCACCGAAACTGCATCCAGCATCGCCGAGCCGATGCACAGGGTACCACAATTGTACCCAATTTGTACCGGATATGCTGGTAGGTGTGTGGTGGTCAAGATCGCATTGGCAGCGGGCAGCGTGATGGTCACCGCTGGTGTGTACGTTTCCTGTTGCCAGAACGCGACACCGGACTGACCAGCATGAGGCTCTGATGGTGGTGCTGCCTGGGCGCGCATACCGCCCAGGAATAGGAATAAAGAGGTTAGCAAGAGAACACTCGCTATTATGGTTATAACAATGGATAGGGTTCCTTTTTTCATTATCACATCTCCCGAGATGTATAATAGTCCAAAAAATAATGGTTACTCAACGTGGTGGCGGTGTTTCGGTTGGCTCTGGTTCTGGTTTTGGTTCCTGTGGTCTTGGACATCCTCCATTGTCCGCCGGCCCAACTCGGTCAGGGCAAGCGTCTTGGTAATCGGGGATGCCGTCGCCATCACGATCCGGGCATCCGTTGAACAAAGGTGGACCAAATTCGTTGGGACATTGATCGTCCAGGTCGCGTATGCCGTCGCCATCGCTATCGGGGCAGCCACTGAACTCGGGCTGTCCGAATTCGCTCGGACATTCATCGTTTGGATCAGGAATGCCATCGCGATCAGTATCAGGAATTGGCGTATTTGTCGGCGTCGGTGTAGCCGTTGGCGCTGGCGTAGAGGTCGCTTGGTTGGGCAATGGTGTTTCTGTTGCTTGCATTGTGGCGGTGGCTGCCAAGGTCAATGTTGCTGTTGGGGTTAACGTCGCCGCACTGGTAGATTTGGGAGTTGAGGTAGCCTGCTGACCATCATAGATCCACAGGCCCAAGCTTGCCATTACACACACCGCCGTAATTATCAACACTGCTCCAGTCAACAGAACGGTCTTTTGACCTGGGAATATACCCTGAATGGTACCAATCAGTCCACTGCCAGCCGATGACGGCTTGCGTCCCACCTGTGCGATAACAGTGGAAATGTTATCTACACCACCACTTTGATTCGCAGCCGCGATCAGCCGCTGAGCAGCACGTTTGGGCAGGTTATTGCCGATCAACCGGGCAATCTCTGCATTTTTTAGCATATCGGTGAGGCCGTCAGAGCACAAGAGCACAATATCGCCGGGAGCCAATTGTAGGGGGGGAAAGAGGTCCACCTGTACGTTCTGTATAGCTCCCATAGAACGGGTCAGCATGTGATGACCAGGGTCTGTTTCGACTTGGTCCTGCGGAATGATGCCCACATCCGCTTTTTGCTGGGCCAACGTGTGGTCCCGAGTCAGTTGGGTGAGTTGTCCATCTCGCAACAGATAGGCACGACTGTCACCAACGTTAGCAACGTAGAGCGTATCTCCATAGATGACGGCAGCTACCGTCGTGCAACCAGCCTCGCCGGTGCCGGTACTTTGGTTGTATTGATAGAGCGAGTTGTTAGCAGCCTCGATGGCAGTTCTCAAGCCCATTCCCAGGTCAGGCCCGGTCATGTCGTAATATCGCTCTACGGCGACGCGAGTGACCCATTGACTGGCCTCACGCCCTCCCTTTGCTCCCCCCACACCATCGGCAACGATGAGCAGTTGGCCTCTCTGGGCCAAGTGCTGCGAACCGGGTTGAAAGTAGGAGGTGTCTGATCCCGAGTGTGGGAATATGGTATCCTCGTTACCCTCACGCTTTCGGCCTTTGTCCGTCGCCCCCCACACTGCTAGCGACATGGCAGCCGGTTGAAAAGTAGGTTGGGAGTTCTGTGGCAAATGAGCGGCGTCCATATCAATTGCCTCCTGGGGTTGGAGTGGATGTGACAGGCCGCCGGGTATTCGTCGGCGTGAACGTTGGCGCGGGCGTAGATGTAGCATATTTGGTAACAGTCGGCGTGGCGGTAGGAGCCGGTGTGGTTGCCAAGGTGGTGGATGTAGGCGTGTGTGTGGGCATACGCGTGCTGATCTTGACGGTAGGCGTTGGCGTTGAAGTAGGAGAAGTAAAAGGGGGTATAGAGTTGTTAACCCGCCACACCCCAGCAGTAATACAAGCAATCAGTGCAACGCCAGCGAACGCACATCGCGCAGCCGCTTCCCAATCAAGCGGTTTTGACACTTGGTTGAGAGCGGCCTGCATCTCTGTGGCGGTCTGAAAGCGATGCGCCGGATTCTTGGCCAGAGCCTTGACTACAATTTGCTCCAGTACCGGCGGAATGGAGCGGCGAATTTGTCTGGGGGGCGTCGGGATATAGGTCGGGTCGGCCACTCGCACAATTTTTTCAAAAGGCAAGACACCGGTAAGCATCTCGTACAACACGATACCCAGAGAAAAAATATCAGAGCGGGCGTCCAGTCGCTGGTGCCGCCGCCCGAGTTCTGATGTCTGTTCGGGCGAAATGTATTCTGGTGTTGCCACACCCAGCAATCCAGCACGCGGATAACGCAAATCCCTAGAAATTCCAAAGTCACACAACACCACTTGGGGTATGCTGCCTCGCACAAAGTTCAAGCGCCGCTGCCGGATCAACACGTTACCGGGCTTGAGATCCAGGTTGATCACATGTCGTTCGTGGATATGCGCCAACGCGGCGCCGAGCTGACAAGCGATACCCAATACCTTTAATATGCTTAGACGGCGTCCTTTTCGATGTCGTGAGCGAAACAGGCTAGAAGTGGTGCTGGTCAAGTGATGTTCGAGCGGTTTTCCGCTCAATAATTCCATCGTATAGTACCATCCCCAACCAAATGGGAATCGCTCGCGGGCTGCGTAGACCGGACGATGATAGCCAGCCAAAGGAAAAATGCGCACTACGTTTGGATGATCAAAACGGCGAAGAAAATCGGACTCGGCAACCAAGGCATCTTGAAATTCTTCCATAGCGACTTTGAGCGCCAGGCGGCGGGGAAGGTCGGGCTGGCGGTATTTTTTGCGCACCTCTACCTCGAAAACGCGCGCCATACCACCACGTCCCCTGAATCCGCGCACGATGCGGTAGGGGCCAATGATGCTGCCAATTTGGATATGATCCAGTTCCGATTTCAATTTCTGTTTGCCTCGTGCATCAGTCAGTAATGACTGAATAATACTGATTGATTCTGCCCGTCCTGATGTTCCTAATCCGGTTGTGACTGTGCAGGCCCCTATACCGCCTCAAATGACAACCCTGGTTGCGTCTTGTGCGGGTCATCTGCTGGTTTGTCAGAGACAGGGCTCTCCTCGGACCGTCCACCGAGGTGGCGCGTTGTACCGCCCAATCGCTTGAATTGAAGCCGCGTTTGCCCCACTTCGATGATCGTGTCTGGCTGGAGCAGTATCCGCTGGTGAGGGGGAATTGGCATTCCGTTGATCTGCGTGCCGTTGGTGCTTCCCTCATCGGTAATGTAAAATTGGGTCTGTTCCAGTTGGACCGAAAAATGTGGGTTGGAGCTAAAATCATCGTACAGCGCAAAGTCACAGAACTGGGGATCGCGCCCGATCTTGACCACGTTGGCCGCCAGGCGAAACTCTTTACCTAAATTGGCCCCTTGAACGACGACCAACTTGCCCGGTGCACGGGCCGGGGTACTGCCCAGGCGTTTGGTGACTCCTCTGAGCACACCGGTGGTGCGCGCGGCTATCTTGCGAGCCATTTCGCCGCGTGTTCGGATGAGGAGGATGAACAAAAGCACCAGCCCGACCAATAGTCCAATCAAGAGTCCGATCATCCACCAATTCTGTTTGACTTGTTCAACCGTTGCTTCTACGACGGGAACCTCTTTTGCCTCCCAGGTCACGTGAACGTTGGTCGGCTGGCTCATCATCTTTCCGTCCAGGTATACGTCATCGGCTTCCGCAATCAGGGTAAATTCTTGCGTCTGTATTTGTTCGGTCGCCGTCACAACAGTGCTCACGTCCCAGACAAACTCGAAATCGGGTGGCGTGGTGCTGGCTCCGATGAGCACACCGTTGGCAAAGTAGTGTACTTTTTCGGGGTCTCGCGCGGCTCCGTCTGTTGGCGTCACTTGCGTATGCAGAACAACGGGGACCGAGAAAAATCCCCCCAGCGTTTTGGAATACGGTACCGTGTAACGCTCGCCGTTCGACGGTGCCGTCAATTCAATCTCTGGCACCTGTAACTGCGAGGCAACGGTCGTTTCATCCGAGCCATCGCCCACCAAGGTATTCAGGACCTGGATGTTCGCCTGATAATCACCCTGTGGTCTGTACAACGGAAATGTGACACGGTAAGAGTGGCGTTGGGTAACAATATCCCCAAATAAGCCCAGTACCTGATTGTGAGTGTCTATATTGTGGGTGACATAGATGCCGTTCGTTTGCAAAGCCAATGCCTCTAGATTGTCCGCATCCGTACTGTGACCTCGCGCTTCCATTCGGACGGCATATAACAGGATGTCGTTCTGGAGACATTTGTTGATAATAATCGTCTCGTGTGATTCACTGCTGAACTGGTTGTCAATACCATCAGAAAGTACAACAATGATAGGACGCCGGCGCGCGAGTTTCTCTCGAACCTGGGGATTCCTGTTCTCGGTGATCCACTCGATGGCCCGGTCTATCCCGTCGTACAGAGGAGTCACTTCTTCCACAGCTTCAGTGCGTATTTTGTCAAACTCGTTGCGCACAGCATTAGGATCATAATCCGTAAAATTCACCAGAGGAACAAGACCGCCTTCTTCCCGGCCTCGGATGCCGATGAGGGCCACCAGGTCGGCATTGGGGGTTCCATTTACATGGAGTATGCGCAAAAGACGATCTCCCAACTCGACTGCCGGGCCGATGCGCTGATCTCCGTGCCGGGCGATTCCTCCCCGGTCAATCACGATCACCACGGCGACTCCGTTGGTTTCCAGGGTCGCCGTGACATCTACGTCCTGTTCGGAGACTTGGACGGCAAAGTTGGCGTCACTCAGATCATCAATCGCACGTCCGGTATTGGGATCAACCACCGAGACGTAGACGTGGGCATTGGGCGGAGTCGTCTCTGCTTTACCCAGGATGTTGACCAGCGGTCCCCGTTCTTGAGCGCGACAGAGTGTCCAACCGGTGAACAAGGTTGCCAGTATACAAGCCAGGAAAGCGAGATGACGTTTCATTATGACCTCCAATCCTTTGTTCCCTGCTCGATCATTCGGCAATCTGTACGATCACAACGGTGATGTTATCGATACCCCCAGCCTGGTTGGCTGCCTCGACCAAGCGATCGCAGGCCTCCTGAGGTGAAGTCGAAGTATTCCAGATGAGCCACATTTGATCGTTGGATACCATACCGCTCAAACCATCGGAACATAGGAGAAGCGCTTCGCCAGGGGCCAGCCGTTGCTCAAACGTATCGATGTCTGTCCGAGGTTTGTCACCGATGACGCGGTAGATAACGTTTCTCTGGGGGTGGTGGGCAGCTTCTGCTCTCGTAATTTGACCGGTGGCGACGAGACGTTCGACCAACGAGTGATCGGTGGTGAGTTGAACAATTTTGCTCTGCGTGAGCAAATAGGCGCGGCTGTCTCCAACATTTGCGATGGTTGCCGTGTCACCGACGACGAGTGCCATCACCAAAGTGGTGCCCATATCGGTACCGGCGATTTTCCGCTGGTCATACACATTCTGATTGGCCGCTTTTGCCGTGGACACCATCCATTCACGGGCCTCGGGTAAAGGTTCCCCAACAGCAGTCGGAAACAGCACCTGGTTCACCGTTTGCTGCGCGATGGCCTGAATCGCTAGGCGGCTGGCTACGTCGCCGGCCGAGTGTCCGCCCATTCCATCAGCGACGGCAAATAAACCCACCGGTGTGTCTATGGATTGGTACACCGAAGAAGCACAAAGAGTCAATAAACTGTCCTCGTTCAGTGAGCGTTCCCGCCCTACATCGGTGCGATGTCCAACGACGAGGGTAACGCTGCTTGGACGGCGCAGTTGCTGTAAGGCATCGTCCAGGGCCGTGGCGAACTGGGATGCGGTCATTTGAGTAGTTTCTGCCAGTGCCAGAGAAAAGGCCTCTGCCGCTGGTTCAGGCATTTGTGCATGAACGTCTTGCTGGGGACCAGATGCCAAGTAGATGAGTAACGTAGCCAGCTCTCGCACATCTTGGACAAAATGACTCTCGGCCGTCGAACGGGCCTCTGGCGGAATAATGGTTGCCGCACTCAGGTGTGTCCAGCGGGCATTTTTTCCTGGCATGGCAATTTGTTTCAGGCTGATCTCGCGCAATGTGATATAGTGGCTGTGCAAATAATCCATCGCTTGTGCCAGGGTCGTGCCCCACTCCAGTACGCGGCCAAGCCCTTGAGGTACGGGAAGCGAGGTTGCCAAAGGAGGCGCATACTCGGATTCCACCAAATAGTGGCGGGCAGGACCATAGGGAGACTCGGCAAACACATCGTGGGGCAACAACAAACCCGGATGCATCAGATGCATATCAATCAACTGGGCTTCTAGCACAAAGGTCTGTTCGTTGGCACTTTCATGTACCAGATAGCGCAAGTGCAATGGTTCGACATCAGAAAGAGCTGCGCCACAGGCAAAACAGAATCGCTCATTGGCGGTAAACGTTTCCGTCTCACAATTGGGGCACAACCATACATGTGTAATATTCTCCGCCAGGTATGTGTTCGAATGCTCGTTCGTATTGCGCAATTCCAAAACCACGTATTGCCCATGATGAAGCAACGCACCTTCTGGCAGAGGAGCAAAGGCAGCGCTGACGCTTGAAAGTGGCCGGGTATCAGATGAGAGAATGGGAACAGGAGGTTGCGGTATTGCAGGAAGAGAGGGTTGGGTATCCAGACCGGCAGAATCTCGATCTACCATCTCGGTACCACAATGATGACAAAACTGCGCAGAGCCACGGTTTCGATAACCACAGTCAGGACATTTCCCTGTCATTGTTCTATCTCCTCTGTGGTCTCACGGAACACAAACGCTACCCCGCCAATGTCCAGTTGCCAACCATCGCGCAGCAGGTTGCGTCTGGTGCGTCTCCCATTCACCTGAATGCCATTCATAGAACTGACGTCCTCGACAATCCAATGATCGATCCATTGATAGATCCATGCATGGCGTTGGGAAACAGTCTCCCAATCGGGAAAATCTTGGGTGATGATCATGTCATTTTCTGGTGACCGTCCAATAGTAATGCCGCCGGGCTTTAGACCAAAGCGATGCTGGTCATCGGCGGTGCTCGCGCTCTCTAGATAAGGTCCGGTCACGGGAAGAGGAGGTGCGGTAGAGGGATGGGGAGATGAGGATGTTGCTTGCGCCCGTTTTCTCCACAGAACCAGAATAATCAGTAACAGCAGGATCAAACCAACCGCTGGAATTAGGATTTCTTTAAACATAAAAAGCATGTCCCATTGACTGCATCATAACTCTCCCTGATATCGCGTCTGTGAGGTCATCTCGATGTTGGTACTATTCTATTTTACCCTTACCTACGCGAATTGCAAGTCTAGCGGTTTCGAGAGCAACGAGCACCAAATGCATTTCACTTGGAAGGTAAATAGCACAGAATCGCTCTACATTGCTCTCAACCACCGGCCTCATGGGCAGATCAAGCGTGACATTTTTTTCTCCTCACACAAACCGCCCCAAGAGACAGTGGCTAGAACGTTTTGCACCAGGGGTTTGGTCAAAACGTCGACACTTGCAAGAGAATCCACTCGCGCCACGACTAAAATACCCCCACTAGGGAAATTCCTCGAGTTTTTCCGGTTACTTTGTAACTCGCGTGCGATTTATGAGCCTTTCCAGTGTAAATTTTGGGAGGAATTAAAAACTGGAAAAAACTAACACCTGGTCGTTGGACAAGCCAGATGAAACAGGTTACAATATCCACCAATAGACTGGCAGCAGGAAACCAACAGGAGGAAGAATGATGATGGCAGAATCCAAGCCTCAATTGCTTGTCACCCACGCTCGTTTGGCCACACTGGGCAACGATCCCCAACTCATTACCGATGGCGCGTTGCTCGTCGAGGATGGTCACATCGCCGCGTTGGGTACCACCGATGAACTGATCCCCCGCTACCCCAATGCTGAACGATGGGACGCAAACGGGCAACTGGTGCTCCCAGCCGCTATCTGTGCCCACACACACTTTTACGGAGCTTTTGCTCGTGGGATGGCCATTCCGGGCGAGCCAGCGACCAACTTTCCCCAGATCCTGGAGCGGCTGTGGTGGAAACTGGACAAAGCACTCACGCTGGAAGACGTGCAGTATTCAGCCTTGGTCTGCCTGGTAGACGCGATCCGGCACGGCACAACCACGCTGATCGACCACCACGCCAGCCCCAACGCCATCGAAGGCTCGCTGGATATCATTGCCAAAGCAGTGCAGCAAGCGGGGCTGAGGGCCTCTTTGTGTTACGAGGTCACTGATCGGGACGGACCAGAACGCGCCCAAGCCGGTATCGCCGAAAATGTGCGCTTTGCCAACTCGAAACTTGCAACTCGAAACTCGAAACTCGCCGCATCTTTTGGATTGCACGCTTCTCTGACGCTTTCTGACGAAACTTTGGCGGATTGCGTGGCCGCCGCAGGTGATCTGGGGATGGGCTTTCACATCCATGCCGCGGAGGATGGATCGGATCAGGACGATTCCCTACGAAAATCGGGAAAGCGCGTGGTCCACCGCTTGCACGATGCGGGTATCCTTGGCCCCCGCACCATTGCCGTTCACTGCGTCCACGTGGACGAGAGCGAGATCGAGGTGCTGGCAAAGACCGGCACGTGGGTCACGCACCAGCCACGCTCGAATATGAACAACGCCGTGGGGGTAGCGCCAGTTGAGCAAATGCTGCAGGCCGGTGTCAACCTGGGCCTGGGCAACGACGGTTTCTCCAACCAGATGTTGGCCGAAATAAAGGCCGCCTATCTGATCCACAAATTGGATCAACGAGACCCTCTCGCAATGCCCGGCGACCTGGTGATGCGGATGGCTTATGCACACAATGCCCAACTCGCGCGCGTTTTCTGGCCCGATCTAGAACTTGGAGAACTGTGTCAGGGTACTGCCGCTGATTTCGTCCTTTTGGACTACCGCCCCACAACACCACTGACAGCGGGGAATCTACCCTGGCATCTGCTATTTGGCGTGGAGGCTTCGGCAATCACGGCCACCGTCTGCGCCGGGCAGGTACTGATGCGCGACCGCAAGTTGCTTACTTTGGACGAGGAAACGATCACCGCCCGGTCGCGAGAGTTGGCGGTACAAACGTGGGAGCGAGTTCAGCGGGTTTAATTGACCCAAATTCGAGAACCCAACATCTCTAGATGTGGTTTTGTTCGACTCGTATCAGGGAGAAAGAAAAAGGGCGGTCCTCCGTGGCCGCCCGCTTTACGTTTCACGCATCACGCTTTCACAGCTCGTGTTCTCCAAATCTAAATTAAAGGATAGGAGAAACAAAAAATACCCCCCCCCACAATTCGCAATCAGACAAATCCGGGATGGGTCCCTACGCTGTGACAAAGCATGAGACATTCGTGGGATTATGGCCTTTGTATGACTCATTCTAGCCCAACGATACCCCCCAGACGTAGGCAAAAACCAGATTTTTGGACCAGAAACGGCATATTGGGGAAAAGTCGGCCCGGAAAGACCAAACTGCCGTCATTATAACTCACGAATAATTCAGTTTCTCATCACAGACTAGGGAACCATCCCCAAAGATGTCAGGTGTGGTCATTGTTTGACTGATCCCTACGGGTTTGTGAGCTATGCTTCGATCACCGTCGGAATCACGATGGGGCGGTTTTTGGTTTCCTGATAGAAAAACTTGGACAATGCTGTCTGTATCCGCTTTTCTACCTCTGCTGACGGTGTTCCAGGGCTCACCGACGCCGCAGCCAGGGTGACTTCTTCCGCTTCAGCCAAGAGATCCTCCGCATCGGGAACAAAGATAAAGCCACGGGTGATGATGCGCGGTCTCCCTACAGGACAACCTTTCCGGCGTTTGTAATGAACGACACTCATCACGAAACCGTTTCTTCCCAATGCTTCCCGTTCACGCATCACCGCCGGCCCAACTTCACCCACCCGCGCACCATCGACAAAGACGTAACTGCCAGGCACCCGCTCGCCAATCTCCAACCGATCGCCAAGGGTCAGCGTGTACCCATTTTCAACCACCGCGACGTTTTCGGGCGGGATGCCCAACTGGCGCGCAGTCTTGCCGTGTTGCTTGAGGTGGCGCAACTCGCCGTGGATGGGGATAAAGAATCGGGGACGGAGCAAATTGATCAGCAGCTTTTGTTCCTCCTGGCTGGCATGACCCGAGACGTGTACGGGGGAAGAAGGCTCGTAGTAAACGTCTGCCCCTTGTTGAAAGAGACGGTTGACCACGCGGTGGATCAATTCTTCGTTACCCGGAATGGTGTGCGAGGAAAACACCACGGTGTCTCCCTGACGAATGTTCAACGAGCGATGCTGCCCAACCGCCAGACGGCTCAAGACCGCTGTCGGTTCGCCCTGGGTGCCTGTGGCCATGATAATGGTTTCACGGGCGGGCAAGTTTTTGATCTCTCCCAAGGTCAGCAATGTACCATCGGGGATATTGAGATAGCCCAACTTGCGCGCCATCTTTGTGTTATCGGCCATCGTTTTTCCGGCGATGGCGATCTTGCGGCCATGCTCGGTTGCCACATCCACAACCTGCTGGATGCGCGAAATCAGTGAGGCAAAGGTTGCCACAATGATTCGACCGGGAGCCTCTCGCATCACCTGGTGGAACGCGCTCTCCAGCATCATCTCTGATGGCGTGTTGCCAGGACGATCCGAGTTGGTGCTGTCAGAAAGAAGCGCCAACACGCCACGACCGGTGAACTCGGCCAGCTTGGCGTAATCGGTGGGCCAACCGTCCACCGGTGTGTGGTCGAATTTAAAGTCACCGCTGTGCACGATCAATCCTGCCGGCGTCGTAATGCCCAGTCCCACGCCGTCGGGAATAGAATGGCAGACGTGGTAAGGCTCAATGGTAAAAGGGCCAATATTGATAACGTCTCCGGGAGCGTAGGTATGGAACTTGGCCGGCTCTGATAGCCGCCGCCGTCGCTTTAACTTGACCTCGATCAGACCTCGGGTCAGCCGCGTGGCGTAGACCGGCACATTGAATTCCTCCAAAAAGTGGGACAATGCGCCGATGTGATCCTCGTGGCCATGGGTAATGGCAATCGCGCGGATGTGATCTTTTTTGGCATGCAGGTATTCCCAGTCGGGGATGATATAATCAACTCCCAGCATGTCTGATTCAGGGAACATGATCCCTGAATCTATGATTAGAATGTTTCGGCCATACTCAATGCTCAGCATATTCTTGCCGACTTCCCCCAGGCCGCCCAGGGGTATGATGCGTAATTTCTCAGTCATACAGTTTACTCCAGAAAATTATTGTAAATAAAGAACACCGCCAGGCTCAAATATCTCTATCTGGCGGTGCATTGGACAAATTTGGATATATCAAGCTCAATCGTTCCATAGCATAGATGTTAACACGCTCTACAAGTTCTGTCAAATGCTGGCTTGGGAATGCAAACTAATTTTGACTTTTGTGCCAAGTGACACTATACTTTCCAGTGTACGAGTAAAGATGGGCTAAACGTTTAAATGCTCGGGAGCGACAAGGAGGTAAAACAAAATGGCCGAGATAGATCGCAAAGAATTAGTATTGGCTTTGATTGGTGCCGGAGACGGTCTCCGCATGAGGGGGCTCGACTTGAGTGATCTCGATATGAGCGGTCTCGATTTGAATGGAGCTAATCTGAGCGGGGCCAACCTTCGTGGAGCCGATCTAAGCGTGGCTGACTTGAGTGTGGCCGACATGAGCGTGGCCGACTTGGTCGGAGCCAGATTGATCGGCGCCAACTTGATCGGCGCCAGCTTGCACGCAAGCAATTTGAATGGCGCCGAGATGTCTTGGGTCGATTTGATCGGCGCTTATTTGATCGATGCCAATATGCGCGGAGTCAACTTGTACGAGGCCGACCTGCGCGGAGTTAACTTGCGTGGAGCCAACCTGCGCGGAGCAAACTTGTACCAATCTAATGTGAGTGTAGCCGACTTGGGCAAAGCTGATCTACGTGGGGCAAACTTGCGTAAATCTGATCTGTGCGAATCTGATTTCAGTGGAGCCGATCTGGGAGGAGCTGATTTGCACGCGGCTGATTTGAGTGGCGCCAATTTGCTCCAAGCCGACCTGAGCGGAACTGATCTGAGTGATGCATGCCTACTCGGGGCCCAGGTGACCGGCGAACAGCTTGCCCAGGCCAAGTCACTCGAAGGCACAGAACTGCCTGAAGAGATAAAAAGCCTGGGAATTTGCGTCTGTTAACAATAGTAGCAGAGCATCCGACTATACAACACCACATCCAGCCAACGGCCAGGACATGGTCACACTAATTGTTCATTGCGACCGCATCCTGACTCGAATTTACGTTATCTCGTCAACCGTCGTACCAAAAAGTCTGTAAAAGCGGGTAGGTCCTTCCAATCCACCGCGCAGTTGATGAGATTGGCATCGTCGTCCACGACGGTATAGCCTCGGTCAGTCACCCGAATACCCCATTCCTCCATCACCAATAGGTTCTCAGAAACAACGAGGTAGACGGCGACTGTGTCAAAGAGAATCGAGCTTTCTGTTGAGGGGTCGATCCCCTGTGCCCACTTGGTGTTTTTGACCCAAATCCGATAATTCTCGATTACGGCTTGAACCAACGGATCACTACAATCGCGCACTGCTTGATATCTTTTTCCCGCTAGCCTGACGATGCCGCAAGTATCGAGCGGCGTGATGGTGACGTCCCACGGAGCGGCAAAGACCTCACGGCACGCTTGGGGATCGCAGACCACGTTGTACTCGGCAGCAGGCTCTTTACTTCCTCCATAGCCGCGCCGTATACTGCCGTGCATCCCAACAAACCTGGCCCGTTCGGCGATGCGCGGTTCGCGCTTGAGCGCGGCACTGATGTTTGGCAAAGGGCCGATGCCAACGAGTGTGACCGGCTCGAGCGAATTCATGATCATATCCACAATCGCGCCGACGCCGTCCTCATGGATCAGGCCGGGATAACTGGACATATCATAACCTTTGACCCACGCTGCCTGGCGGTTTGCGGTGTTTTCAAACGGTATACCTATTCCAATAGGTATGTCCGTCCGACCGGCAATTTCCAGCATCTTGGCTACGATCTTGGCCCTGTATGTCGTGTCACCTGTACCGGTCACGATCAATCTAACGTCTAGTTCGGGTGACTTGAGCAGCATCGCCAATGCCCAGGTATCATCAATGTCGGTGCCAATGTCTGAGTCGAGAATAACGGGAATTTTCTTGTCCATACTTGCCCTCCAAAACAATCGTCCTTTGCATTGGATGATGTCACCGTAGCTTATCACAAATCGTACGGAACAGCAATTTCGACGAGAAATTCTACCAGATATTTTTCTTTGCCACGAATTGCACGAATTATCACGAATGTCAGCAAGAGACTGGTCAAGCCGGAGGGATAGAGTTATAATCAAACAACAAATTTGGAGGACTAGATGAGGAACCAAGCCATAGCCGATATCTTTAGTAAAATGGCCGACATGCTGTCCATTCAGGGAGCAAACTACCACCGCATCCTGGCGTATCGCCGCGCAGCGGAGAACGTCGCCGTCTTGGGCCGCCCGCTGGAGGAAATCTGGCAGGCGGGAGAGGTGGAGGCGATCCCTGGCATCGGCAAGACGCTGGCCTCCAAGATCGACGAACTGATGCGCACGGGCAGCCTGAGCGCCTACGAAAAACTTGAATCCCAGGTACCTGCCGGGGTGGTCGAGATGCTAGCGGTTCCCGACGTCGGTCCCAAACGGGTAGCGCTGTTCTGGAAAGAGTTGGGCATCACCAGCGTTGAGGCGCTGGAACAAGCAGCGCGAGAGGGCCGCCTGCGCACCCTATCCGGTATAGGAGCCAAGAGCGAGCAAAAGGTGTTAGCCGGTATCGAGGCACTAAAACGACGCACCGGACGCACCCTGCTGGGCGCAGCCTGGCCCCTGGCTCACGTGATACTGGACACGTTGTTGCAAGTACCGGGGGTGGTGCAGGCTGCTCCGGCGGGCAGCTTGCGTCGCATGCGGGAGACCGTCGGGGATCTCGATCTCTTGGTGGCGTCAATCGACCCCGAACCGGTGATGGCTTGTTTTCGCGAGCAGCCCCACGTGGCAGAGGTTCTGCTCAGCGGCCCCACCAAGACATCTATCCGTACCCACGAGGGGTTCCAGATAGACCTGCGCGTATTAGAGCCCGCGCGCTGGGGGACGGCGATTCAATATTTTACCGGCAGCCAGGCCCACAACATCCGTCTGCGGGGGCTGGCGCTCGATCTGGGTTTTTCCCTGAGCGAGTACGGACTCGAGCAGAAAGATGGCACCGAGATCCTCTGCGCCACTGAGGACGAGGTCTATGCCACGTTGAACCTGCCCCTCATCCCGCCCGAATTACGCGAGGACCGGGGCGAGATCGAGGCGGCGCTGGCGGATGGTTTGCCCAACCTTATCCAGATGGCAAACCTCAAGGGCGATCTACAATTCCACACCACATGGTCCGACGGGAAACAGAGCTTGTTGGAGATGGCGCAAGCGGCACAGGCATACGGGTTAGAGTACGCCCTGGTGACCGATCACTCGCGCAGCTTGAGCGTTGCCGGAGGGCTTACGGTTGATGACGCACGCCGCCAGCGGGTGGAGGTCGAAAAAACCAATCGCCAAATGGGCGACGACTTTCAATTGTTAGCAGGCATCGAAGTTGAAGTGCGGGCCGATGGCGCGCTCGACTTTGACGACGAGGTGCTGGCCGAATTCGACCTGGTCGTGGCGGCAGTACACACGGGATTGCGTCAAGACCGGGATCGGGTCACAGCGCGGATGCTGGCTGCGATCCGCAACCCCCATGTGGACATTATCGCTCATCCAACCGGACGCATAATCGACCAGCGCGAGGGAGCCGATTTGGATATGGAAGCTATTTTCCGCGCCGCCGCCGAGACAGGCACGGCGATGGAAATCAACGCTTATCCTGGTCGGCTCGATCTGTGCGATGCTCACGTGCGGCGGGCAATCGAGCTGGGGGTGAAAGTGGCGATCAATTCCGACACCCACGATGTGAGTAACTTTTCCGTGCTGCCCTTTGGAGTAGCGACAGCTCGGCGGGGTTGGGCCACAACCTCTGATGTGATCAACGCTTGGCCCTTGGAAAGATTGCTACAATGGGCAAGACAAAAATCTGGCACTTGACAAAATTTGGAGGACACGACGATGCATATTGGCAAAAGAGCAAAGGTCTTGTTGGTCGGTCTTTGGGTGTGCGTCTCACTGATGGCCTTTACCGTTTCAACCGCTGCCCAAGAGTCCGTGCCCGTTTGCTTTTGGTCTGACCAGGGGCCGGTCTGTGTCCAGCGCCCCCTCAAAGCACTGGCCGACGACCCAACCCCGGAAGACTTGTTGACGAGGCTTTTGGCAGGCCCTACCAGCGACGAGCGGGCAGAGGGCTTGTGGTCTGCTATCCCAGAGGGAACCACGCTGGATAGAGTCGATGTATCACCCGGCTTGGCCATCACAGTCTATCTGGATATGTCGTGGGATGCGCGGCGGACCTTGGATCACGAGACCTTTGAGGTAATCGTCCAACAAATCGGCCAGACACTGGAACCGTTGAAATGGCGCGAGCTGCGCATCGAAACTTGGGACGCCAGACAGGAGAAATTTGTACCCCTGGCGGATTTCCTGCCCGAAATTCGAGTTCCGCACAAAGAGACAGCGCTTGACGAAGGAGATTTTTTTTCCACAACCTACGTGGGACAACCCCCAGCCCCCGGACAAGGCCAACCGCAAGGCGCACTCAGCGGCAAGACGGTCTACATCAGTGCGGGACATGGTTGGGAGTGGAACAGTAATGTGAGCAATTGGCGCACCCAACGTCCACCCTACCCGACCTCACCTTACGCCAACCCCATTATTGAGGATCATAACAACGCCGAGGCGGTGAACCAGTACCTGTTGCAATATCTGTGGAATGCCGGAGCGCTGGTATGGCCGGTCCGAGAGCGGGATATGACCGGGGCCGAGGTGGTGATGGATAACGATTCTCCCACCTCGGGCACCGGATATTCAGAGAACGGCATCTGGGCGACAGGCGTCCCAACGGGAACAGGCTATGCAGACACCGACTATCGCTATGCCACGACAGTGACCGGCACACCAACCGCCACCGTTGTATGGACGGCCACACTGCCTACCGATGACGAATACGCCGTCTATGTCTGGTACCGGCCCGGCGCCAACTGCGCCCCCGACGCCCATTACACCATCTACCACGCGGGCGGCGAGACACGGGTGACGGTGGATCAGCGACATCACGGGAACACTTGGCATTATGTCGGCACCTATGGCTTTCGAGGCGGAGAGGTCGCTATGATCACACTCAGCAACCTTTCGTCCCAGGCTGGGCGGGTCGTCGTCGCCGATGCGGTCCGTTTTGGCGGTGGTATTTTCGATGACCTGACCGACATCGATACGAGCGCACCCTATCCGCCGGACAAACCCTGGTGGGAGGTCGCTGCCTTTTACTACACCCAGCGGATGGGGATGGATCAACCACCAGGCGACGTGACTGCCCGGCCCATTTATGCCCGTTGGGAGCACGCTGGGACCGGAGATGATGCCGTCTACGTCTCTTGGCATACCAACGGCGCCAGCAGCGGTTACCAGACGACCACACATGGCACGATGAGCATCATCCACAATGGAGCGGGCAATCCGATCACACCAGGCAGCGAGGATTTGCGCGACGTCATCCACACCGAGTTGGTTCACGACATCCGAGCTGGATGGGACCCCACCTGGCCCGAATACACGCGCAGTATGAACCTGGGAGAACTACGCGAGCTATGGGACGACAATCCCGACGATGCGCTGCCAGGCGCCCTCATCGAGATTGCCTACCACGACCACCCGACAGACACAGATGCGCTCAAAGAACCAACGTTTAACATGTTGGCCGCCCGCGCTCTTTATCAGGGTATCGTCAAATATTTTGAGCAGCGAGACACGATCGCCCTGACCGAACTCCCCGAGCCACCAACTCACCTGGCGGTACAAAATGTGGTCGGTGGGCAAGTGCGAATCTCTTGGCAATCCTCTCCCACAGACACTGTTGATTTGGTTGGTGATGCGGCCACCGGCTACCGAGTCTACACCAGCACCGACGGCTTGGGTTGGTCAAACGGCGTGCTCGTGACTGGGACCACCGTACATACCCTCACCAACTTGTCTCAAAATTCCCTACTCTTTGTCCGCGTCACTGCGACCAACGACGGCGGCGAGTCCTTTCCCACCGAAACCCTGGCCGTCCGCACTGGCGACGTTGCCGGAATGTTGCTGGTCAACGGTTTCGACCGGCTCAACCGCACAATGACGATCCCCGAAACCGATCCGGTAGAAGGATACAATATGCGCATGTTCCTGGATCGGATGAACCGGTACGACTATGTGATTCAGCACGGAAAAGTCATTTTTTATCCTTTTGACAGCACCAGCAACGAGGCCGTAGCGGACAACTCGTTGATCTTGGGCAACTATGCGCTGGTGGATTGGATCTTGGGCGAAGAGTCTGCCCCAGACGAGACATTGAACGCAACGGAGCGAGCGCTGCTTGAAAGCTTTTTGGGGAGCGGGGGCGCGCTGTTCTTGAGCGGCACGGAGATAGGTTGGCACTTGGATGACCAAGGAGGCGATCCCGATTTCTACAACAATGTGCTGCGGGCCGACTATGCCGGGGATGACGCGGAAACCTACGAGGTTGTACCGGCCACGGGCTCTATTTTCGAGGGGCTGAGCGCTTTTCGATTCGACGCGCCAGGGATGTACGACGCAGATTACGCCGATCAGATAATTCCGATCAATGGCTCCACAGCGGCACTATCATACAATGGCGGCCTGGGAGGGACAGCGGCGGTGCAATATGACGGGGCCACCAACTGCGAGCGATTGATTTACCTAGGTTTTCCTTTCGAGACGATCTGGCCGGATCAGCAACCTGCCGTGATGGAACGTGTGCTGGACTTTTTGGGTCTGTGCCTGCCCATGCCTGTGGACACAAAAATCACGACACCCATTGATGGCAGTGTCCACAACACCGTGCCGCCGTTCGGCGGGACAGCGTCGGCGGGAACGGCGGTGATATTTGATCGGATCGAGGTTCAGATAGAGCGCATCAGTGATGGCGCACGCTGGACAGGGAGTGGTTGGACGAATGGGACAGCTTGGTTAACGACAACTTGGTGGTTGACGGCAACGGGAACCACATCGTGGACCTATCCACTTTTTGGACTGAGCGACGATGATTATCGCCTGCGCGCCCGCGCCTGGACGATGGACGGACAGGTCGATCTATCACCGGACGAGGTTGGTTTCACTTACAACACACTACTGATTGATATTTGGCTGCCCCTGGTGATGCGTGCCTTTGGGTCCAGTCCGCCGCCTGTATTGGTCAATGGTGGCTTTGAGACAGACGAAAGTTGGGTACTTAACCAATTGGCAGTTTATGACACCGGCCAGGTGCATTCTGGCTCACAGAGTGCGCGGACGGGCATCTTGCCGGAGGAACCAGGAACAGGAAACAACACTTTTTCGTCGGTGGCACAGACTTTTGTGATGCCGTCTGATGCTGTTGCGCTAGAATTATGGGTCTATTCCATTAGCGAGGAGGAAAATATGGACGATTGGTATTATGTCAGCCTGCGGGACGAGTCGAACAATTCTTACGAGTTGGAGCGTTGGCAATCTGACGCCCAAGCGTGGGAGCGCCGAGAGTATGATCTAAGCACCCACTCGACTTTGCTCGCAGGCCAGACAGTGACGCTATACATTGGCGTTCAAAACGATGGCGACGACAACACGGCGGCGTTGTACATGGATGATGTAACGATAGAGGTTGGTCTATGAAAGCAATTTATTGGTTATTACCGGATCTTTTGGCCGGACGACCCGGACCTGGTATGTCGTCTTGGGATCTGGAAGGAATCTGGAATGAGGGTTTACGCACCATCATCACGTTGATTCGAGGGGATGAACCAGCGATCCAGGCAACGGGATTTCGTCATTATCAGGTCCCTCTGAATAGTTGGTTGGCCATTCTCCCCTGCACACGTCAACGGTTGGTGCAACGAATGCTGCCAGTGATAGACCTTGTCGCCGCTGAGGTAGCCGCAGGACGGCCTACCCTGGTCCACTGTTACGCTGGCAAGGATCGTACCGGGGCCATACTGGCCGGATACTTGATCCGCTACCAGGGTCTGTCTCCCGAAGAGGCATTCCGTCTGCTTCGGCAGATAAATCCACGGGCAATGACTGCACCTGGGTTCCATCGGTTGCCAAAGCTGTTGAAATTCGCACAAGACCGGTAAGGAGGAGTTCACAATGCAAAACGATGATTGGACAGACAAAACAATCCCCACACCCCGTGTCAGACCAGATAGCACAACAGACGGCGGCGGACGCACACCAGTTCCTGTTGGCGTTTGGATATTGGGAGGCATCGTGGCGTTACTGATGATGATCGTGTGTGGCTTGTGGGCAGTGTACCTATTGCGCGGCCAGGCAAGCGGCAGCGGCCCCACTCCCACGCCCATTATCTGGACACCCACCACAGCCCCCACCCAAGCCATCACACCAACCCCGACGCCCACCACAGAGCCAACTCCGACCATATCACCCGACGTTGCCATCGGGCGCTACGTCAAAGTGGTAGGCACCGGGGGCTATGGTCTCAGCATGCGCGCGGGACCCGGAGAGACCTATACCCGTATGGACGTCGCGGTGGATGGAGAGATTTTCATCATTGTTGATGGGCCGACGGTATCAGCAGGCTCCGAGTGGTGGAAGATCCAGGATCGAGAGAACTTGGAACGAGAATGGTGGGCCGTGGGTAACTTTTTGGAGCCGGTGGATCATCCATGACAATGAATCAATGAACAATGAACACATAGTCCTGTCATACATTCAGGTTCAGAATATACTGACGGCGCGTCGGGCGGACAAAGCGACTGCGGTGGTATCTCTGGATTTGGGGTTGACCACGACAGAGGTCGCGTTGGAGCAGCAGGGTGTTCGTTTCCCGGATGGTCAAACCTTGACATGGAGCGATCTGGAGAAAATCAAAGCATCTGAGCGTGGGTGCTTTGTGATCGAGGATAGTGCTCCTTCCAAGATTCAGTTCTTCTCGGAGGAAATGAACTGCCTCTACAGCCTGATGCCGACAGAAAGCGCGCCGACCATGCTGATGTCTGGAATTCCAATGCACCGCATCAAGGGCACAGACCCGCGCCGCGACACGTTGGAAAAGATCAAGGCCATCGCTCCCATAACGGGAACCGTTCTGGACACAGCGACCGGGTTGGGGTACACCGCCATCGAGGCAGCAAAAACCGCCGAGCGCGTCATCACTGTCGAGATCGAGCCATCCGCGCTGGAGGTGGCGCGCCTCAATCCATGGTCGCAGGTGCTCTTTGATAACCCCAAAATTACGCAGATTGTCGGTGACGTTTTCGACGAGATTGAACAGTTCGAGGATGGGGCGTTTACACGCATCATTCACGATCCCCCGGCATTTAATCTGGCGGGTGATCTGTACTCGGGTCTATTTTATCGTCAGCTTTGTCGGGTGCTGCAGCGAGGCGGTCGTCTGCTTCACTATATTGGCGACTTGGAGAGCAAATCAGGCCGCACGGTTTCGAAAGGGGCTACGCGGCGGTTGCAAGAGGCTGGCTTTTCGCGGATCACACGACGGCCCCAGGCATTTGGCTTGGTGGCGCACAAGTAACGGTAGCCACAATTATTTTAGCCACGAATTGCACGGGCACTGGTTCAGTTGAATGGGATTACGATGTAGCCGCGCTTTCCATAGCGCGTAAGGCCCTGCGAGGTATGGAAACCTCGGCTACAAGCCCCTTTTTGAGCCACAATTGGCTGACTATCCAGAAATCCCACCCAACTGA
>JAAEPW010000953.1 GCA_024232355.1 Chloroflexota bacterium | reverse complement strand
CCTTCTTCCGTGCCGTTGAGGTAAAAGGTATTGTTACCCGCGTCGAATCGGGTTCTGTGGGTTAGCAAGGCTGGGGCCTCACCCTGAATATGACTACCGTCAATGGCGGTGAGGCTGCCGCCATCCACAGGTGTATAGCTACCAAAGCGCTCGGCGCTGTAACTAAGACCATACCCTTTGTCACGGGACATACCCACATCCAGCAGATAATTTTCGCCACTGATATTGCTGGTTGGCTCTACGATGGCAAACATCGTCAGGCCAGTGTCACCGTTCGCTACACTGGCCGTGATATAATTAGCGCCAAAGCTCAATTCTGAGGCGCTGCCTTCGCTGCCAAAGGTGACGGACGGGTTAAAGTTGAGGGCGTTGCTGTGGTAGATGGGGTTGGTATTGGTAATATTGTTGGCCGTCCAGCCGTTGTCCGATTGCTCAGTCCAGGTGGTGACGCTAATGCCATCGGTTGTGGTCGAGGTGTCGGTGTCCGCCTTGAGCCACAGCCCTAAATTATTGCTGACCCCACCAGGCCCAGAGTCGATATTGGCCAGATTAAAAAAGGCGACGCCATCGACCCCTATGGCTGAGGCCTCAACGGCATAGTTACCGCCGGTCATATTGGCCGTTACCGTGACAGACAGAGTTTGAGATGAGACCGAGGTTGTGGACAGCGTAAAGGACGGTGTGATCAGGCTGGCCTCAGATGGACCGGGCATAACCATAAAACTGACGCTGCCGTATGGCCCAATCGGTTCAGACGGGGCCACCGATTCAAGGTGTACCTCAAGCGGAAGGGCAAAGGTGGTACTGATCTCGCTGCTTTGATTGTTGCCCCCGGTAATTGTCAGTTGGAAGCCTTGTGAGTCAAAGGCCCCAATTTCGAGGCTGCCGGTGCGGGGTAGGCCGCGTTGATCGGTGCTTACAATTTGCTCAACCACCTGGCCAATAGCGGGACTGCCCATATACAAGGCATAGATAGGCATACGGCTCTCATAATAACCCAAGGGAGCTAGCAAAGGATCGGTATTGGTGATTGCTGTCATACTGCATTGAAACTGCTGTTCAATAAGCGAACTGCTATTAGCCGCGATGATACCGCCGTCGTTATAACAATCGCTGCCGGTTGTCTGGCTCAAACCAATATTGTTAGCGATGAGCGTATTGGTCAGATAGAGCGTTCCCGACAAATATAGCCCGCCCCCTACATCGGCTTCATTTTCGGCCAGGGTAACATGGATGAGGCTGAGCGTGCTACCGGCGCCATTATAAATCCCCCCACCCCGCCCCAAAGCAGTGTCCTTGTTCCGGGCCACAGTGCTGTTAATCAGGGTGGCCGTTCCATCGTTGCGCAGCCCTCCCCCGCCCATAGATGTATCAGGCCCCGTACTCCTATTATCAATCAAAGCACTGTTTTGAAGCGTTAGCTGCCCCCCAGTGTTAAGGATAGCCCCACCTGTATAGGCTGTACCGCTAACCACACTCAGGTAGCTAAGGGTAACCACGCCGCTGGGGCCAATTTGAAAAGGGCGTATATTTCGGCTGCCATCATTGCCCGTATCACCGCTAAAGATAACTTGGTAGTCGCCCCCGTCGATGGTTACGTTTTGGTTAATAAAGACCGTACTGGTTAGGTAAAAGGTGGTATCGGCGGCAAAGCCGATAGTTCCGCCGGAGCAGATCACCTCTAGCCCATAATTCAGCGATCCGTCACCACTTTCAGCAGTATTGATGACGGTGTAATCATCCATGCAATCGATCTCTACCTCAACCGCATCGCTGTTGTTGCCGGTATCATCGTCGTTGTAGGTCATATCAATGGTGGCGGTGTTGGTAAAGAGATCGCCAATCGTTTGGCCGCTGCTGCTGAGGTAGCCCGTAATGGTGATCAGCCCCCCCTGCCCTGCTTCCAGATCGCCCACGCTCCAGGTGTATGTGGTGCCTGACGTATGGCTGATGGTCACCCCACTATCCCCCAACCACTCGGCGCTAACGCCCAACACCTGGCTGGGCACACTATCGCTGACCGTTACCCCTGGGACCGTGACATTGCCCACATTGGAAAAGGCCAGGGTGTAGGTGATGCTATTGCCAGGCAGAGGACTGGAAGAATTCACCTGTTTAACAATAGCCACATCTACCACCTCGGTACTCAGTATAGCCTGGTCGCTGCCGGTCTGGTAGCTGCTGCTAAATTCGGCGGTGTTGGTGATCGAGGTCCCAAAGCTGGTGGCCAGGTTAGTTTCAAAGGTAAACGTAATCACCTCACCGGCGGCCAACGCCTCCGACCACGTGATCTGGTCGTTAGCCTGGGACGCGCCGGACGGTTGGGTGACCCAACCGCCAAAATCTAGGTCGGCGGGCAAGGTATCGGTCAAGAGCACCGTGCTATCGTCCACAGAGCCAAGATTGGCCAGGACCAGGGTGTAGGTCAGTGGTTCTTGAGGATCAAAGGGCGTAACCGATTTAGACAGCTCGATAAACGGGCCAACTTCAAAGGCACCAATATCACAAATGCTGCCTACAGGCCGGCCCGCTCCCCGTTCATCACGGTTATCGACCAGCGTAGAGGCGCAAACGGTGTTGTCACCGGCATTTATGGCCGGGCTGCCGCTCAAGAGGGCGTGGGTTAGCAGGGGCCAACCCTCAGCCGATTCCCCACCATAATCGCCTACCTCAGACACAAGCGGGTCGCCGGAAAGAGGCGCGCCGCACGAACCATCGGCAATCAGGTTGTTAGTACTGGTATACATTGTGCCGCCACTATTAACACAATCATTGTCCGGAGTATTATGGGCAATGAGCGTATTGTAGAGATAGGATATACCTTGATTGTAGATACCACCGCCGGTAATGACCGCCGTATTGCTAACTAACGTGCTGTTGGTCAGGGTCAAGGTTTTGTTGTTGGTAACGTAGATACCGCCGCCTTCGTTAGTGGCTGAATTGCCGGAAAAGGTACTGTTGCTAACAAACAAGGTAAAGTCAGTATGATAAATACCCCCTCCTTGCTTGGCTGTATTGTTAAAGAAAGTGCTATTCTCAACCGTCAGGCCGGAAGTACCGTTATAGATAGCGCCCCCATGATTGCTGTTGGCCTTATTGCCGGAAAAGAGAGCGCTATTGAGCGAGAAAGAGCCGCCACTTTTCCGGTGAATCGCCCCACCAAATTGTGTGCCTGTATTGGTTAAGAAAGCGGTATTGCTGATGTCCACCACACTGACATAGGCGAAAATAGCTCCGCCACGTTGGGCCATATTGTTCATGAATGTGGTGTTCAAGACGGTAACCTGCCCCCCATTTGTCATCAGAGCGCCGCCGCCTCTATTGCCGTTATTGTCCGTTGACTCGTTGCCGGTCAGGGTGCTGTTTTGCAGGGACAACCGGCCTTTGTTGAATATGGCCCCGCCCTGGCCATCCTTGCCGTTAGCCAGGATGATGTCATTCAAGGTCAAGTCACCGGCCGAGTCCACGTAAAAGAGCCGAAAGTTGCCCGCGCTGCTATCGCGCGTAATGGTGGAGCCGTTACCCTCGATGATGATAAAAGTGTCAACATTGGGCAATCTGGTTGTCAGGGTGTAGGCGCAGTTTTCCGGCAAGGCGATGGTATCGGCAACCGAGTCGCTATTGGCGTTGTTGATGGCCGAGATCAGCTTGTCAGAGTCGCCCACGCCGCCCGGACAAAATGCGGCCATGTCGGGTATGATCTTGCTATTGGTCAAGATAAAAGTGACTGGATCAGTCATAGCTGGGACTGAAGCCGTGACCATATAGGTACCGACCAACCCATTAGCCGTTACGGTGACGCTGGCCTGGTTGCCGGCATCTATTGTAGCGCTCTGATCGCTGGCAATATCTGCTCCGCTGTCCGGTCCGCTCCAGGCCACCTCGGCCCCGTCCACCGGCTCAACCGGGTTATTGGGCGTTACGGTCACGGTCAGGGGATTGGCAAAGGCGGTCAAGACCCCGGCGGTCTGACCACTGCCCCCAGAGCCACTAAAATAAAAGCCCTGAGATTCAAAGGCCCCGATATCACACGTGCTAAAGCGGGCCTGGCCACGTTGGTCGTTGGTTTGGCACGTGGCGTCATCTCCGGCATCGAGGGCCGGGCTGCCGGGCAACAGGGGCATCGTTTGGGTATCGCCGCCATAATCGCCTAAATCGGCCAACTTGGGGTCAGCTCCACTGACCGGTGAGCCGCAGCCACCGTTGTTTTCAATCAGGTTTTTGTTTGCGGACGGGGCATTGACCGTGCCCCCATTATTTCGGCAGTCATTGGAACTATCTCCCTGGGTATCCGCCAAAATGCTGTTGACCAGGGTCAGGCTGGCCGTGCCGCTGCTCTGGTAATTGTAAATGGCGCCACCGTCAGCGCCAACGGAAATAGTATTGGCCGCCATAGTGGTGTTGTTGACCACCACGGTACCATCCAGGTTAAAGAGGACGCCGCCATAACCTTTGCCACCATTGTTGCCGCCCTGGGCCAGGTTCCCCGATAAGGTGCTGTTGATGATCGTAACAGTCCCGGCGTAATTAAAGATGGCGCCGCCCATACCGCCGCCACCGCCGCCATCGCCGCCGTTTGAAGAAAAAGTTTGCCCGCCATTGGTACCATTCCCTCCGCCAAAACCACCAGACCTACCTTTGCCACGTCGGGCACTACTATAACTTTCAACCGTGCCCCCACCGCCGCCCCCGCCGCCAAAACCACCATAACCACCATCGCCGCCGTTATCGTAACCGCGGCCGCCCCCACCAGCGCCAGCTCCAAAACCGCCATCACTGCCATTACTGCCATCGCCGTTCGGCCATCTTTGGCCGTTGCCACCAGACCCACCGCCGCCATCGCCGCCCATGTCGCCGCCGGATCTACCGTGCCAACTGGCCCAATTGCTACTGCCGCTACTCCCATCCCCGCCAATGGCCTGGTTGTTGTATAGGGTGCTGCGCAGGAGGGTCAAATTACCTCTATTAAAAACGGCTCCGCCCAAGCCAGCGCCGCCGCCGCCATCGCCGCCGTAAGTATTATTACCCCCATTTCCCCCTTGAGCGATGCCACTGCTCAAGTGCAAGTCTTGTAGGGTCAGGTCGCCGCTGGTCGTCACGTAAAAGAGGCGATATGTGCCGCTGCTGCGCTGAATCGTCGCCCCATTGCCAGAGATGGTGAGGGTTTTATCGATTTCAGGCAGACCGATAGGGCCATAGCCATCCGGGTCTGCTGTATGCGTCGTGGTCAGGTTGTAGACGCAGCCCACGCTCAATACTAGAGTATCGCCGCTGGTGGCCGAACTGATCTGGTCTATCAGATCGGTCACGGAGCAGCTTACGTTCGTTTCCGCTGCCAGCGGACTGGTAGGTGGGGCGCTCTTCGCCGGACGCTGGCCGGTATCATTGGCCGCAGTGGCGCTCATCGGCCAGAACAAGGCCAGGATGGCCGTCAGCGCCAATCCAAAGGCAATGGTTAATTTTCCAAGTCTGGTGGTGTAAATATGGTTTGACATTGTGAACCTCCTATATATCATATGATTTTGTGGGTGCCGCCGTGAACTCGGGCCTTTTCCCAGCAATAGACCCAGCCGGGCGAGCCTATATCGCTCTAGCCAAACTACAGTCTGGTCAGGCGCGTTGCACCTGACGTCAGTTTGTTAATAGTTCCTAATCACCAGCGGAAGATAGATATCGAATCCACTCTGCGTAAAGGTCGCCGTGACCGTCATATCCCCCGTCATCGTGACGCTGATCGGGTTGGTCGTACTGATCACGTCACCGCTCCAGTCCTCAAACTGCCAGTCGGGGTCCGGCGTGGCGCTCAGGCTGAGCACGGTGCCAGAGATGTACGTCCCGCCCGCCGGGTCCACCGTGCCGCTGCCGACGGTTTGGACGGTCAAGGTGTAGGTGACGGGCGGCTCGGTGCTAAAGGTGGCGGTGATCTCTTTGTCCTCGTCCATCACGAGGGTGTCTGGGTTGTCGGCGCTAATCAGATCGCCGGTCCAGCCGCCAAAGTAAGAACCGAGGTCTGGCACGGCGGTTAGTGTGACGGCGGTGCCATAATCATAGACACCGCCCGTGGGGTCGAGGTCGACGCTGCCCGTACCGTCACCTGCTGTGTTGACCGTGAGGGTGTGGGTCAGCAGGTCAAAGGTAACAGTGATTGCCTTGTACCCATCCATTGTCAGGCTGACTGGATTGCTCGTGCTGATTACGTCACCGCTCCACCCGACGAACTGCCAGCCGGGGTCCGCCGTGGCGCTCATGCTGAGCACGGTACCCGAGATGTACGTCCCACCCGCTGGGTCCGCCGTGCCGCTGCCGACGGTGTAAACAGTCAGGGTGTAGGTGATGGGCGGCTCGGTGCTAAAGGTGGCAGTGATCTCTTTGTCCTCGTCCATCACGAGGGTTTCCGGGTTGTTGGCACTGGTCAGAGCGCCGGTCCAGCCACCAAAGTAAGAACCGGAGGTTGGCACAGCGGTCAGTGTAACGACAGTGCCCTGCTCGTAGAGCCAACCGGGCAGCAGCAACGTGCCGACCGGGTCTGGCGTCACCGACCCGCTGCCCACAGTGTTGACGGTCAGGGTGTAGGTGGGCACAACCAACAGCATGTCAAAGGTGGCAGTAATGACCTTGTCGCTGTCCATTGTCAGGCTGACGGGATTGCTCGTGCCGATCACGCCGCCGCTCCAGCTATCGAACTGCCAGTCGGTGTCCGGCGTGGCGCTCAGGTTGAGCACGGTCCCAGAGATGTACGTCCCGCCCGCCGGGTCCACCGTACCACTGCCGATGGTGTGGACGGTCAGGGTGTAGGTGACGGGTGGGTCGGTGCTAAAGGTAGCAGTAACCGCTTTGTCGCCGTCCATCACGAGGGTATCCGGGTTGTTGGCGCCAACCAGATTGCCGGTCCAACCACCAAAGTACGAGCCGAGGGCTGGCACGGCAGTCAGGGTGACGGCAGTGCCATAGTCATAGACATCGCTCGTCGGGTCAAGGTCGACGCTACCTGTGCCATCACCTGCTGTGTTGACCGTGAGGGTGTGGGTCAGCAGGTCAAAGGTGGCCGTGATGGCCTGGTCGACGTCCATCGTCACCACGCAGTTGCCCAGTCCACTGCACCCGCCCCCGATCCAACCTTCAAAGGTCGATCCGGTACCAGCGGCGGCCGTCAGGGTGATGACGGTGCCCGTGTCCACTAATTCAGTGCAATCACCCCCGCTGGGGGTACCGCAGTCGATCCCAACCGGGTCGCTGGTGACCGTACCTGTGCCGTTTCCGGTTGTCGTGACTGTCAAGAGATACTTGTCCAAGACTGCGAGGGCAAAAGGCCCATAGAGACTTTGGTTACCGGACGTATCATCGGCCTGGACATAAAGCACGTAATCCCCGATCGCCAGGTTGGGCGAGTAGGACCAGGCGCTACCCGTGGGGGTGACATCGACATTTGTGGCAGCTCCAGAGGCTGGATAAATCACCACGGTTAGACTGTCTACACCAAGGCCGTCGGTGACCAACCCGCCCAAGACGGGTGTCTGGCCGAGACCGGTCTGGGTGAACTGCAGGGTTACGGTGATGGCGGGCGGCACAATGTCCACGACGGTGGTGTACCAGCCCGAGACGGTGGCATTGTCGCCATAGTCAGTGGCGCGGAAACGCAGGGTGTGGGTGATGCCGTCCTCGTAGGGCAACGCCCAGGCGTGCAACCAATCCTGCTCGTCGTTGATACCGGCCAAGTAGAGGTTGGCGGGTTGCCAGGCAGCGGCATCGTTATCCAACTGCACCGCGACCTGGCGCACCAGCGCGCCGACCGGGGCGGGGTCGCGAGACGTGCCGCCGATGAGGGCCACGCTTTGAGCGCCAATCAGGGCGGGCACCGTGGGCGTTATGATGGGCGCGACGGTGTCCGGGGTAAAGGTAAAGATATGAACGTCGCTGGTCTGGCTGTGATAGTCGGTGGCGCGCACGTATAGGTTCGTAGAGATCGCCAAGTCAGCCGACCAGGACTGGGTTCCGGTGGCAAGCTGCCAATCGCTGCCGTTGGCGCTGATCTCGACGGTGGCGACGCCCGTGCCAAAGCCGTCGTCGGCAAAGCCCGTAAAGGGCTGCACGCCACTGCCCAGCGCGCCGCCCGGATTCACGTTTACGCCCACCGTCGGGGCATCGGTATCCACGACGTGGGAGGTACTGATCTCTGTTCCCGGTATGGGCATCGTGGTCGTCAACTGCATCGTGGTGGTGACGCTGTCGATGCCCGTCAGGTCGCTCGCCAATTGCGCGGTGACGGTGACGACGTGTGTGCTTTCACCGGCGATGGTTGGCACGTCGAGCAGCACATCGCCGCCAGCCGGACACGTGCTGCACGTTGCCCCTTCGGCTGCCAGGTAGGTCAGGCCGCCGCTGCCCGACAATGCCAGCTTGACGCCTGTGGCATCCTCGTTCTCGACATTCTCCAGCGCGGCGACGTATTGGATGATGTTATCGACGCTCACCGTATCCTGCGAGGGGGGGAGGCTATCCAGCCCCAACGTAAGATACGGCTCCTGCGCGGATACTGGTTGGTTGAGCAGGTCGTAGCCATCGGTGACGATGGGCCATTCGTAGTAATAGTGGAAAGCATATCCTTGCTCGTTTCCGTCCAGCGCGTTGGCCGTGGGGAAGGCGCTCCACACGTCGCCCGCGTCATCCACCGCAAAGGCCAGCAAACGGTGATGGCCTAACTCGTCGGTAAACGTACAACACTCTTTGAGCATAAAGTGCCATTCCGTTCCGCCCAGTTCCGTGTCGTGGGCAAAAACAGCCGTTTTGGGCCAACTCAAGTCGAGGGATTCGGATATCCACATCGTGCTGCTATAGGTCCAGAGGTAGGCAATGTCGGCGGATTCAACGCTGACGGCCAGGTCGGCGTCAAAGGGCAGGGAGATTGTGTCGGTCACAGCTTGTGTGGTCCCAGTATCACTGAAAACGTCATAGTAGGCCCACAGCGTCCCTTCTGTCTCCCACCAGCCGCCTTGCCAAGCCAGGTATGCCTCCAGACCATCCCACGTCGCGTACAGTGACTGGGTGTTGGCGGGCCGGTTGTCGTCGTCCAGCCATTCAGTGGGCGTGAGCCATTCGCCGTGCTCGATATCCAAGACACCGTCTATGGTAGCGTTGATGCTCTGGATGCCGCCCGACCACGGGGAATCCGTGTCCCGTTCAGAACCGGGGTACCACGGTCCAAAGCTCTGATAGGCGAGGTTCCCGGCAGGGTCCTCCGCGCCGATGTTGGCGTACACGCCTGTCCCACCCTCGCCAATCGTGGCGACGTCCATTGTCGGGCTATCGGCGTCATGCTCCGGCGGCGCTTTATCGCCGTACAAGACCAAAGCCTGTATCTCGCCGTTGCCATCAGTGGGCAGCCGCCATGTGGTGGTGAGCGTCGTGCGCTGATCCAGGTGGTATCCATAAGGCATACTAAACTCGATGGGCGCAAAGGCCCGAGGCGGAGCGGTATCCACGGTGAAGGATGCCACGGCAGTATGGCCTATGCTGCCTTCGTGATTCGTGGCGCGCACCAGAAAGGGGATGGTCGTCGTATCCAGGCCGATGGGCGTCGTCTGCGTGTACACCCAATCCACAGCCCACGGGCTGCCGTCGGCTGCGACCTGCCACGTCGCGCCGCCATCCAAGCTGATTTCATAGCCCTGCGCGTTTTGGCCATAGCCATCGATCCAGAGGGTACCAGAGATAAGGTTGACGTTGAACGGGTAGCCCCCGATGTGGTCGTGCATGATTCGATTCACACTCACAGTGGGCAAATCCCAAGCATCTTGATCCCCATCCCCAATGGTGTGGGTCTGGGTCGGACTGCTGCCCACGTTCCCGGCCCCATCTACCGCCATAGCCTGAAAAGTACGCAGACGTGAACTATTGGTGGGTTTGTAGATATAGTGGAAATTCCGCGGCGAGACACCATCCTCTGTCCAGGGTTCAATGTCCCATTGCGCCGGAGCGCGCACGCCGTCAATCTCAAAATAGATCTCCTCGATGTCAAAGGACTCGCCCACGTAATCCACGACCTCACCTTCCAACAAAAGCCAGTTGAGATACCCGGGAAAAAAGCCCGCATTGAGCGTCAGACTCACAACCGGCGTGCCGCCATCGACCACAAAAGCGCCATCGTACCAATCGTCGCTGTCGGTTTCGGTGTTGCCCAGGTCGTCGGTGGCGCGGCTGTAGATGCGGTAGAGGCCGTCGCCGGAGGGGGAGTAGGTTGCTTGCCAGTAGGTGAGTTTGGCCCCCGGATCGTCGAGTACGGCCACCGTCCACGTCGTGGGTAAGGTCGAGGTGATAGGCGAGGTGACCACAGAGACCGGCACGATGGCGTATTCGACCTGCCCCACGCCGATGCTCTCGGTGGCGACCGAGTCGTCGCCCTGGCCCATCAGAACAGAGATGGGGGCGGCCAACAGTTCGTGCCAGCCAATGTCGGCGCGCACGCCGCCACCGGGGGAAACCTCGGCGATAGGATTGGCAGTATCCAGCGCGGGGGAACCGGCTTGCAGATAGGCATAGTCGCCCGTCAGCAGCGGGTCCTGCCCCACGACATCCTGGAGGCCGGTGACGACGTTGGTATAGTTCAGTGTATTGGACAACGTACCGTTGTATAGCAGGTTGTACTCGCTAAATATTGCGCCTGTCCCGCTGCCCCACTGCACAGACGGCCCATCGGCTTGCAGGCCCACGTCGTTGTAGGCGACGATGCTCGATTCCAGATCGAACCAGTTGTACTGGGCATAGGTATGCACGCCCACGGTGTTGGAGACGATGGTGTTGAATTCGCCCCATCCGCTGGAGCGCTGTGTCACCGAGATGCCGGTGGTGTTGTTCTTGATCAGGTTGTGGCTCACCTCGACGGTGTTGGACCCGTTGTGCAACCATACGCCGACCGGATCGCTCCCGCCGCCGACCAGCGTAAAGCCAGAGACGCCCGCGTCCGCCGCCCACTCAAAGGTCACAGCCGGGCCGCCGTTGCCCTGGATGGTGCTTTCGTTCACGCCGCTGCCCAGCAGTTGCAGGTTGCCGGTGATGACGACGGATTCGGTGAATGTCCCGCTGCCCACGCCGATGCTGAACTGCACCGGGTCGTCGGAGCGCAGCATCATTAGATCATCCCAGGCGGCATCTACCGCCTCTTGGATGGTGAGGAAGGCGTCCACGCCCCAGATCAGGCCGTCGTTCTCGCAGGTGGGGCAGTAATCATCGTCGGCAAAAAAGCTGCTGCCGGTCTGCTCCATGTGGCCGATGTCGGCAAAATCGCCCGCGCCCGGAGGCACGGGATCGCCCGGCGCACCGGCGTCGATCACAGGGGAAGCGTCCGCCACGCCAAAGTCGCCCGCACCGTAATCCTCAAAGAGTGGATCGCTAAATATCTCGCCGCCACCGGGATCGTTGGGCGTCATGTCCGTGCCGTTGGCCCAGTAGAGGTTGTACTGGTGGCGCTCGATGGCGGCGCAAATGTTGTATTGTAGAGCCGTGCCGGTGTTGTAGGCAAAGATCGTGTTGCGCACGTCTACCGAGGCGCAGTTGGTGGCGGCGAGGCCATCCTCGTTGCCGACAAAGGTGTTGTTCTTGAGGTCGAGATCAGTGCTCGCGCCGTCCAGCACAACCGCCGTGCCCATATCGCGGACGATGGTGCGCGTCAGGCTGATGCCGTCGGCCCCGTTGACGACGCTCAGGCCGGTTTCGCCGGACGCGCTGCCGCTGCCGACCAGGCTGAGGTTCATCAATGTGGTGTTGCTGATGCCGTCGGCGCTCACCAGCACTGTATCGGTGACGCCGTCGGGGAAGGTGAGGATGGTGCGGTCCGCGCCGGAACCGGCCACGAGCACGTTGTTCGTCAGAGTGATGGTTTCGGCATAGACGCCCGGCTCGACGAGCACGCGGCTCGCGCCGCTGTTGATGGCGGCCTGGATGCTAACGTAATCCGCGCTACCACTCGTGCCTACGGTCACGTCGCCAGCAGTTGGGGCCATCGGGCGACGTGTCGCAAGTGCTGGAGCCTGGCTACCTGTGCTCGCGCGTGGCAGCGATGCATTGTTGACAAAGGGCTTGCGAATCTTTTGCATCGTCCCACCAGCCGTGTCATAACCCAAGGCCGCCGCAGCCGAGGCGCTGGGTACGAGCAGCCAGTCGGAGGAACCGTCGCCCGCGAGGTCGGCCCCGGCCACGTAGGGCGCGGATGCTGCCGCCGCCACGCCCTCGACGGTGGCGGCGACGCTGCCCAGGTCATTGCCCAAGACAAGATAGGCGTCGCCGTCGCTGTTGCCGATGAGCAGGTCGCCTTGGCCGTCCTTGTCCACGTCACCGGCAGAGACAAGGAAACCAGAGAGCACGGCGGGGAATCCACCGAGGGTCTGCGTGCCAAAGGTCTGCCCGGCATCGCCAAAGACCACGACCGGCGCGCTGCCATCGGTGTAGGCAAAATCGTCCACGCCGTCGCCGTCCACGTCGCCCAGCGTGACAATGTCCGGCGGAGTATCGCTGCTGCTAAAGGTGGCGATGGCCTGGGTGGTGGTGAGGGTGCTCAGGCCCTGTTCCTCCCAGCCGCCGCCCCCGGCAAAGACGTGGACCGTACCGTCCAGGGCAATGCCAAAGTCGTCTATAAAGTCGTCGTCCACGTCGCCGATGGCGGACGCGGTGACGTCCGCACTTCCAGCATCCAACACCGCGCCAGCCAGCACATCGAGCGCTTGCGGGGCCAAGGGCGTGGCATCACCCAGGAGCAGGTAGACCTGGGTACCGCTCACGCTGGAGGTGGTCACGAAAAGGTCGCCCAGGGTGTCGTCGTTGACGTCGCCCGCGGCGCCAAAGTTGGCGGTGACGCTCTCGCCGTCGGTTCGCGAGACAATCTCCACCCACCGCCCGCCGTTGTTGCCATCCAGCACCCGATCATTGCCAAAGCTGATCGAGGTGCCAAAGATGAGAAAGAGACGCTCGTTGACCGGATCGCCGATGAGCACGTCGTTAAAGCCGTCGCCGTTAAAATCACCGGCGGGGCGAATGGTGGTGCCCAGCCCGGCCCCGGCCACGCCGATATAAGAAGGGCTGTGCTCGGCCAGGAATTCCAACTGGCCCAGGTTGGGGATGGGCCAGTCGCCAGCCGCGCCAGTGACGATGACGACCTTGCCCGCGCCGCCTAGCATCCCCGGAAAGCCCACGGCCAGGTCGCCCAGGCGGTCCCCGTTTAAGTCGCCGATCCATGAGACGGTCACGCCGCCGTCATCCGCCGCAATGCCATCCGGTTGCAGCCAGAGGGTGGCGTCGCTGATACTGTGCAGGTCGCCAGCGAGCGCGGCGGGGTCGGCGGGCAGCGGGTTGCGGCCCGCATCGTTGGCGACGCCGTAGAGCGTGATCGGCTCACCGGCCTTGACGTGGGGGGGATCGTCGGCCGTAAAGGTACGGTTGGTCAGTTCGTTGGTGGGGGGATAGAGGTCGATAAAGACAGTTTGGGAGTAATAGCCAATGTTGCCAAAGGCATCGTAGGCGCGGAGGTAGAGGGCGTGCTCACCTTGCGCACTCTCGGCGATGGGCAGTTCCCAGACGCCGCTCCAGGTGGTGTTGAGGGTGTGGGTATCGGTGGTCCAGATGGTGCGCCAGGGCTGTTTGTTGTAGCGCATTTGCACGCGGGTCAGCCCGGCATAGTTGTCGCTCACGGTGCCGCTGAGGACGATGGTGGTGGAGAGCGATTCGCCGGAACTGATGGTACTGCCGTCGGGAATGTTGGAGGTGATGACGGGGGGCAAGCTGTCCACGGTGACCGACACTGCATCGGCGGCGCTGGGGTTGCCCAGTTTGTCATAGGCCACGGCAGAGATGGTCACGATGCCGTCGGCGGGGAGTTCCCACGTGTAGGCCCAGGGCGAAGCGCCGGTGGCGGTATAGGTTCCGCCGGGCACGGTCACCTGAACGTGGTCGATCCACGAGTTGCCATCCTGCGCATAGCCGCCCATCACGTAATGAGTGCCAGCCAGGATCGTGCCGCTGAGGGGATCGGTGAGTTGCACGGCGGGCGCGGTATTATCTTGCACAAAGGGTACCGTTGCCGAAATCGGCGCGGAATTGCCGGTCACGGGATAGAGCAAGTCTGCGTCGAGGCCACCCATCAACGTACCGCTGCCCGCGATGGCCGTCAGATCGGCCTGGAATTGCTGGAGAAAGAGCAGGTTGTTGCCGCCAAAATCCCACTCGTAACAATAGCCGCTCTGCTGGGTGGCGGGGACGCGGTCGCCGGAGGTGGTGACGTCCACGCCGCTCAAGGTGGGGGGCAGGCAGAGTGAGAGCGTTTCTGTGATGGGCGAGCCGCCGACGTTGTACAGGTTCAGGCTGGCGGTCACGGTCTGCCCGTTGGAGACGTAGATGGCCTGCGCGCCGGAGGGGTTGAGCAGGTAGGGGCCGGCGTCCAGGATGAGGCTGGGGGCGTCGTTGGCTCCGTTGGGGCTGCTGCCGGCGTTCTTTTCGCTGGCGTCGTTGAGCAGGTCGCCGTCGGCGTCACCAGCGAGCGGTGAGGAAAAGGTCCAATAATCGCTGCCGTCAATGGTGACGATCCATCCGCCGCCCGTCCACCCCGCGCCATCCCAGTGAAAGAATTCTTCGCCGTCGGTCAGACCGTCGTCGTCGCTGTCGTTGTCGTTGATAGTTGTGCCGATTTGGTATTCGAGGCCATCGTCCAGGCCGTCGTCGTCAGTGTCAGCATCCAGTGGGTCGGCACCGCTGGTGTCCTGTGTCTCTGTCTCAAAGGCATCCGAGAGACCGTCGTCGTCACTGTCCCAATCGTCGGGGCTGGTGCCAAGTTCGGATTCGGCGTCGTTGCTGAGGCCGTCGCCGTCGCGGTCAGGATTGTCCAGAGCGTTCCAGTTCCATACGCCGTCGAGCGTGTTGGGCAATACGTCCACCACGATGGTGGTGGCATCCCACTGCTGATCCGAATCCAGTTCGTCGGGGAGGAACATTTCATCAGTTTTATCGGAGCAGCTTTTGATAATAAAGCCCTTGCACTCTTCGTAACGGGTATTGACCTGCGCTTTGTGGGTCAGTTCGACAGTCGCGTTGATGGCCGCTTGACCAAAGATGAACTCGGCTTCCAGGTCGTTGGTGCAGGTTTGGGTGTTATCCCAGTACAAGTGCTCTGAATAGTCCAGGTACCGGCCAACGGTACAGGTGCTAGCGCCCTGTTTGGGGCTGACGGTGATATTGGCACCGGCGCTGGCCTCGAACCAGGCCTCAGACTTGCTCTTGTCGAGTTGGGTATTGTCGCTGCCGCTCTCGCGCCAGATATAGCCGGTGAACGCGTCCGATAGGTTGAGACTGCCCCCGGCTACCAATCCCGTTCCGTCCACGTCAGATTCCAAGCCGTCAAAGTCAATGTCCAAGAGCCGCGTGTAGGCATCCCACGTCGCGACAATTGAAATCAACTGTTTCGCCAGGTTGGCCATCGTGTTGAAATCTTTGCCGAGGGCTCGGGCGATGAGTTCGCCAAACAAAGAGGCAATACTGAACGCGATCAAAAAGATGAGCGTGACGCTAAATAGGCCCATCACAAAAAAAGTGATAGAGAGAACCGTAGCCGTAATGGCATGGGCCAGCGCGAACTCTTGCTCATACGCATAGGGACTGCTATAACCGGCCCACGATATCCAATGTTGAGCGATCTCAAAGCCCAAAAATCCGAGGCTGAACAAGAATGCGGCCGCAGCGAAAAGTTTGCCGATGGCTGAAGAGTTGCGGACCAGAAATTTAGCAAGACGCGTCTTGTTCCCAGCGCCAAGGGCGTCCTCTGTGTACGACGCCAGCTTGAGATCGGCAAGCTTTTTGAGCCCTTTGGTCTGATACTTGTCGGCAAAATAACGCACGTTGGCTTGTATCAAATTGCCAGAATTAAACTTGATCATACGCTGCAAGAACATCAGTTTAAAGCTCATACCCAGGGCGAAAAAGCCCGTGCTTTGCGCGTAAAACTGGGCGTCGCCATAGCCGGTCTCGTTGATATATGCGTAATATGTTTGCTGATCGGCAAAAACAAAGCCTCCCCCAGATACGCCCAGATTGTTGGCTTGAATCAAATAAGCCAGCGTGTCGTCTACGGCGGGTTGGGCGAATTGCGCGACGACGTCCGCATCGGATACGGAATCCGGCGCCAGGTCGATCCCATCAAAGGTGATGACGTTGGTCAGCGAGTTGGCCCAGGCAGTGACGTAGCCGGAGAGCGTGATGAGCAAATCGGCGGCGGTGAGATCGGGGTAATCTACCTGCAGACCGGCCAGGGTCGCGGATGGATCGCCGTAGCGCGCGGTCAAAACGTCTCCGACTTGTTCAATATCCAAAACATCCCAAGCGCTGCCATCGTGGCGATAATGCGACATGCTCAAGGCCCGCACCTTGCTGGTGGGGATATTGGCCAGGTTAAAGGTAAAGCTATTGCCGCTGGCGCTCTCCAGGTCGGCCAGACTGGCCAGTCCTGATTCGGCTTCCAAGGCCACGATCAGCGAGGCCATGCTCGTACTGATGGTGGGGGTGGGATAGTTCTCCGCATCGAGAAAATCGAGCAGAGTCGCGGCGGTGCTGGCCGAGACAGCGTCATAGTGTTCCGGGGGCGTCGCGGGCGTGCTGACGGCAACGTCGGTAGCCGGAATCCCCCAGGTCTGTGTGATGGGGGTGGCGTCGTTGCTGAAACGGCTCACTACCTCATCCAGGTCCGGGTTGATGGCGCTCAAAAAGGTGGCTTCCAGGCCAAACATCAGTTGATACAGATCGCGGTTATCGTCCGGCGTGTTGGGCATGCCGAGGACAGCATAATTGGCGTTCGCGCTTTTGGCGACCTCTAGCCCGGCAAAGCGAAAAGCCTCGGTGTATTCGACAAGCGGAATGGTTTCCGAATCCACATCGTCGCCGTTTTGCTCGTCGTGGACCATATTGGCCGTCCACACCAGTTCCACCGTGGTCCAGTCGATGTCTTGCAGGTCGCCAGGCCCGTAAACGACCTTGCCTTCAAAGGCCGTGATCTGCCCGCCGTCGCTGACGGGGCTGAGGATCACGTAGAGGATGTAGCCTTGGAACTCGTTGCCGATGGCCGTAATACCATATTCGTTCATCAACTCGAACGAAGGCGCGTTGTCGGTCGTGATTCTGAGGATGGGCGTCAGGGTGAGGTCCTCAGAAGAGTCGTCCAGGTCTTGAACCAGGCCGTCTTCGTCGTAGGGCCAATCGAGGGCGGTGGTGGAATAGCGCAGGTGGTCGGCGTTCTCCGGCTGGATCTGGAACTCGATGTACTGGTAGCCGTCAAAGGTGGATTGTTCCAGCGTGGTTTGCAGGGAAAAGGAACCCTGATACTCGCCGACGTGAAAGGGATCAATGTCGTCGGCGTCGGGGATGCCATCGCCGTCGTTGTCAGGGTCCCACAGGTTGGGGATTTCATCGCCGTCGGGGTCCCATTCGGTGGCTGTGCCGACCGGGGCGGGCCATTCGAGGTCGTCGGTCAGGCCATCCTCGTTGCTGTCTATGCTGGTGGGATTACCGTAAAAAGTGACCGTGCCGGTGGTGGGGATCGTGGTGCTAAAGACAAAACCCTGGATTTCGAGGGTGTCGGTGATGCCATCTTGATCGCTGTCATAATTGTAGCGGTCGGTGCCCAGGCACAGCTCGACGTAATCAGTGGTGCCATCCAGGTCCGAGTCAGTGACTTTGTCGCCGCTGCCGCAGGTGTCGCTGCTGGCGGCGGCCCGCATTCGGACGGCGGCGGCGCGAGGGGTGTTTGTGAATGGAGCAGGTGCGGCTTTTTCCGCGCTCGGATTCTGATCCGTATCTTCCACACCCAGAGCTTGCAAGAGCGTGGGAGTCTTGGCCCGCATCTCGGCACGTTGGGCGTGGGCAGTACCTCGCAACGGAGGGCTGGCGATGAAAATAACGACCAACAGTATCGAGATCGGAACGTGGAGCCAGCGCGGGCGAGAGATGAGCAAGATGCTCAAAAAGAGCCCAAGCAGAAACAAGGCCGGGCTGAGAAAATCGGGGGTCTGGGCCAAAGATGCGATGCGACCGTTTCCTGAATTATGCTTCCTGATTCCTGATCCTCGCTTGCTGATTTTTGATTCGGCGAAACTAAAATCTGTGACGATATGGGACGACGAATCGTAAAACTCGTTGATCTCGGGCATCAAGGTATCAATGATCTGGCGGCGGGGCAGGCCGTTGGCGTCTATCCAGAGTTCGCCGTGGCCGCTCATACCTTGCAGGATGGGAGATGGGGCGATGATCGCACCTCGTTGGTCTGGGGGAAGCTGGCTTTGCGCCACGTCGCGCATGTATGCGGCAAAGCGCGGGCCGTCAATGTCGAACTCATAGATGGTGAACTGGGAGTGTTGGCTGTCGGTCTTGAGCCGCACGTTGGTGGCAGCGTGCAGGTAGCTCGCCAGATCGCCGGTGGGCGCGGCTGCGTCCAGGGGGTTTTGGATGCGCGTGCGCTCGCCGTTCTCGATCAGGTAGGTATCGGCGCCGTCCTGCTCGATGGTCAACGGCGGCAGGTTGGCCCCGGCCTCAAAGCGCAACGTCATTTGGGCATAGTCGGGCAGAACGACCTGCCCGCTGACCTGCGAATCCACACGCTCGGCCCCTTTGCCAATGTTGGCAGGCACCGGGCGCGGGATGAGGGTCTGTTCGACCTGGGCTGTGAAATCATAGCCTCCGGCAGATTCGATTCGGTTTTGGATATCGTCAAAGGGATTGCTGTCACTAGCACGCGTGCTGGCATCGGCAAGAGCTTGGTTTCCAACACGCTCGACGATCTGTTGTGGCGTCTGGGTGTTTGGGTGGACGTCGAGTCCAATGAGCAGAGTGAACAACAATGCCAAAATGCTGATACGGGATATGTGCTTCATTTGAATCCTCCTGAAAATAACTCGTGGGAACTCGTTGGAAGTGAGGGGTATCTCGCAGTACGCCCCCTGTTCTCCTTCAAGCTCCAAGCCGGTATCCACGCCACGGGCCGCCGTGGCGATTTACTCAATCACGGCAATCCGCCTGATTGCATCGACCAGATCCTCCGTCTCGGAAACCTGGACCTGGCGCCCGCTCAGGATCGTGACCGTACTCTCGCTCGCGTCCACCTCGATCAGAGGCAAGCCGTGATTTAACAACGCCCGCACCAGGCCCACGTCGTTGTCGTCCCGGTCTATGATGACCGCGTCGGGAGCCATGTCAATGACATAGGCCAGGGTGGCGGGGAAACGGAGATTGAGTTGGAACACTTGCACCTCTGGCAGCGGGCGCAGGCTATCTGCGACTGCGCTGAGGAACAACGACGCGCCACAGACGACGACGCGTAATGGATCACCGGTTGGCGTGCTGGCGTGCGCTTCGTTCATTCTGTCAGTCTCCTTGAATATGCCCCACAAGGATTTCCATGTACGAGCCATAGAATCGTGGGAAACTTGGTTCTACCACCTAAATATACCAAAAAACAGGGGCGGTGTCACTGTACTTTAGTGCAAAAAAAGTACAGTCTTGCGGGAAAACAAGACTGTACTTGGTGAAAAATCCCGCCGTAAACGTGTTTACGCGTAAACATTGGGGCTTGCAAGAACTCAACTCGGGGTTTTTCATTAAGCAGAGCGACGAAGAGCCCGGTTGAGCATTGGTGCGGGCAAGGGGTTTGGCCTTTCATCCCCCGGATAAACCAAGGGGTGTTTTCCGGTGCTGGCACCGGAAAACATAAGGAAAAGCGAGCTTTTCCCGGCTTTTCCCGCAAAAGTGGTTGGATAGAGAGCAAAAACTGGGAGCGTCAGTCCTCTGGGTCTACAAGGCCCTGCTGGTGAGCATACGCGATGGCCTCCACGCGGCTCTCGAGTTGGAGTTGTTCCAGGATTCGGCCCATATGGTACTTGACCGTCCGCTCGCTAAAGTGAAGCGCCGCCGCGATTTCTTTGTACGTCACGCCCTGGGCGACCCGGCGCAAGATTTCCAACTGGCGCTGGGTCAGTGGTGCGGAAGGTTCGCTCTCTGTGGGGGTCTCATCCTCGGCAGTTGGCCGTGTGAACTCGGTCAGCAATCTGGCAGCCAACCCGGGCGCGAGCACTATTTCGCCCCGTTGCAAGTCGGTGAGCAGATCAAAGAACTTGCCACTCTCCAGATTCTTGAGCAGATAGCCCGAAGCGCCGTTTTTGAGGGCCGTGAACAACGTTTCATCCTCAGCCGCTATGGTCAGCATCACAATTTTGATCTCGGGCATTTCAATCTTGATGCGGCGCGTGGCCTCCAGCCCGTCGCAGCGCGGCATGTGAATGTCCATCAAGATGACGTCGGGACGCAGGCGGCGCGCCATCTCTTGCGCTTGTAGGCCGTCGCGCGCCGATCCAACGACTTGCACGCCGCGCGTGCTCAGCATATTGCACAGTCCTTCCAGGAACAGGGGGTGGTCGTCTGCCAGCAGGACGCGCAGCCCACGGACAATCTGCTCGACGGGCGCTGGCAAGACACGCGGCACGCGCACGATAACGTGTGTGCCCTGGCCCGGCGCGGAGCGCACCTCCAGATGGCCATCCACAGCCTCGGCCCGCTCCCGCATGATCTGGAGCCCAAAGTGCCCATCCTTATCTTCCCCCCCGCTGTCGGGGGGAGCAAAACCCCGACCCTCATCTTGGATGACTATTTGCATCTCGTTGGGGTGCAGGGTAAAGAGGAGACGGGCGGTGTCCACGTTGGCATGCTTGCGGACGTTGGTCAGGCCCTCCTGGATGATGCGCAACAGTTGGGTCTCGGTCTCTGGCGCTAGAGGTCTTTCCAGCATCTCTTCGGGACGGCTAACCTGGATTGCCAATCCGTACCGCTCGTAAAGGGTGTCCGTGTATTCTTGCAGAGTGGCAAAAAGGTCAGAGGGCGGGCGCGATTCCCCCGCGCGAATACTGGGTATCTGCGTTGAGGTGCGGATACCTAAAATATACCCTCGGACGTCGTCGTGGGCATCGCGGGCCAACTGGGCCAGTTGTTGCAGGATCGCCCTGACCTGCTCCTGATCTTTTTGTTCCAACCGGGTCAGGGCAGCCTGAGTCTGCACGTTGACATAGCCCATCACTTGCCCCAGGTCGTCGTGCAGCTCGCGCCCGATGCGCTCGCGCTCTTCCAGCGCGGCCAACCGCTGTCCTTGCGCTTCGATCTGCTTGCGTTCGGTGATGTCCAAGATATATTCGATCATCTGGACGACGTTGCCCTCACCATCCAGGATGGGAAAGCCGTGTACCTCCACGTTATTGGCATTGCCCGCTTTATCTATGTGTGCGTGTTCTACAACGACGGGAGACTTTGTCTTTTTTACTTTTTGAAGAGGACAAAGGTGTTCTGGTTCCCGGCATGGTTGGTCGGTACCGTGTGTGAGGGCATAGCACGTGATACCCTCACGCAAACGCCCTGTGTGCGCGGCGGCATTCGCCATTTCGATGATATGGGTCTCGGCGTTGATGACGCATAATGGATGGGTCAGCGAATCTAGGACAGTCTGTAGGAATTGACGCTGTTCGCGCACCCGCTGTTCAGCACGCATTCGTTCAGCGGTTTCTCCCAAGCGCTCGGCAATCGCATTGAGCAAGTTTCTTTCTTCTTTTAGAAAAGGACTATCGCTTTCCGAAGCGACGCTTTCCGAAGCGCCTTTGCTTTCCGAAGCGCCGACGCTTTCTGGCCTTTCTTGCAGGTAGCCAACTTGGATAACGCCGCTTTGCTCTCCGTGCACGAGGATGTCGGCCGTCTGCTGCCAGGGGCTTGGCGAAAAGTTCTCGGTACTGAATTCCTGCCCCTCCAGAGTGATGCGCGCGCAGGTGATCTCTGGGTGCTGCCAAGCGGTGGGAATGAGGGCGACGGTTCCCTCGACGATTTCCTGCAACGAAATATCCGGCGTCTCGACGAGCTTGGAAATGTCATACAAGCAGTTCAGTTCTTTGATCCGCTCGTCAAGCATGTGCACCAATTTTTGTTTTATTTTCTCCGCTTGTATTCGCTCGGCGATTTCGTGAGCCAAGACATCGTTCGTGTGGAGCAATTGGGCATTTGTCTCTTGAAGACTTTTTTGTGCGTTCCGCAAAGCCAGGTGCGTCTCGACACGGGCCAGCACCTCTTGTTCATGGAACGGTTTAGTGATGTAATCAACCCCACCCACAGAAAAGGCTTTGACCTTGTCCAACACTTGATCCATAGCACTGATAAAGATTACGGGAATATCACAAGTGCGTTCACTTGCCTTTAATTGTTCACAGATTTGATAGCCATTCATCCCTGGCATCATGATATCCAACAAAATCAGATCAGGTGGGCGTTTACGAGCCGATTTCAAGGCCAGGGTTCCATTGATGGCCATGCGTACCTCGTAGCCCTGTTTTGTCAGTACGGCAGACAGGACAGCCAGGTTGTGAGGGTTGTCGTCAACGATCTGAATATCGGCTGTGGTGGATGGATTGTGTCCAGTGTCAGATTTGATTGTGGTCATACATCTGTTTTCTCAAATAATGCTTGCAGGGTGTCAAACCGGTACGTCTTGACCAGGCCGGACAGCGCCTCGGCCAATGGCTCGTCGTGTTCTCTGATATGTTGAATGACCGCGTTTGAGGCTCCAGGATTGAGTTCTTCTGCCGCGTCTTGTAGCGCGGCAAGCCATTTTTCCGGCAGAGCCTGCAAGCGCTCAGAGGTCAACACGCTTTTGTCTATAACTTGAACTGTCTCGTGACCAGTTTCAGGCTGATCCGCATACACAAAGCGTATCCCGAGATGTTTGTGCAGCATCTCGAATATTTCGTGCTCGCGAAAGGGTTTGCGCACAAAGTCATCACAACCCGCAGCAAGGACCTCGGCGTGATCCTCCTCAAATGCGCTGGCAGTCAGGGCGATGATGGCCAGTGCCTGTGCATCGGCTCGAGCTTTGATCTGTCTGGTGGCCTCGTATCCGTCCATCACCGGCATGCGTATGTCCATCCAGATCAAGTCAGGCTGCCATCGCTCCCAAACCTCTATCCCTTCCCGTCCATTGTTGGCTTGTTGTACGTTAAACCCTAAAGGTTCCAATAATTCGACCAGCAACTTGCGATTATCCGCATTGTCCTCAACCACCAACAGACGGTAGACGGGTTGGTCGGGGACCAATCCAATCACTTGGCGGGCTGCTTCTATGGTTGGCACGGCACTGGCTTCTACCTGGTGGGCTTGCACGTCAAATCGAAAGGTCGCCCCTTGCCCTATCTCACTTTTGACGCTGATCTCGCCGCCCATCATTCGCACAAATTGACGGCTAATTGGCAGGCCCAGGCCCGTCCCTTCCTGTGCCTCATAGCCGCTTGCCGTTTGTACAAAGGCATCAAAGATACTCTCCTGGTCAGCGGGTGCAATGCCAGGGCCGGTGTCTTGTATCTCAAACGTGATTCGGGCGACTTGGGAGGGTTCACGTTTCACACGTATCGTTACTCCACCTTTGTCTGTGAACTTGATTGCGTTGCTCAGCAGATTGATCAACACCTGGCGCAGTTTGCCCTGGTCGGTGTGGACGTATTGGGGCACACTAGAGGCGCGCTCAAAAGCCAGGGTCAACCCTTTTTGCTCGGCGCGTAGGCGAAACATCTCTTCCAGTCCCATCAGCATGCGGTACAGATCAAAATTCTCCGCTCGCAGGCCCACTTGCCCGGCCTCGATCTTGGACAGATCCAGCACGTCGTTGATCAGCGCCAGCAGGTGCTCTCCGCTGCGGCCAATCGTACCCAGGTTCTCTCGCTGTCTGGCACTCAGGGTGGAATCGCGCTGCATCAGTTGGCTAAAGCCCATGATGGCATTGAGAGGTGTGCGGAGTTCGTGGCTCATGTTAGCCAAAAAGGTGCTTTTGGTCTGGTTCGCGATCTCGGCCACGCGCCGCATTTCTTCTGCCTCTTCTTTCGCCTGCTGCAAAGATTGCTCCGCCTCCTTGCGCTCGGTAATGTCGGTTGCCACTTCTGACCGCACCCAACGACCGTCGATCCAACGAATTGCCCGATCCTGGACATAGTACCAACGCCTCGTGATTGTGTTCTGGATCTCCCACGTGTATATCCCCGTTGAGCGGTCATCCTCCAGCAAATGCTCGTTCGTGCAAAAGTCACACGGGCCAGACTGTTCCCCTTGCAAGGTCTGCCAGCAGATAGCGCCTTCGACGTCGCCAAAAATGTCGCGAATGGTCTGGTTGACGAACAACAACTCGTAGGTTTCCATATCGGCAACGTACATCATAGACTGCATACTGTTCATCACCGTGGCAAAACGATCCTCGCTTCTCTGCAATCTCTCGCTTCGGTTTGCCAATTCCTGGGTCCGCTCTGCCACCTGAATTTCCAATCGGAGCCTTTGTGCTTCACTCGTTCTGAGCCGCCGACGCACAAATCCCGCGATACCGCCAACAACAGCAAGAACGTAAATTGTATACGCCCACCACGTTTGCCACCAGGGTGGACTGACCACGATAGTGACGGATACACCTTGTTCATTCCACAATCCGTCGTTATTTGAACCTTTCACTCTGAACACGTATTCGCCCGGGTCCAGATTGGTATACGTGGCAAAGCGGCGACTGCTATCAACATGGGTCCAATCTTGATCGAACCCTTCTAGCATGTAGGCGTAGCGGTTTTTGTCGGCGTCGGCGTAATCCAAGGCGGCAAATTCAAAAGAAAAAACAGAGTCCTGGTAGTCAAGATCGATACTTGTCACTTGATGGAGATTTTGATCCAGCGACACCGGTTCATTCAGTATGGTGAAATTGGTCAGCACGATGGGAGGAACGTGGGTGTTGTTCGTGATACGGTCAGGGAAAAATATGTTGACACCGTTTGAACCTCCGAACGCCAATTCGCCACTGCTCAACCTGGCACAACCTGGACTAAAATCATTTCCCTGGAGGCCATCATCAAAATCATAGTTCTTGAACGAGGAAAGTGTAGGAGTGAATTGACTTAGTCCTCTTTTAGTCGAAAGCCATAAATCTCCCTCGCCGTCTTGCAGGATGCATTGAATCGAATTGCTCGGCAGGCCATCTTTTTCCGTAAAGCGCGTAAATGTGTTGGTTTGAGGGTCCATTCGAGTCAACCCGCCGCCTGTTCCAATCCACAGTATACCGTCTGAATCTTGTAGCAAGGCAAAAACTGTATTATGGCTCAGGCTGTTGGGGTCTTGAGGATCAAAAAAGTAGGACTCGAATTGCTCACTATCTGGCGGCTTTTTGTTGAGGCCATCATAAGTGCCAACCCACAGATTGCCAGCCCGGTCCTCATAGATTGCCCAAATTGCGTCATCGCTGATGCTATGCGGGTTTTCAGGATCGTGGCGATAGTGTATAAACTGTTCGCTTTGACGATCCATTCGATTCAGACCGTTGAGCGTGCCCAGCCAAAGGTCGCCATTTCGATCCTCGTAAATTTTCACAACCCGGTTATCACTGATCGTATTCGGATCGTTAGGATCGTGGCGATAATGAGTTACAGCGCCTGTTTGGGGGTCAAAGCGGTCCAATCCTCCACTATAGGTGCCATGCCAAATAATCCCGGAATGATCCACCAACAGGCTTGCGGTCTCGAGACTCACACTGTTTGGATTGTCGGGATCATTGCTGTATTCAGTCACTGTGCCCGCAGCCCGGTCAAGTTTTTGGATGCCTCCACCCGTACCGCCGAGCCAGAGTGAATGGAAGCGGTCTTGAGCGATCGTCTGGACATGGATGCTTGCCAAACTCATCGGGGCATTGGAATTTGCGCTGTACGTTCCAAAAGTTTCGGTGCGGGGGTTGAATCTATTCAGCCCGCTTACAGTTCCAATCCACAAGATACCTCCCTGATCCTGGAAAACAAACCACACCAGGTCACTGCTGAGCGTGTTTGGATTGTTAGGATCATGCGTATACTGCTTGATCTGCCCGGTCTCGGGATCAAATTTTTTCAACCCTTCTCCAAATGACCCCAGCCAAAGACTGCCATCGCGGTCCGGATACATTGCCCAAATACCAGTTTGGCTGAGGCTGTACGGGTCAGCGGGATCCCCCGTATAGCGCGTAAACTGGCCAGTGTTTCGATCCAGTTTATCGAGTCCTCCCGACCCGGCAACCCACAAGTTTCCTCCTGGATCCTCGTAGAGTGCTGCCACGTAATCGTTTGCCAGACTAGAGGCATCATTAGGATCGTGGCGATAATGGGTAAAGGTTTCGGTTTGCGGATCAAAGCGGTCCAGTCCTCTGCCATAAGTGGCAATCCAGAGCATGCCCTCTCGATCTTGTTCGAGAAACCACATTGTATCAAAGCTCAGGCTGTCAGAATTATTGGGATCATGTCGATAATGGGTAAACGTTTCAGTCTCCGGGTCAAATTTGTTGAGGCCCCCGCCCTCTGTCCCAATCCATAACATGCCCTGCTGATCTTCCAGCAGAGCGATTACGCTGTTATGGCTTATAGTATTGAGATTATTGGGATCATGTTGGTACCGGGTAAAAGTCTCGATGTCCGGATTGAATTTATTAAGTCCCCCGCCGGTTGTACCCACCCAAATCCGGTCTTGCCGGTCCTCCATAATGGCATAAACGGTATTACTGGCCAACGAATCATCACGCACGGGGTCATATTGAAAGGCTTTAAGAGTATAACCGTCGT
>JAAEPW010000952.1 GCA_024232355.1 Chloroflexota bacterium | reverse complement strand
TCAGTTGGGTGGGATTTTTAGAGAATAGTCTGTTGTGGCTCGAAATTGAGCTTGTAGCCGCGCTTTCCATAGCGCGTAAGGCTCTACGAGGTATGGAAACCTCGTCTACATCGTAATCCCATTCAACTGAACCAGTACCCAACTTGCTTCTTTTCAATTATCTGTCTCTGGTTCACAATCTTGTGAACCACTCCATCTTTTACAACCTGCAAGAGCCAAGATCGAGGGATTGGGCACCTACCTGCCCAAGGTCGGGCTGGATGGCACTTTTGACGTCTCCCACCGGCTGGACAAGGCGATCAAGAACGGCCTCAATGCCCCTGGCGCGTTTAGCGGCGAGATCGTGAAACGAGAGAACATTGGCAAGACTGCGGACGACCTGGTCGCTATCTGGGACGAAGAACATCCCGACGATCCGGTGGCATAGTTGCGTCAAACCGGGTAGTCTGTAGAAAGCGCGCCATTTATCGTCGTTTCGAGCTGTGCCGCCTCGTCTCTGGCAGTTTAGAGGCAGGCGGCGCATTTTTGTTGCTGTTTCTTTCACCCGCTTCTTCCTTTCCCTTTTACCCTACTTGCGGTACAATATCGCAGTCTACTGATTACCAAATACGGTACGTGGACATACGGGAGTCGCTATTATGCTCAAACGATTTGGTATCAACTTTACCCTCTTTATACTCGTCTCTGATCTCGTTTTGACAGAAGTCGCGCTCTACATAGCACGCTATCTGCGCTTGACGTTGGAAGTAGGTCAGAGCGTTGGTTTTGATGGCGAACTGCTCGTGTTTGAGCCTGTTCACTTTTTGATCGTGCCCGTCGTCTGGATCACCATCTTTATCCTCACGTCCGTCTATGACAGCCGCCGCACCCTGCGCGCTGTGGATGACTTGCAAGCGGTCGCTATAGCGATCATATTGTCTACCCTCGTACTCGCCGGAATCGAATACTTTTTCTTCCGTTGGTTTTCCCGTTGGCTCTTTGTCTATTTTTTCCTCCTCGATCTAGCGATCTTGACCTCCTGGCGAGTGTTTCTGCGTGCAGTGTTTCGCATTTGGAAGAGGGGAGGTTGGCCCCGCGAGACGCGCCGCGTTCTCATCATCGGTGCGGGCAAGGTTGGGCAGCAGGTGGCCGAGATGGTGAACAATTACGCCTGGACCGGGTTGGAATTGGTCGGATACTTGGACGACGACTTGGCCAAACAGGGGGGCGAACTCTCTGTGTTGGGAACTCTGGACGATGTGCGGCAAGTCGTCTACGCACACCAGGTGAACGAGGTGTTGATCACGCTGCCCCGCCGGGCGCACTCCCGTCTCAATCAGTTCGTGGTCACGCTGCACGAACTGCCGGTCCGCGCGCGGGTGGTGCCCGACTATTTCGCCCTGGTATTGTACCAGGCTGTGGTCGATGATTTTGCCGGCATCCCGATGATCGACCTGCGCGCGCCAGCGCTGAACGAGTACCAACGGCTGGTCAAGCGGCTGTTCGATCTGATCGTCGGCGGCATTCTCACCCTCATAGCGCTGCCGGTGATGGGTATGGTGGCGTTGGCCATCAAGCTGGACTCTCCCGGCCCGGTCTTTTTTCCGCAACAGCGGGTCGGGGAAAATGGACGATTGTTCATGATGTCCAAGTTCCGCTCCATGGTCCTGGGAGCGGAAAAGATGCGGGATCAAGTAAGCGAGGTGGACGAGGAAGGAAACATTATCTTTAAGAAACGGGATGATCCCCGGATAACCCGGGTGGGACGCCTCATTCGTCGGACCAGCGTGGACGAACTGCCCCAGTTGTTCAATGTGCTCAGGGGAGAGATGAGCCTGGTGGGGCCGCGCCCCGAAATGCCCTGGCTGGTGGAGGAATACGACCTCTGGCAGCGCAAGCGATTTGCTGTGCCGCAGGGTATGACCGGTTGGTGGCAGGTGAACGGGCGCAGCGACAAGCCGATGCACCTGCACACCGAAGAAGACCTCTACTATGTGCAGAACTATTCCCTATTGTTGGACCTTCGAATCCTGTGGAGGACGGCCGGAGTCGTGCTGAGAGGCCGGGGGGCGTATTGACAAGTTTGCCGAGGCGATTGACGCCGTGGGTCGGGATTGGCCTGATCGGACTTGGCGTGTTATGGTCGAGTCAATTGGCCCCCAGCTTGATCGGCTGGGGGTTCGTCTTGGCTGGGTTCCTCGCACTGCTGGTGCCAGAGCGACGGTGGCCTGCCCGCACCCCGCTAGATGGGCCACTTTTGCTGCTGGCCGTGATGGGGGGAGTATCGCTTTTGGTCACCGCCCGGCCCGAGGTGACGCAGGTTCAAGTGGTGCGGCTGGGGGCCGGGCTGGCCGGGTTCTATGGCCTGGCTAACTGGGCCATAGACCGGGTGCGGATTTTGCAGGCCGCGGTTGTCCTGGTGGTTGGTGGTGTGGGGCTGGGACTTTTATCGCCCGTGATCGTGGACTGGAGCCGCAACCAGACCATGCTGATTCCCGACTCTTTCTACGAGCTTTTTCCTCTGCTGATCTCTGATTCCGTGCATCCAAACATTATGGCATCGTTGATGCTTTTGTTGTTCCCTCTTCCATTGGCTTGGTTTATGTCTGGGAATGGTGCTGGACGAAAGCGCATCGGTGCGCAATTAGCCCTGGGCGTGGCTTTTCTGCTGATGGGCGTGGCTCTGCTCTTGACCAAATCGCGCGGGGGATACATCGCCGCTGCACTCGGAGGCGTGCTGGTGATGTGGCTCTCTGTGCGGAAACGATGGGCTTTGGCACTCGTCCTCATTCTTACCCTGGTCGTGATTGCCGTGGGAGCTTGGCTATTGTTTGGAATGGAAAGCCAGACGCCAGACTTGGTAGAGAGGGCCGCTGATCCAAGCACTTGGGCGTTCCGGCAGCAGGTCTGGCGGGCTGCATTGTGGATGCTGGCCGACTTTTCGTTCACCGGAGCGGGGATGGGGCTTTTCAACGATGTGGCGGCGTTGTTGTACGCTTTCTCAGAGGTACAGTCTCTGGGAGCGCACAATCTTTATCTGCAAATTGGCGTGGATTTGGGCATCCCTGGTTTGATCGCTTTCTTGGCCGCGTCGATGCTGACACTCTGGATGGCCGGAGCGACGGCAAAGACATTCGCGCGGATAGGGGACAATACATTGCGCGCGGTAACAGTGGGAGCATTGGGTGGGATGGTGGCGTTGATGCTCCACGGGTTGATGGATATCACAGTCTGGAGTACCCGGGTGGCATTTTTCCCCTGGTTGATGACTGGACTGATTGCGGCTCTGTTCGAGGTTTCTACAAGAGAGCAAAAAACAGCAACTAGTGACAGGATCGCAGAGGGAGAATAGAATAGTGGACACTATAACAAAGCAAGAAACTATTACCATCGCGCTGGCTCAAATAGACGTCACTGTCGGCCAACCCGAGGCCAACTTGGCCCGCGCACGAAATTTCGCGGCCCAGGCCAGCGCGGCCGGTGCCGACCTGATGCTGTTGCCCGAACTGTGGCTCCACGGCTACGACCTGACACGAGCCGCGGAATGGGCTTCTCCGCTGGGAGAAGGGGGCTTTGCCCAGATGTCGGCGCTGGCTCGCGAGTTTGGCCTCTATTTGGCCGGTTCGACGATGGAACGGCACGAGGGCGGCGTTTCCAACACCGCCGTCCTCTACGCGCCTGATGGTGCGCTCTTGGGATCATACCGCAAAGTCCATCTCTTTCGCCTGATGGAGGAGCCGCGTTACCTGATCCCCGGCGACCACGCCATCCTCTGCCCCACACCTTGGGGCCCGGTGGGGCTGGCCATTTGCTACGATATCCGGTTCCCCGAGCTTTTGCGCGAGATGGCGCTGGCTGGGGCGGTTCTTTTCCTGATACCTGCCCAATGGCCGGTGCCGCGCCTTGAAGCCTGGCTCATCCTGGCCCGCGCCCGCGCCGTGGAGAATGAGTTGTTCGTCGCTGCCTGCAACCGCGTGGGCAACGATGGGGAGACCGAGTTTCCCGGTCGCTCGTGCATCGTGGACCCGTGGGGGAACGCGCCGGTGGAGGGGGATGACCAAGAACGGCTGTTGATCACCCAGATCGACTTGCGCAAAGTCCGTGTAGCGCGCCGCCACCTCACTGTTTACGAGGACCGCCGCCCCGATGCTTATCGGGTCGTGAGGCGTGAGACGTGATGAATTACGGATCCATTCTGGAGACAGCTATCGCCATCGTCCACGAGGCCGGTGGTATCGTGCGCGACGCTTTTCCACTCACCTCGCTCACGCGTGTCGGGTTCAAGGGAGTGGTGAATCCCGTCACCGAGACCGATACCGCGGCCGAAGAGGTGATCGTCAACCGCCTGCGCGCAGCCTTCCCCGGTCACCGTATTTTAGCCGAGGAGGGCGGGGGAGACGAGTGGCACACGCCCGGTCCACCCACGTGGGTGATCGACCCGCTGGACGGCACCAATAATTTTGCCCACGGTTTTCCCCACGTTGGCGTCACGGTGGCGCTGCTAGACGATGGGCAGCCCGTCGTTGGCGTGGTCCATGATCCGCTGCGGGACGAGACTTTTGCCGCGACTGCCGGGGGTGGGGCCACGCTCAACGGTCAGTCGATCCACGTCTCTGGTGTCGAGCATCTGGCCGACGCATTTCTGGCGACTGGATTTCCCTATGACCGCCGCACTATCCCCGACAACAACACCGAGCGCCTCGATCATTTTTTGCGCCGTAGTCAGGGTGTGCGCCGGGCAGGGGCCGCTTGTTTGGACATTGCCTACGTCGCCTGCGGCCGGCTCGACGGCTATTGGGAGTTTCAACTCAACCCGTGGGACATTGGCGCGGGCATATTGCTGGTGCGAGAGGCTGGCGGACAAGTGACCGACTTTGAGGGCAGCCCCAACTGCGTCTCTGGCGAGTTTGTGGTCGCCTCCAACGGCCGCATCCACGACCAAATGCTGTGCGTTATCCAGCGAGGAGCCGCTGCGCCGCATCCTGACCAGGTAACTGCTCAGCCTGGACTGTAACACAGAAATTCACAGAAAATGTCTCAGAGGATCACTGAGAAAAACTTTTTTGTACACTCTGTGATTCTCTGTGTCCAAACCTGATCGGTAAATGACAAACGTCACATTCAAAGCGACGCCTTTCTCACTGGCGCAAACCATCATTTTGTGGCAAAATAGAAAATTGGAGCCGTAGGCTCTTGATTCCACGAATCCGTAATCCATATTAAGCAAGGAGAAACGTTATGGCAGAATTGACCGAAATCCGGTGGCACGGTCGCGGGGGGCAGGGCGTGGTCACGGCTGGCAAGTTGCTGGCAGAGACCGCGATGGGCACTGGCCAATATTTCCAGGCCTTCCCCGACTATGGGCCGGAGCGGATGGGCGCGCCGATTCGCGCTTTCACCCGCCTCAGTACGAACCCGATTACCATTCACTCACAGATCGAAGAGCCCGACGTGGTGCTGGTGCTCGATCCCACATTGCTGGGAACGGTGCCGGTGGCCGAGGGGCTCAAAGAAGACGGCACATTGTTGGTCAACACCGCGATGAGCCCGGCCGAGGTGCGAGAGGCCACCGGTTTCCATACCGGCAAGGCCTTTACCGTGAACGCCAGCAGCATCGCGATCGAAGAGATGGGGCGAGAGATCACCAACACCCCTATGCTGGGAGCGTTCGCCAGTGCAACGGGCCTGTTCGACGTAGACGAGTTGACCGAGCAGCTCAAAGCCTGGTTTGGCAAAAAGATCACGGCGCAAGCTGTCGAGTCCAACGTCAAAGCGCTGCGTCGCGCGGCTCAAGAAGTACAACAAGGTTAGGTAGGAGAGACACATTATGACATTAAAAGGATGGCGAGATATTCCCATTGCCGGGATGATTCTAGAGGCAGGGAACTCGGTCGAATACCACACCGGAGGCTGGCGGGCCTTCCGCCCGGTTCACGGAGAGGCCAAGTGCACCCACTGCTTCCAATGCTGGTTGTTCTGCCCCGATTCCAGCATCTTGGTAGACACTGAGAACGAAAAAATGCTCGGTTTTGACCTGGACTATTGTAAGGGCTGCGGCATCTGCGCGGCGATTTGCCCTGTCAATAAAACAACAATTCGCAAGGCGGGAGAGGAATTGGCGCAGGACGATGCCCGTCTATGCATTCGTATCATCGAAGAAGGCAAGTTCCAGGAGCAGGGCAATGAGTAAATTTAAAGCACTAGCCGGAAACGAGGCGGTCGCTACGGCGATGCGCCAGATCAACCCCGACGTGGTGGCCGCTTACCCCATCACGCCTCAGACCTCTACGGTTCAAAAGTTCGCCGACTTTGTCTCTGACGGGTTGGTAGACACCGAGTTTGTCTGTGTAGAGAGTGAGCATAGCGCGATGAGCGCCTGCGTTGGCGCGTCGGCGGCAGGCGCACGGGTGATGACGGCGACCTCGGCCAACGGCCTGGCGCTGATGTGGGAGATCGTCTACATTGCGGCCTCCAACCGTTGCCCCATCGTGATGAGCTTGGTCAACCGGGCGCTGTCGGCCCCCATCAACATTCACTGCGATCACTCGGACGTGATGGGTATGCGAGACAGTGGCTGGATCATTCTCTTTTCTGAGAGCGGCCAAGAGGCGTACGATAACATGATCCAGGCCGTCCGCATTGGCGAGCACCCTGACGTGCTGCTGCCAGTGGCGGTCTGCCAGGATGGTTTTATTACCAGTCACGGGATGGAGCGGGTAGAGATTTTTGAGGACGCCGACGTCAAGGCGTTCGCAGGCGATTATAACGCCCAGTGGTCGCTCCTGGACATTGAGAACCCCAAGACCTACGGCCCGCTCGACTTTTACGATTACTACTATGAGCACAAACGCCAGCAGGTCGAGGCGATGAAGAACGCTCAGGGCGTAGTCCTAAAAGTAGCGAAAGAGTTTAACAAAAAATTTGGCCGTGACTATGGCTTGTTCGAAACCTACAAGTTGGAAGACGCAGAAGTAGCCATCGTCGTCGCCAACTCGACGGCCGGGACGACCAAGGCGGTCGTGGACCAACTGCGGGGCGAGGGACTAAAGGTGGGCTTGCTCAAGCCGCGCCTTTTCCGTCCTTTCCCGGCAAAAGAGTTGGTAGATGCCCTGGGCCACCTCAAGGCGATCGCGGTGATGGATCGTTCCATCTCCTTTGGCGCGATGGAAAACGCCGGCCCGCTGTTCCTCGAAATGGCGGCGGCGCTGTCGCTCCACGGTGTGCGGGTGCCGGTGGCCGACTATGTCTATGGTTTGGGCGGACGGGATATTTTGCCCAGGGAGATCGAATCGGTCTACCGGGATATGCTGAATGTGGCCGAGACCGGCCAGGTCGAGCAGATGGTCACCTACTTGAGCGTGCGGGAGTAATGACAATGGCAACCAAATTAACACCCAAAGAATTGATGAAAAGGCCGGAACGGTTAGCACCAGGACAGCGCCTTTGCGCGGGCTGTGGTGCGCCCATCGTCGTGCGGCAGATGCTGGCGGCGATTGACGACCCGGTCGTTATCGCCAACGCCACCGGCTGCCTGGAAGTAGCGACGACCATCTATCCCTACACCGCCTGGCGAGTGCCGTGGATTCACAACGCTTTTGAGAATGCTGCTTCGACCATGAGTGGCGTCGAGGCCGCCTACCGGAGCTTGGTCCGCCAGGGCAAGATTCCTGAGCAGAACGTAAAGTTCCTCGCCTTTGGCGGCGACGGCGGCACCTATGACATCGGCCTTCAGGCCCTCTCTGGCGCGATGGAACGTGGTCACCAGATGCTCTACGTCTGCTATGACAACGGGGCGTATATGAACACCGGTATCCAACGTTCCAGCGCTACGCCTCTGGGCGCACACACCACCACTTCACCGGCGGGCAAGGTCATCCCTGGCAAACAGCAGACCCGTAAGGACTTGACTGGCATTATGGCCGCTCACAACATCCCCTACGTGGCTCAGGCTTCTCCCCACCGCTGGAAGGACTTGATGCAAAAGACGCGCAAGGCCGTCAACTGCGGTGGTGCGGCCTTTATGAACGTGATCGCTTCCTGCAACCGCGGCTGGCGACACGCCACCGGCGAGACGATCGAGCTGACCGAATTGGCAGTAGACACCTGCTTCTGGCCGCTCTACGAAGTAGACAATGGCGAGTGGAAGTTGAACTACAAGCCCAAGGAGAAACAGCCCGTCATCCGCTGGCTGGAACGACAGGGACGCTTCCGCCACTTGTTCAGGCCAGAGAACGAGCACATCATTGACCAATTCCAGAGCGAGGTAGACACTCGCTGGGATCGCCTGTTGCGTCTGTGCGGCGAAGCATAAACTTTTAGACAATCTTTTCTTCGAGAGGCCGAGCAATTTTGCCGTAAAATTGCCACTCTCACCAAAAGGAGAGGACCGCCCCTTGGCTCTTGTTTGAGTCTCGGGGCGGTCCGCCGTTTACGCAGGGTAGTTTAGTTCTAACGTTCTCTTGGTATAGAGTGCTCATAGCCACCGCACTTGTCCTGAACCCTGTCCCTGTCGGTCCAGGACAGGTACTGTCAAGTACAGGGTCCCGGGGGCGGCCCATGCAACAAAACATCGACTTGTGAGTAATTTTCTACCCCAAATCGCCCTCGGGGACGAGGGCTAGAGCTTTGGATGTTTTTGATAATATAAAACAGGGCCACCTGACAAAGTTTTGACAATCGAAAACAGGGCCACCTGAGCAATAATCTGGTATCATTGAGGATAAAACTCAAGATACCGGAGGAGGAGATGATCAAGGTGGACG
>JAAEPW010000951.1 GCA_024232355.1 Chloroflexota bacterium | reverse complement strand
TCAGTTGGGTGGGATTTTTAGAGAATAGTCTGTTGTGGCTCGAAATTGAGCTTGTAGCCGCGCTTTCCATAGCGCGTAAGGCTCTACGAGGTATGGAAACCTCGTCTACATCGTAATCCCATTCAACTGAACCAGTACCCACTCGGAAAATGCGTATCAAAATCCCAGGTTATTTTTGAACGACCCCTTGGGGGGAAGATAACACTGAACAATGAATGAGAAAAAAGAACAAATCAGACAATTCGGCCACGAACTAGGAGCGGACGTCGTCGGGTTTGCCGCGATTGACGATTACCAGGCCAAGAGGCCACCGGACCCCAGGATCATCTTGCCGGGTGTGAAATCTCTCGTCGTGCTGGGCTACAGGGAACTCGACGGGGTGGTGGAGAGCGAAAACCCCCGCGTGAGCTTTGCCTCTCGGATGGGGGCGATGGAACTCTCGATCAAGAACAATTATCTCCTCAGCCGGTACATTGAGGATCATTATCACGTCAAAGCGGCCGCCATTCCGGCCTCTTATCCTTTGAATATGGAGCCAGAGGTGATGGGGTTGGTCGGGGACGTCTCCTTGAGGCACGCGGCGGTGGCGGCAGGGCTGGGGATCTTTGGACGGCACAACCTGGTCATTCACCCCCGCTTTGGAACCCGCATCGTCTTTACGGCTATCCTGACGGAACTGCCCCTGGAATCTGATCCGCCCGTCGAGGATGAACTGTGCACCCAGTGCGACCTCTGCGTCGAGGCGTGTCCGGCCCAGGCCCTGGACGAGGAAACCAAGACCGATGCATTCAAGTGTTTGCGAGTATCCCAGCCCTACGGCATCGGCGGGATCATACGGTACTTGCGGCAGTTCATCGGAGCCTCGCCGGAAGAGCAAAAAGAACTGCTCAAAGATCCCCGGCTGCTGCACCTCTACCAGGCCCAATTCCTCGGGTTTCAGTATTTCTGTTTCAAGTGTATGGCCGTGTGCCCGGCGTGCATCGAGGCTTAGAAAGATAGGCCCGGATATCTGACCAGTTACTTGCTACAGCGGAAAGCGATTGGGAGAAAATGAGCTATGCCTAACGACAGCGTATTACCTATTCAATGGAGATTTTGGGTCCGGTGGGTGCTTGCCAGTACATTAGGGGGTGCTTTGGGCTGGATTGTGGACACGATTCTCTTTTCCTCCCTGCACATCGAATGGCTTCTTGGAGCAATGTCTTGCATTGTCCCGCTTGTCATACAATGGCTGCTCTTGCGAAAGTGCGTTCACAGGGCAGATTCGTGGATGTGGGTCAATGTCTTGTATTACGTCACGACGTCTACCTTGCACAGACTCGGGTTCTGGAATGGATTTGTGAGCCTGCTTATGCCCATAGTGCAGATGATACTATGGTGGCTGGTTCTACGGCAGTGGGGGCGTCGGGCCAGCTTGTGGGCGGCGGTTGGAACAATTGGCGAATACCTGATCTTGGCGGCAGTTGCGCGATTGAGTGGAGTCGTGAGCCAACCCATCGACGTAGGGATCATACGCATTCTGGCTCATACAGTCAATCAAGCAGCGGTGAGTGGAATGATCACGGGCTTGGTGTTGGTGCTCGTGTTACAATATCCCACCGCAGAGTTACTACAGTGGTACGGTGAACGCTCTGGTATGATGACCGCCCGACACGCACCCAGGAAGACTCGCTACTATATTAAATGGGGTCTGGTCATTATCGGGGCAATAGGGATAACGTTGGCGATTCTGTACGCGGGTGTCGTTATAGGCTTGACCCTAGCGTGGTGGGGAGAGAATGATCAGTGGCTTTGGATCATCATTCTGGCGATATTGGGCATTCTCTGGGGCAGCATTTTCTTCGCGTTGACACGGTCAGATGGACGCCCAATATTCACTGTACCCGATCAGGCTTTGCCTGGGGCAAATCGCGACGACTTGGCAAAAGATGCTGTTGATGAGGAAGGTTCACCAACAATAGATAGAGAACGACAACGCCTCGATCCATAGATAAAGTTACAGTCTTTATCATCCGCCAGTCCCGAGACGGGCACGATTGGCTCATATTCAAGTATCCCCAGGATGAGTGGATCAAGTTTCTGCGTAATCGCGTGCCAGCGCCCGCAAATAGACGAACGTCTCTAACAATGCGTCGCCCGTTACAGACAACGAGATAACCAAAAAGCGCAAGGCCGTTCTGCCGTCTATGCTCGTCATCGAGACGGAGCGTCGTCCCTCTGCCATAACCCTGTCATAGATATATTTCTGCAATTGATCCAACTCGTCCACTGGAAAACCCGGGGGGACGAGGCGGATGCAGAATATGCCCAAATCGGGTTCGTGCATCAATTCGATGTCCTCCACGCTGTTGACGTAATCAATGGCAGTACGAATGGCGACGAACGGTGCCCGTAACCTCTGCCGCAGCCGCTCCATCCCTTGATGGCGGATAGAAGCGACCAACGGCAGCGCCGAAAAAGGCCGGGTAGATGGCAATGACTTGAGCCCGGGGTTGGGCACCGATTCGCCCGGACGGTTAAAGTATTCGCCGTAAATGGCCATCCGGTACAGATCCTCCCCCCGGCGAGCGAATAGCAGGGAACTGGGGATGGGCACGCCAAACTGTTTGTGTGGGTCCCAGCAGACAGAATCTGCTCGTTCTGCCCCGGAGAACAAGGCGGATTTTTCAGGGAGCAGGCCGTATATCATTCCGTACGCCGCGTCCACGTGCACCCAAATTTCCATGTTCTGGCATAGATCAACAACCGGCGCGACCGGGTCGACCGAACCCGTGGAGGATGTGCCAGCCGTGGGGACGACGCAAAATACATCGTGCGTCTTGCGCAATGCCTCGAGTGTCTCTTGCAACGCATCGACGCCCATCCGTCGGTTTCCGTCCACCGCCACGGTCTTGAGGCTCTGCTCGCCCAGTCCCATCACGCGCAATGCCTGTCTCAACGAAAAGTGCGCTTCTTCAGAACAGACGACGGTCAAGCGACTTGGGTCCCGAAAACCCAGTAATCCCTTTTCCGCAAAATCAACCCCTTGCTGTTCTGCTTTCCAATGGAGGGCCATGTACAGGGCTTGCTGATTGGCATAGGTGCCCGAGTACGCAAAGGTCGCGTCAGACCCAGGTGGGAATCCAAAGAGGCGGCACAGGGCTTTGCCGCAGAGTTCCTCCAACATCACCGCCCCCGGCGAGACCTGATAGTTGGTCACTCCCTGGTTGTACGGCAACGCGACCCGGGCTCCCAATTCAGCCCCTTCTTCCAGGAAGAAATTGTACAGCGAATGAAAACCGGGATGATCGTACTTGACCAGGTGGGGGATCAGATGCTCGTCGATCAGGCTGGATAACTCGTCCAGCGACACTCCCTGCTCTTGAAAATCAACGAGAGGGGCTAGATCCGTGGCAATCTCCTCCGGCGTGGCGCCGGAATAGATTCGATCGTGTTTCTTGCTACTCACATGTACCTCCATTGAAAAAGAAAACTGTCCGACGGTAAATCAAATCGAGAGGCGAATGTCTGGATCAAGTTTACGATGCAAGTAGCGTCCCCGACCCTTTTCGGCCAGACATTGTTCGCCGTCGATGATCAGTTCGCCCCGGGAAAAGACCTTTTTGACTCTGCCCGTCACCTCGATCCCGTCGTAACCGGACCAATCGGCGGCCATGTGGAGCGTTTCCTGTGCCATTATCCACTTTTCCGCCGGATCGAAAAGGACAATGTCGGCATCAGCGCCGGGGGTCAGACTGCCTTTTTGGGGAGCCAGGCCAAACAAGCGAGCGGGTGCCGTCGCGACCAATTCGACGAGGCGGGGCAGCGAGATGCGGCCTTTGGCGACGCCTTCCGAATAGAGCAAACTGAGGCGGACCTCAACGCCTGGCAGTCCATTCGGGCAGATATCAAAGCGATCAGCGCCGTACAGTTTGGCCTCCCACGAAAAGGCAGCATCGTCGGTGGTCACGAGTGCGATGCGACCATCTCGCAAGCCATCCCACAATCGATCCTGAATCGCTTGGTTCCTGAGCGGCGGCGAGCAGATCCACTTGATGCCATCGTCCCGCTTGAGAATCTCGTCGGTAAAGACGAGATAGTGAATGCAAGTCTCGGCGGCGACGTCCAACCCCTCGGCGCGGGCGCGGGCGATCATCTCTATCCCGTTGGCGCTGGCCAAATGAACGACGAACAATCGACCACCGACCTCGCGCACCACGTCGATGCAGTCACGGATGGCCTTGTCCTCGACCTCCGGCGGTTTGCTGACCGCGTGGTAATGCGCCTGGGTCTTGCCTTCCGAGATCAGGCGGGGGATGTTGGCCTCGATCATGTCATTGTCCTCGGCATGCACCATCAACATACCGCCAGATTCGCGCAGAGCACCGAGTATCTGCTTCAAGTCGTCGATCTCCATCATCAACCCATCCTCACGATAGGTCATGTAACACTTGATGGTCGGCGCGCCCAACTCGACCACCTGCGAGATCTCGGCCAGCGTCTGGGGCATCAGATTGGTGATCACCGGATGGACGCCCCAATCGACCAGGGCCATCCCCTCGGCCTCGGTTTTTTTGTCGCTGATGCACCGGAGCAAGGAACCTCCGGGGACCTGGTTGCAAAAGTCGATGATCGTCGTCACGCCTCCGTAGGCGGCGGCCCGCGTGCCAGAATAGTAATCGTGCACACTGACCGTGCCCATAAAAGAGTCGTTCAGATGGACGTGGGTGTCGATAGCGCCGGGCAGCACCAGCAGGCCCGATGCGTCTATTTCAACGTCAGCCTTGCAATCGGAAAGGTTGCCGATGGCAGCGATCCGTTCGCCTTGGATGAGCACATCTTGCGGGGACACCGTTTGACCAAGGACAACCGTTCCACCTTTGATGAGTATGTTGTCTGGTTTTGTCATGTTGATTTTCCTTGCGAGAGATTAGAGAATGGTCAACACGGTCTGTAACAGCACATTCGCGCCGTTCACGCAATCCTCCCACTGTGTAAACTCTCGCGACGAGTGGCTAAAGCCGCTCACCGAGGGCACGAAAACCATTCCGATCGGGCAGATGTGGGCTAGGGATTGAGCGTCGTGGCCCGCTCCCGACGACATTAACGCGTGCTCCAGGCCAAGCGTTTGGCATGCACCGGACAGCGTCTGCCGAAATCTTTCGTCCGTGTGGGCGGGAACGACGTTCTCAAAAGCCTCTGTTTCCAGTTCGAGGCCAAAGCGCTGCGCTTTTGCCAAAGCGCGTTCCAGCAAGGCAGCTTGCATTGCGTCGAGCATAGCCTCATCGCCTGATCGGAACTCGAGTGCGACCGTCACCACCTCTGGGACGATATTCGAGGCCCCCGGCTCAAATTTCATATTCCCGACGTTGGTCACGCATCCCGAAAAATCCGCCATCACTATCTCTCTGGCTGCCAGACTGAATGCGCAAGCGCCCTGAGCCGCGTCTAATCGTCTGTCCATCGGCGTCGTTCCAGAATGATCAGCCCGCCCGATGAACTTTACCCTAAAGCACCGGATGCCGACGATACCCGTCACGACGCCGATCTGCGCGCCCATTTCGATCAGTCGCGTCCCTTGCTCGATGTGGAGCTCTAGATACCCGGCGATCTCTGTGGAATCTCGGGCCGCGGAGAGTATGGTGCCATCGCTCAACCCGACGTAGCCGAGTATCCGCTCGAACTCGTCCCGGTCGCAATCGGGGTGTTGCAAGTGCTCCTCCTGAAGCAACCCGGCCAACGCCTGGCTGCCCATCAGGCCCATCAGATACCCCTCTTCGTCGGTGAAATCGATCACCTCCAGGTGAGTGTTCAGCCTGATCCCTTGCTCTTGCACCATCTGGATCACCTCCAGGGCAGCAAGCACGCCCAAGGGTCCGTCAAAACGCCCACCGTACGGAACGGAATCCAGGTGAGACCCCAGGAGCAGGGTCCGACCATCGGGCGGACCGCAGCGCAAGATCGCCGAGTGATTGCCAGCACCATCCACTTGGGTTTCCAGGCCAATTTGCTCTGCTTGTTCGAGAAACCAGCGCCGGGCACTGAGATGCGCGTCGCTGAACGCCGGACGATGGACGCCGCCGCCGGGCGTGGCCCCAATTTTCGCCAGCGCCTCAAAGCGTGCCAAAAAGCGGTCGGGATCAATGCGGAGCGTCGAGTAGTCAGTCATCTGTTAACCTGCCTTCGACGGTCGCGGACGGTATCGCCCGATCTTGCTGGTGGAAAAGCCAGCCCGGACCAAACCTGTCACGATGGTCAACCCACACACGACGCCGTCCAACACCGGGACGCCAAGCTGTTCACTCATTCGCCTAGCCAGATCCGCCATCCCAGCACAGCCCAACACGATCACCTCGGCCATATCCTCTTGGACGGCTGTCTGCGCGGCCCACATGTACTTTTCCTCGTCGCTGCACCCGGCCATGTCGTCTCCTGGCGCTCGGACCGAAGCCAACGCATCCTGGAGGTGGTATTTTCTTGCCTGGACCTCGTGATTGGGTATGGACGTCCTGGAAGTTGAGACGATGGAGAATTTATGCCCCAGCATCGAGGCGATTTTCATCGAAGCCTCGGCGATGCCCACGACAGGTTTGTCCGTCATTTCCTTCATCGCGTCGAGGTTGGGATCATCCTGGCAAGCGATGACGAATCCGTCAAACGCGTCCTCGTGTTGTTTGAGCAACTGGACCATCCCCGCGGCCGTATCGATCTCGTCCATATAAGAGTCGATGAACTTTGGTGCACTGGGCGTTGGTCTGCAAATTACCTCAAAATCGCCATTCGCAAAATCATCGGCAGCGGTTTGGATCACGGACGTCATTTCGGGATCGCTGTTGGGGTTGATCAGCAATATTTTCATATCAGTACTGATAGTCCTCGCGAACGGGGCTAAATACATCCAAGACTTTGGCATGAGCATCGCCGGTCTTGCCACTATGCTCGACACCGCCAGGAATGATATACGTGTCTCCTTGCTCGATCCAGCGTGCCTCCCCACCGATGGTCAACTCGAACGTGCCAGAGATAACGGTACCGGCTTGTTCGTGAGGATGACTATGGGCGGGTACAACCGAGTTGGGAAAAAAATCGACGATGGACAATAACATCTCGTTGCCCCAAAAGGTGCGAATCTGCACGCCGGGAACGATATCTTTCGCTTCCCTATTTTCCAAATCACAAAAGTATTCCATTTCGACCTCCAATTTAGATATGGTTGCGCTAATATGTCATCAGTATATTCGGATTTGCTCTCAAGTCAAAATGGTGTGTCGTTTCACGTAATATGATATAGATTTCCGGTTTTCTTGATTATTGCGTGTCTATTTGTGTTTTTCCGTGTTTTATTTCTTGCGCATACGGTTATATAGCAACCCAAAAGTCACCGGGTTGCGGAATTTACTGATCTGACAAAGGCGGCTGAGTAGTTCTATAAAATTATGGTATAATGCTGGCTATGAATGTTAAGGCGGGGAACGAAAATATGAATCAGATTTTTGCTAATATTGCCAGTGGCGTCATTACTACCGATGCCCAAGATACAGTGATCGGTTTGAACCAAGCGGCTGAACACATCTTGACTGTAAAGGAAGAAGAGGCCAGGGGGCGGTCTTATGTCGAGGCATTGCCTGGGCTGGGACAAGTGCTCGTCCCGTTGGTTAATACTGTTAGACAACAACGCGAGCAAGCCACAGAACACGAGTTGGAACTCGATCTGCCCCACAGGGGTCAGGTTTTCTTACGCTTGCACATCAGCCCGTTGAGAAACAATGGCCATGCTGCGGGTGTCGCAATTGTTCTGGATGATTTGACAAAACAGCGTCAATTAGAACGAAAAGTGCAACATGTACGCGCGGCTTTTGAGCGTCACGTGGCACCGTGTGTGGTCGAGCAGGTGCTTTCTGATCCAACCAGTGCGCGGTTGGGTGGTGTGCGAAAGAACGTCACCGTTCTCTTTGCGGATGTGCGGGGGTTTGTGTCTTTTGGCGAAAAGGTCGAGCCCGAGTTTCAGATTGAAATGCTCAACCGGCACCTGACACGGGCGGCTGCGGCTGTGATGGCGGAAGAAGGGACGTTGGACAAGTTTATGGGGGATTGTATGATGGCTATATTTAACGCGCCGCAACCCCAACCTGACCACACGTTGCGTGCAGTACGAACGGCGTTGGCCATCCAGAGAGCCATTGCCGAGATGCATGCCCAGATACCTCCAAACGAACGACTTCATTTTGGTATCGGGATTGCCGCTGGGCATGCGGTCGTCGGCAATATTGGATCCACCAAGCTCTACAACTATACGGCCATTGGCGACATTGTAAATCTGGCTTATCTTCTTCAATCACATGCACGGCCTGGTCAGATTCTTCTGAGCGGGCCTTCCTATGAACGGGTAGAGGAACACATTGTTGGGCAAGAGTTGGGCCTCGTACATCTCAAAGGTCACAGCAAGCCCGACTTGGTGATTGAAGTGTTGGGATTACAAACAAACTAGGCGTTGCATTGAAAACAAACAGTCGTTGCTGAACGATTCCTGGCTTGCGAATTCGGCAGTATACAGAAAGGGCTGGTGGATTATAATCACCAGCCCTTACATAACGTAATGAGAGCCGGGGTCGCCTACCCCGGCCCTCACCAAAAGGAGGAAAAAAATGAAACGCACCTAACTCTGTAAATATAATACCACATTCTACTCTATAAACTTGACGCTAACCCTACGTTTACTATACGGAAGTTATGTGCTGATTACTAGCGATGAAACCTAAACTTTTTTACGATCTCAGTTTTTCCTCTCTACAAACTCTTTTTCAGAATTGGGGGGAGCCCGCTTATCGCGCTCGCCAATTGTGGGAATGGGCTTATGTCCACCTGGCGACCGATTTTGACCAGATGACCAACCTGCCCAAATCGTTGCGTGAGCGCTTGGTAAAAAAGATGATTGTCGGCGTGCCGCAAGTGGCAGAGATGATTCAATCGCCTAATGGTGAAACACGCAAGGATTTGCTTTGTCTGAAGGATGATGAGACGGTTGAAGCGGTATTGATGCGATACGAGCGCCGCCGTACAGTCTGTATTTCTACTCAGGTGGGTTGCGCCGTGGGTTGCACCTTTTGTGCCTCCGGTCAGATGGGCTTTCACCGCCACCTCACCAGTGGTGAAATCGTTGCTCAGGTTCTCCACTTTGCCCGCATTCTCCACAACGAGGTGGAGGGAGAGCGCCTGACCAACGTTGTACTGATGGGAATGGGGGAACCACTGCTCAATTATGATGCGTCTTTGGCCGCCATCCGTTGCCTGATCCATCCGCAGGGTTTTAACCTGGGTCAGCGGCGCATTACGCTTTCTACCGTGGGGGTGGTACCGGGTATCGAGCGATTGTCGAACGAGGACCTCCAAATCACTCTTGCCGTTTCCTTGCATGCCGCCACAGACCAGTTGCGCGATCAACTCGTCCCCATTAACCGCCGTTATGGACTCGACGCCCTCTTTGAAGCTTGTCATCATTACATCAAGCGCACTCGGCGGCGGATCAGTTTTGAATGGGCCCTCATCAAGGGTGTGAACGATACTCCGGATCAGGCCGAGGCGTTGATCACTCGACTCGCAGGGATTACGGCCCACGTCAATCTTATTTCCCTCAACCCTACATCGAGTTATGCAGGGCGACCATCCTCCCAATCTACACTGGCTGATTTTACGGCTGTTCTGGAACGTTATCACACTCCTTACACGGTCAGGGTGCGACGAGGAGTTAACATCCGGGCTGGTTGTGGTCAGTTGAGGCAACGTAATAAAGGACGCAAGTGAACAACCAGTTGCCAAATCTTTCAACTCGTTGTATTATCTAGTTGATGACCAAGCCGATTAAAATTGCTCCCTCTATACTTGCCGCCGACTTTTCCTGCCTGCGCGAGGCGATCTCAAGTGCCGAGGCTGCCGGTGCCGACTATATCCACGTGGATGTGATGGATGGCTATTTTGTACCAAATATCACCGTTGGTCCTCCGGTTGTACGTGCCTTGCGGCGTATTACGCATCTGCCGCTCGACGTACATCTGATGATCAGTGACCCGACGCGCTACGTACCCGCCTTTGCCGATGCTGGGGCTGATGGTCTCACCGTTCACGTTGAGGCCACGCCACATTTGCACCGCGTGCTACAACAAATTCGAGATTTGGGTTTGCGCCCCGGTGTCACTTTGAACCCGGCTACACCGGCGGTTGCCATTGGTGAGGTGCTGCACGATGTGGATTTGGTGCTGGTGATGACCGTAAATCCAGGTTTTGGGGGACAGGCGTTTATCGAACACACACTGCGCAAAATTGAGCAGGTGCGAAACATGTTGGATAGTGCCGGGAGTGAGGCCGAGTTGGAGGTGGACGGCGGCATCGGACCGCAAACGGCGGAACGAGTGGTGGCTGCCGGAGCGACAGTATTGGTGAGTGGGACAGCGGTCTTTGGTGCGACAGAGGGAGTTACCGCAGCGGTCGAGGCAATCCGAGAAGCAGCCCATAGAGGGCAGCAGGTACGGGTCTAGGACGATTTTTATCAAAGGTGCAAAAACAAGCCCCCTATATTGTGGGGGCCATTAGAGCGGCACTCTTGTCAGCATAGAGAGTATGAGGAGGGATTAACGATTTCTGTTCAATGTTCGTAGGCAGCGAGTGCAAATATGCATCCGGCGCGTCTTGCCATCCTTTTCCACTCGCATACGCTGAACATTGGGCTTGAACTGTCGATTAGTTGCTTTCTTTGAGTGGCTGACGTTGTGCCCAAATTGAGGACTCTTGCCACAGACTTCACATTTTGCCATTTTTTCACCTCGCAATGATTTATAACGGGGCACATCATACCACAAGAAGAACGTTTACGCAACCGTACGGGTTTAGGATTTGCTGATTTGAGATTTGTAGACTTGATACTGCACGAGATACATTTGCCTCAAATCAAAAACCCTGAATCACCGTGGAGGAATCTATGTCAGAAGCAGAATCTAGTCTGGGGCGCATCGAAGTTTCGCCCGTAGCCATTGCCAGTATTACGCATAAAGCCATATTGAGTTGTTACGGGGTCGTTGGAACTGCGCCCAAGGACCTGGCTACCGGCATCGCCAACGTCCTTTCCCGAGACAGCAAACGCGGAATCAACGTGCAAATCGAGGATGAGCGGATTATCATTGACGTGTACGTGATTATCGAATACGGCACTCGCATCACGTCTGTAGCTCGCAGTGTGATGAATGTAGTGAAATTTAGTGTAGAACGAACGTTGGGCCTACCCGTCGCCGAGGTCAACGTACACGTCGCAGGGCTGCGCGTCAGCGACACCGATTGAGGGGGATCAACAGGGTGACAAACAAGATAGCTTCAACAATTATGCAAGAGACCACACGCCTGACCACAGACGGTCAGGACTTTAAACAACTGGTCAAAGCCGCCCTATCCTGGCTGCGACATCATCAGACTCTTATCAACACACTCAACGTCTACCCTGTCCCCGATGGCGATACAGGAACCAACATGGTGCTGACGATGCAGTCTGCTTGGGCAGAGATTGAGGACTCGCCAGAGCGCAATGTGGGACAAATAGCCCGCCAAATGGCTCACGGCGCGCTTATGGGCGCGCGTGGCAACTCGGGCGTCATCCTCTCCCAGATCTGGCGGGGTTTTGCGCGCAGCTTGGATGGAAAAGATGTTTATTATGCCCAAGACTTGGCCGTTGCTTGCCAGGAAGCAAGCGCGACCGCCTACAAGGGAGTAGTCAAACCGGTTGAGGGCACGATTCTTACTGTCTCCCGTGCTGTCGCTGACGAGGCAACTCGGACAGTGAAAGAGACGGACAACCTATTGCACGTTCTGGAACACATGGTGCATGCCGCCCGCGAGGCCGTCAAGCTTACACCCTCGCTGCTACCAGTGCTTGCCGAAGCAGGCGTAGTCGATGCTGGTGGTCAGGGACTATTTGTTATCCTGGAGGGGATGTTGCGCCATATGCGGGGGGAACCCATCGCCGAGGACATGGAACTGACCGAGGCCGTGGATCTCATTTCTACAGGGTTGGACCCCGGCGAGATTGGATACGGTTACGATGTGCAGTTCCTCATCGTTGGTCAAGATATGGTGGTGGACGACATCCGTCATAAAATCACGGCGATGGGTGATTGCCCGCTCGTCGTGGGCGAATCCACAACGATCAAAGTACACGTCCATGTGGATGACCCAGGCATCCCCATCAGCTATGGAGCCAGCTTGGGATCGCTACGTGACGTCGTGATCGAGGATATGCAGGCCCAGTATCAAGATTTTATCATCGAGCGTGAAGCGTCGTCTCCTTCATTAGCCCAGCCCTTTCAAGAAATCGGATTCGGCGTTGTGGCTGTTGTGATGGGTGACGGGCTGGCTAGTGTGTTTCAAAGCCTGGGGGCAAGTGGTATCGTGTACGGTGGACAGACGATGAATCCCAGCACGCAAGATTTGTTGGAGGCCGTTGAGAGTCTGCCCGTAGAACGGGCGATTTTGCTGCCCAACAACAAGAACGTGATTCTGGCCGCCGAGCAAGCGCGCGATCTCTGTGACAAACCGATGGCCGTTATCCCCAGCCGCTCCATTCCACAGGGCATTGCGGCCTTATTGGCCATTAATTCTCAAGCTGATTTTGACACCAATGTATCCATGATGTCAGATGTAATGCAAGATGTCGAGACCGGTGAGGTCACGACTGCGGTTCGTTCGACGACTATCAACGGTATGCAAGTTACTGATGGGCAGATCATCGGCCTGCACGATGGCGAACTAAAGGCATCGGGCACAACGGTTGATCAGGTTGTGCGAACGCTTGTGAAAAAGATGGAGGCAGCCGACCGTGAGATCATCACGTTGTACTATGGCGAATCTGTCGGCGAAGACGACGCTAACGCGCTGGCCGATCTCTTGGAGCAAGACTGGCCTGATCTTGAGATAGAGGTCGTTGCTGGAGGGCAACCTCATTATCATTATTTTCTTTCGGTGGAGTAAAACAATGGGTACTGATTATCAATCCACCAAGCCATCAATTTACCAATTTTCCAACTAGGAGGTCCCGTGTCTCAAGTCCATATTGTCACTGATAGTGCAACAACCATTACACCAGATGTTGCCGAGCAGCTTGGTATTACCATCGTTCCCCTGACGGTTTGTATTGATGATAATGGATCAAAAGTCCGATCAAGTTCATCCAATTCAGAGACCATAGACGTTTATCAAGACAGCACAGAAGTAGATCATGAAGAGTTATTGCTTCGTATGGGGAGCAATCGGGTTCACCCCAGCATTGTAGGCCCGACATCTGAGCAGTTTCGAAAGATATACAGCCAATTAACACGTCAAACCAATCAGATCATTTCACTCCACTCTTCGGCTAGTCTTAGTCTCGTCTGTCGCGAGGCTGAAAAAGCCGCCAGCGAATTCCTGGGCCGTTGTGATATTGTAGTATTGGACTCGGAGACCATTTCTCTGGGGTTGAGTATTCTAGTCGAACAAGCAGCCCAGTTAGCAAACCAGTCTGTTCCTTTGGGTGAGATTCTACGTCAGATTCGGGGAACGGTTCCCCGAATCTATATCGTGCTCATCACCGATACAATGGACTATTTGGAGTACAGCAAGCTCATCAGCCCAGCTCAGGCTATTCTAGGAAGTATGTTGAACATTAGGCCCTTTCTGGCAATCGAAGAAGGCCGGATCATCCCGATGGAAAAAGTTCGCAGTCGTGAACGGGCCATAGACAAGCTGATCGAATTTGCCAGCGAGTTTTCCAGTGTCGAACAGATCGCTATTTTACAGAGCACTCCCTATCCCACCGATCAGACGAAAATATTGCGCGAACGATTGGAATCTATCGTAAAGGGACACGAGCTCCCCATTTGGCTCTATGGCCCGCTGCTAGCCTCTCACATTGGGCCTGATGGAATGGGGTTGATCGTATACGAGGGGCAGGGGCGAAAACTGATATTGTGATGAATAAAGTGCGTATTCTCACCGATAGCATGTCCGACGTACCTGCTCACGTGGCGGAGCGACTTGGTATCACTGTCGTGCCGGCCTACGTTCAGGTTGGCGACCGCAGCTATCGGGACGAATCCAGCCCTTCTTCCCAGGGGCTGGGCCGAGAAGAATTCTATTCCCAATTGCCCACAATGCCTGATCTGCCAACTACTGCTGTGCCGCCAGCCCACGACTTTAGCACTGCGTACCGCAAACTGGCTGGCGAGACGGATCAAGTGATCGCTATTTTGATTTCAACTAAACTGAGTGGCATGTACAACGTCGCGAGCCTGGGCGCACAAGATGTGCCAGAGTTAAAAGTACACGTTGTAGACTCGGAACAGATCTCGATAGGGAGTGGGTGGCTAGTCATTGCAGCCGCAGAAGCAGCCGCAGAAGGTAAGAGTGTGCAAGAGATACTGACTCTGATCGAGGAGATGAAACCTCGCGTGCACGTCTACGCAATGCTTGACACGCTAGAATATATGCGCCGCAGCGGTCGGGTGAGTTGGGCACGGGCAAAAACGGCCCAAATTTTGCGCATCAAACCGATCATAGAGGTGCTTCTTGGTCAGGTCAAAGATGTGGGACGAACGCGGACGAGGCGCCGGGCTATTGATCAATTGGTAGATCTGACGTGCACTTTGGGGGCATTGGAGCGGCTGGCATTTCTCCATACATACGCTCCAGATTTAGAAGCATTCCGTCACCGACTGACCGAGCGCTGTACGCGCTTGTCTTTACCTGAACCGTTACTAACCGTCTCAGTCACCACCATCATCGGCACTCATGTAGGACCGCGAGCGTTAGGTGTGGCTGCCGTGACTACCAAGTAGAGCTTTTTCAAGGAAATGTATGACAACACCTATTGAGAAACTAACAAAGATACTCGAACTGGAAGCAGAAAAATGTCAGGACCGGGCTGTGTTTGGCGGTCTAGTTCGCTATGCCGACACCTGGTCCAAGGAAGCCGAAACCTTTTTCGAATCAAACACACTCGAATGGGCTCAAGGAGTAACCAAGCAGTTACGCGCCTACAGCAACCTCTCGGAACATATCGCTCGCCAGGAGGCTGTAATGGCGCTGTTGGAAATGCTCAAAAATGCTCCTCCCAGAAAAGAGATCAAAGAAACAAGAGACAAGCCTAGCCCCTCAAAAACTCCACCTGCCGCCGCCGATTCTCCAAAAACTGAACGTACAGGTCTCGATTCTTCGGTGATCGCCTTGCAGGGGATAGGGCCACGACAGGCCAAGCGACTGGGCAAGCTAGGCATACACACTATCCGCGATATGCTCTATCTCTTTCCCCGCCGCTATGATGATTATTCGAAACTCAGACCCATCAACCGGCTCGAATATGGGGAAGAGGTGACTATTATTGCCCAAGTCTGGGATGCGGGTACGCGCAAGACCAGGGGAGGTGGCAGCCTCTTTAAGGCCACTCTTTCCGACGGCACGGGACTCATCGAAACTACTTGGTTCAATCAACCTTACCTGGCCGACAGGATCAAGCAAGGTTTACAGATCGTTGTCAGCGGCAAGGTCAACGAGTACTTGGGCCGGTTGTGTTTCAATTCCCCCGAATGGGAACCGCTGGAAAAAGAACTGTTACACACAGCCCGCCTCGTGCCGGTCTATCCGCTCACCGCGGGCGTCCGGGCCAAGTGGTTGCGCAGCTTGATGAAGCGTACCGTGGACTATTGGTCCAAGAGGCTGCCCGATCATATGCCAGACTCGGTGCGTCAAGAGGCGAAACTGCTGGACCTGGAAACCGCTATCGTGCAAGCCCACTTTCCGAACAGCCAAACCTTGTTAAAGCGCGCCCGCTACCGCATGATGTTTGACGAGTTGTTCTTGCTGCAAATCGGCTTGTTGCGCCAGCGCCATCTGTGGCGCTCGGAGCCAGGCAAATCGTTGGCGATAGACAATGCTGCGCTCGACAATTTCGTTCAACACTTGCCGTATGAACTGACCGCTGCCCAGAAAAAGTCGCTCGAACAAATTATGGCCGATCTGCGTTCCAATCGACCGATGAACCGGCTTTTGCAAGGAGACGTGGGATCGGGCAAAACCGTCGTAGCAGCGGCGGCGATGGCCCTGGCGGTAACTGCCGGTGTGCAGGCTGCGTTGATGGCACCTACTGCCATCCTGGCCGAACAGCACTATCATACCCTGACCCGGCTTTTCGAGAGTTGGTCAGATCAGCCGCCTCGTATTCGCCTTCTTACGGGCAACGTCACCGGACAAGAAAGGGCAGCCGTCTATGCAGGACTGGCCGACGGCAGTGTGAATATCGTGGTGGGTACGCATGCATTGATTCAAGAGGGCGTAGAATTCAAGGAATTGGCGCTTGGTGTGATCGATGAGCAGCATCGCTTTGGCGTACATCAGCGGGCTGCACTGCGGCAAAAGGGATACACCCCCCATTTACTGGTGATGACGGCCACTCCGATCCCGCGTTCGTTGGAACTGACGGTATGGGGTCACTTGGATGTTTCGGTCATTGACGAGATGCCGCCAGGACGCCAACCGATTGTGACCCGTTTGATTCTACCCACCGAACGAGAGCGAGCCTACAGCTTTTTGCGCAGCCAGATTGAAAAAGGACATCAAGCGTTCATCATCTGCCCCCTGGTTGAGGAATCGGACAAGATCGAGGCCAAGGCTGCCGTCGAAGAGTACGACCGTCTGCAAAAATATATTTTTCCCGACTTAAAGATCGGTCTGTTGCATGGACGAATGAAGGGCGAGGAAAAAGAAAAAACGATGGCTGAATTTGTTCAGGGAAACTTGGATATTTTGGTCTCGACCTCCGTCGTCGAGGTGGGAATCGACGTGCCCAACGCCACGGCAATGTTGATCGAAGGCGCTAACCGTTTTGGTCTGGCACAACTCCACCAGTTTCGGGGGCGCGTTGGACGAGGAGAGCATCCCTCTTACTGCCTCTTGGTATCTGACTCTTCCACCCCGGAGGCTCAGGAACGTTTGCAGGCGGTCGAAGAGACCGGCGATGGTTTTGTGCTGGCACAAAAAGACCTTGAAATGCGTGGGCCAGGAGACTTTTTGGGGACCCGTCAGTCGGGCTTTCCAGATCTCAAGCTGGCCAATATAGCAGATGTACAGATCATTCAAGCTGCTCGTGAAACTGCTCGCCGCTTTTTCGAGATCGATCCTGAATTAACAGCCCCAGACAACCAGCTGTTGGCCCGCCAAGTAACACGATTTTGGGAAGAAAAAGGAGAAATCAGTTGACCCGTATCGCCATTTACCCTGGATCATTCGACCCCATTCACCTGGGGCACGTGGATATTGCTACCCGTGCAGCCAATATTTTCGACGAATTAATCGTCGCCGTCTATGACCAGCCGTCGAAAAACTTGATGTTTACTATCGAGGAACGAGTCTCGTTAGCCAACGAGGCCCTGGTCGACCTAAAGGGCGTGCGAGCGGCCCCTTATGGGGGATTATTGACGGTAGAATACGCTCAGCAAGTTGGCGCGTTGGCTATCGTACGTGGGTTGCGCGTCATTTCCGATTTTGAGCTAGAGTATCAGATGGCGCTCACCAACCGCCAACTCGCGCCAGAAGTCGAGTTTGTATGCTTGATGACGCGCAATACTCACGCTTTCCTGAGTTCGAGCATCGTCAAAGAGATCGCGTTGCTAAAAGGCAACGTGAGCAAGATGGTTCCGCCACAGGTCGCGGCTGCGTTGGCGGAGAAACGACGTGAACGGGAACAAAACCATGAACCTGTGCCATTGTATTCACTACGAGATTGACGGGAGGCCGAAATGGATATTCTGCATTTGGTAGATCGTCTAGAAGAAATCATCAAAGGAAGCACCCAGTTGCCTTTTAGCGGCATACGGATGGTAGACGAGCGTCACATCTGGCCTTTGCTCGACCAGATGCGCATTTCAATTCCTGAAGAAGTGCGACGCGCCGAGCGCACAATTCGCGAGAAGGATCGCACGATGGCCCAAGTCCAGGAGGAGACAGAGCGCATCCTCGCATTGGCCCGCAGTGAGGCTGTCCAACTTACCGCCGAGCATGCCCTCGTCCAAATCGCTGAGGAACAGGCGACCTCCATCCGTTCTTATGCCGAACAGGAAGCCGATGGTATTCGTACTGGCGCTGATGACTATGCGTTCGATGTGCTCTGCAATTTGGAGCAAGAACTAAAGCGGTCGTTGACGGTGATCGAAAACGGCCTTCAGACCATTCAGATGGAGCGGGAGAGCAGAGAGAATAAATCAACTGATCAGGAACCTTGACAGGTTCACTGCTCGCCTCTATAATATATCCTCCTTTGTAAAAGAAGGATAAATCACAGAAAGGAGTACCAAGAATTATGGGCGCAGTGCCCAAAGTAAAAATATCGAAACAGCGTGCGAGACACCGTCACAGTCAGTGGAAATTAAAGGTAAAACAGTTGGTAACTTGCCCGCAGTGTGGTGCGCCAGCACGGCCACACCACGTTTGCCTGTCATGCGGAACTTATCGCGGCACCCAGGTCATTGAAATCCAAGAGGAATAAAATCGAGGCGTGAAACGTGAGACGTAAAATAGATTACGCATCACGTTTCGCGCTTTGTCGTGTGGGGGTATCCATTGGCGGATAAGTGCGCTTACTTGTTTCCGGGACAAGGCTCCCAGTACGTTGGAATGGGGAAGAGCCTTTGTAATGCTTTCCCCGTGGCCCGTGCTGTATTCGAACATGCCGATCGTATCCTTGACATTGATTTGTCACAGTTGTGCTTTAACGGTCCCACCGACACACTGAACGATACGTGGAACACGCAACCGGCAATTTTCGTCACCAGCGTGGCTGCGCTGCGCGTGATGGAAGAACAGGGAATAGATTTCCCGACCTGTGTGTCCGGGCATAGTATGGGCGAGTTTAGCGCGCTGGTAGCAGCAGGCGCGCTTTCTTTTGAGGATGGGCTGAAACTGGTGCGAGAGCGTGGTCGGTTGATGAAACAGGCCGATGAGCATAGCCCTGGCGGTATGGCAGTCATACTGGGACTGCAACGCGAGCCAGTAGACGCAATCTGTGCTATGGCGCAAGAACAGAGCGGCGAGTACGTTGGGATCGCCAATGACAACTGCCCTGGACAGATCGTTATCTCTGGCGCGATAGGTGCGTTGGAACTGGCGATGGAACTGGCGAAAGAGCATGGCGCCAAACGGGCCAAACGGCTCGCCATCAGTATCGCCGCCCATTCTCCCTTGATGGCCCAAGCCGCTACTGAATTCAAGAGTGCCCTCGACGCGACACCGTTAAGCCAGCCGTCGGTTCCCCTTGTGGCGAACGCTACCGCTGGCCCACTCACCGATCTTGGCGAGATCCGCGATGCCCTGGGACGACAACTCACCTCGCCTGTGCGTTGGACCGAGTCGATGCGATGGATGATTGCTCATAGAGTGACGCGCTTTATCGAAGTTGGTCCCAAGGATGTGCTCACCGGGCTTGTAAAGCGTATTGATCGTAAAGTGGAGCGGTTGACCACTGCCAAGGTTTTGGCTTTTGATGAAGAGTAAAAGAGACTAGAGGCTGAAAAGTCCAATGAAACTGGAAAACAAAGTCGCTATCGTAACCGGCGCGTCGCGCGGCATCGGGCGAGCCATCGCTGTAGAACTGGCACGGCGGGGAGCGCGTGTCGTGATCAACTATAACCGGAATGCAGATGCCGCTGCAGAGGTTGTGGCAGTTATTGAGGCCGATGGGGGGCAAGCCATCGCAGTGCAGGCCGACGTTGGCGATTTCGAGCAGGCTGCTAGGTTGATCAAGGCGACGCGGGATACCTTTGACCAGATAGATATCTTGGTCAACAATGCGGGCACCACCCGAGATCAATTGCTGATGTTGATGAAAGAAGGGGATTGGGACGACGTCCTACGCATCAATCTCAAAAGCGTGTTCAACTGTTGCAAGGCCGCTGCTCGTCCAATGGTGCGGCGGCGACAGGGGCGGATCATCAATATCACGTCTGTCTCTGGTATCTCGGGCCAGGGGGGACAAACCAACTATGCTGCTTCCAAGGCTGGCATGATCGGTTTCACCAAGAGCTTGGCCAAGGAACTCGGCCCCCGCAGCATCACCGTGAACTGCATCGCGCCGGGATTTGTGCCGACCGATTTGACCTCCGACTTGCCAGAAGAGTTGATACAACAGGCCATCGAGGTTACGCCGCTGAGACGAATGGGCAAGCCTGAAGAAATTGCTTACGCCGTCGCTTTCCTGGCTTCCGATGAGGCTGCCTTTATCACTGGAGAGGTACTAACCGTGGATGGCGGTTTGGTGATGTAGGGCAAATTGCCAAACAACCTGCACAGGGGATAAAAATGGACGTGGAACCCAAGATTGGCAAGATCACTATTGCACCAGAAGTGCTAGAGACTACGGCCCGTCTTACGACCTTGGCTGTGCCAGGCGTTGCCCGTTTGATCTCACCACCGGGTATGCGGCGCCTGCTTCGGCACGATGGCGTAAAAATCGAGGTTGTTGGAAACAACGTGTGGGTGAAACTGTACCTTATGACCGAGCCGCGCGTCAACATGCTCAACGTGGGGCGGCAAATCCAGGCCGAGGTCACCCGCGCGATCCAGGATATGATTGGTATGCAAGTCGAATCCGTTGATGTATTTATTGAGGACGTAGTTTCCTCATCGGAGGAGGCGTGACTGACCCGCTGCTGGAGGCAACGCAACTGTGAAAGCACGTCATCAGGCTCGCGTCGTTGCACTACAGGTATTGTACGAAGTTGACTGTGCAAATCACACACCTGCTGTTGCGTTGGAACAGCGATTGGATGCCACTCAACTGCCGAAATCTGTTAGAGCCTTTAGCCGCCATCTGGTGAACGGCGTGATCCAGCACCAATCTACCCTCGACGTTTTTATCCACCGTCACGCTCCCGAATGGCCGTTGGATCAAATGGCCTACATTGATCGCAATATTCTACGTATGGCGATTTTCGAGTTTGCCGTAGATGGTCAAACGCCCGTCAAAGTGGCCATCAACGAAGCTGTCGAGTTGGCCAAGACCTTTGGCTCTGACAGCGCCCCACGATTTGTAAACGGAGTATTGGGCGCATTGGTGGAACATAAACACGCCATTATACAAGCGGTCCGCGACATGACAAAGGGGAACGAGGCAAAGGCGTGAACTTTATGAACGTCGGCCCATTGGAACTGACCGTTATCTTGATTATCGCCATTTTGACGATCGGTCCCAAGCGCATGGTGGAGATTGTTCGCTCCATCAGCCGCGTGACTGCCCAGTTGCGTCGATTCTCGAACGAGTTTACGTCTACTCTGCAAGCCGAAGTTGTGGCTTCCGAGCGTGGGACAGGAGAGCCACCAGGAAACGCTATCAGGAGCTTGACGGAACCGCTCACCAGTCTCCGGGCTGAACTCTCGGCTGTGGGGCGCGAGACGCGTCAAGCCCTGATGAATGTTGTCGAGAACGAGGCAGAACCGATCCAAAGCATCCAGGCCGAACTCGATGTCACCGCGCGTGAAACGACCCAGGTTCTGGAGCAAGGGGAAATCATTCCGATTGATGCCAGAAACAGCACCACACAGGAGAACTGATGACCTCCGAAAGTGACTCACCAGGGATGAGCATCCTCGAACACATTGAGGATCTACGCCGACGGCTGATTCGAGCGATCATTGCTCTCGCTGTGGGTATAGTCGTAGGCAGCTTTTTCACTCCACTGACCCTGGAGACGTTGGCCAAGCCTACCAAAGACCTGGGTATCGAACTTCAGGCGCTGCGACCCACTGAATCTACGGCTGTCTTTTTCAAAGTCGCCATTGTGATCGGCACCGTGCTTGCTATGCCCGTCATTGTGTATCAGTTGTTTCTGTTCGTAGCACCGGGCCTGGAATCTCGTGAAAAACGGTACGTGCTCATTGGTGCGCCGCTCGCTGCGCTGAGTTTCGCCACCGGAGTGCTCTTTGCGGCCTATATTCTGCTCCCGGCTGCATTACCTTTCCTAACAGGCTTTTTATCGACCGTTGTCAAAAATCAGTATTCTATTGACTATTATATTTCTTTTGTCAGTAACATAATGGTCTGGGCGGGCCTCGTCTTTGAGACGCCGCTGGTGATGTATTTTCTGGCAAAGTTGGGCGTTGTTGACCACCGGGGATTCGCCAAAGCACGGCGGCTTGTTGTTGTTGGTGCGGCTGCCGGAGCCGCTATCGTCACTCCCACCACCGATCCGCTGAATATGATGTTGGTCATGGTGCCATTCATGCTGTTGTATGAGTTTGGCATCTTGTTGGCACGGATAGCAGTATAGTTGGTCTTGGTTCGTTTGTTGGTTTGATGACGGGGGCGAGTGCTCCCACCCTATATTCCAAATAAGGAGGAGATCAAATGACAAAGCAAAACGGTACGATTATCACCATTGTAGTAGCCATCATTGTGTTTTTGTGTTGCACAGGTCCATTGTGCAGTTCGGGCATTGCTATATTTGCTAATGTGGGCACTTGGAGTTCCGACTTTGGCTCGTATTCTGACTCGGGCAGTATCCCACAGGCTTATGGCATTGCACCGTGCTGCCTTAGTATCTTGTTCCTGATTGTGCCTGTGCTCTGCTGGGTCTTTTTGGTGCGCGGCAAGGAAGATCCCGTAGGGATGGAAATAGAGGAAGAGTTTGAGGGAACTATTGAGGACGATTTTCCCTACGAATAATACGGCACAGCATTGCTGTTGAGAAAGAAACCGGGTTTTGTACAAGCGACAAAACCCGGTTTCTCTTTTTGTGAACTGTATTGCACAAGATATGGTTACTCGCTCACCGTCACCTCTAGCGGTGGCTGCACCGTTAAATCACTCGGATTGTAGTAATCGTACGCGCTGGAGGGCGGTGTCTGCGCCCGCATCGGGAAGCGCGCCCGCAGCCGGTAGTTAAACCGGAGCGGGAACCCGGACGAGAAATCTTCCAGGTAGATGATGATCTGCCGCCCCGTCAGCTCGTAGCGGGCGATGACGCCTTGCTCCACCAACCGGCTCAGGTCCTCGGTCAGCACGGTAAAGCCAGGGGGCACACCCAGGTCGATCAGTGCCATCCTGACTACGCCCTCCTCGTTGAGCCTTGCGCTCACGTCCACCGTCACCTCGTCGTTGACGGCCAACGCCGTGCGATCATAGTTTACGTCGATGGAGATCAGTTCCTTCATATTGGTTGTGGGTGGCACCTGATCCCACGGCAAATAGTAACGGGTGGCGACTTGGTACATCAAGTTGCCGCCTCCTTCCACCTGTATTTGCACTCGGTTGGCTCCAGAGGGTGAAAAACCGCGGTCAAAGGTGACGAGATGCACCACATCCGCGTTGGTCTCGTCAATTGTGATTTGCTGCGTCTGCTCCTTGTTCAAACTCACGTGTACTATGGATGGGCCTTCAGCCGCTCCGGCTTGCTCTGTTGCGAGCAACAGGGCTTTGAGGGTGAGGATGGTCGCCTGGGTGGTGCCCCAGGTGCCCCAACTATCTTTGCCCTGGATCAGGTAGGCCAGTGTGCCGCCTATCACGTCGGGATGAGCGTTGGCTTTCATAAAAGCGTAGGCTGCCAGTGCCGTTGTCTCCAGGCTACCGCTTTCACCCGTCGCGCCCATAAACGAGGCTTCACCGATGGGCCAATAGACGGTATCCCCGTCTTGAACGCGCATCTCGTAGAGCCGATCGAGCACGGCTTTTGTCATCGAGCCTTCGGGATCGTAGGCCGCCAGCGCGTAGGCCGCCAGCGCCAGGTTGTATGGGTCTTCCTCTTGCAGCGCAAACTCGTGAATGTAGGAGACCGCTTGCCCCACCTGAGAAGTGTCCTCGTAACCGGCCTCGGTCAGCGCCCACACGACGTAAGACGTCGCGCCCAGCGCCCCCTGTCCAGCGCGGTAATCGCCGACCAGCCACGTGCCATCGGATTGCTGCTGGCTGAACAGCCATTCCACGGCCCGCTCGATGACGGCCTCGTCCACCGGGTAGACCTTGGACATGTCGTTGAACTCGAGCAGCCCGTAGGCGGTGAGAAAGACCCGCGCCGGTGGGTTGCCCATCAGGGAGAATCCGCCTCCGTTCACCTCAAAGGTCAGCAAGCGCTGGTAGCCGGTGCCCACGTATTTTTCGGCCTGCATCTGTAACTCGGGGTTAGCTTGGCCGGTCGTCTGCAAGTAATTTAGAACAAGAACATTCGGGTACGTCGCCGACGTAGTTTGTTCAAATCAGCCGTGAGGCAGTCTGAGTATTTTCTCTAATCCCTCTACCACCTGGGCCATCACCCCCGGATAGATTTTGACCTCGACGTAGGGCGTCTCTGGCACGGCCTCCGGTGGGATGGTGAGTTCGATCTCTAATGGATCCTGTAAATCCGCTTCCTCACGCAGCCAGTCGCTCTCTGTCAGGCGGAACTCTTTGCCATCGGGCACGACGTTGACCTCGCGGCGGATGGCGTCACTCATTTGCTCGCCCCAGGCCGTCACCTGGAAGCCTCGCCGTCCAAACTTGACGACGCGGATGGGAAAGTAGACCACCTCGATGTCGTTGGAGGCGATGGTCAGCGTCTGTTCTTCCTCGCCCAGCAGCTCGAACCAGGATTCCGGCTCGACCACCAGCCGCACTTCCTGGGCCTCGGGCAAATAGTTAAAGACGCCGATAGGGATGCTGATCTCGTCCCCCTGCGTCAGCGAGACGGGCAGGTCAACGTCCACAAAGAAATCCTGAAAGACCCGAATACCGCGTGTGCTAAAACCCAGCCGTCCATCCTGCGACGAAGCCAGTGCCGTCAGCCGCCAGGTGGTGATCGAGTCGGCCATTGGGATTTCGAGGGATGCGAAACCGTCCTCATCGGTGAGGACCTCGGGGGCCCAATAGAGGGTTTCGGGAAAGTATTGGCGCAGGCGTGGGGCATCTCCGGCCGCTTGTTCATCGGATCGTGCCCCCTCGCCCTCATCCACTGGCGGCATCTCTATTTCTTGTGTCACGGGGGTTGACATCTCTAAATCCATCGGAGGGGAAGGGGCCATCGCGCCCATCATCATACCGCCAGAAGCGAGGAGAACGAGAACAAGCAGGGGGATGGCCATCGCGGGCAGCGCCGTCAGCGTTCCCACGACAGTCATCAATACGCCAGCAAAACGACGTTCCTGGACCCAGCGGGCCTGTCCCAAGAGCAGATATGCACCGGGGACTAGCACGAGGGCTAAAAGCGCGAAAATGGCCAATACTTCTGGTGGCCCTCCCGCTTTGTCCGAGGCTTGTACCAACAAGAAACACAGAGCCGCCCATACCAGAGTCAGCAGGGTGAACCACCGGGCTGCCGAGTCACGTTTGATCCAAGCATAGCCGACAAAGATCAACATTGCCAGACCAAAGACGGCGGCTAGCAGAATGAATACGATTTCCGGATCAAAGAGGTAGAAAGCCTCTGTCAGTGCGATGAACCAGCCGACCAGGCATCCGCCCATCAGCAGGATCACTCCAGAGACGATGGCCAACTGTTTGAGTGAGCGCTTTATGATGCCTGAACCTCGCAAGGTGGCGATGACCACAACCCACAGCACTATCGGGAGAAGGATCAGTCCGACGACGGATGCCTGGCTGATGCGCTCGAATCCCTTTTGCTGTCTCTCGCGCACCTTGGCCATCTTTTCCTGGCGCGAGTTGACGGGGCGGGGAGCGGCCAAGACAGGTGCTCCGGCCCAGGTTGCTTTTGCCGCATCATCTTGGGCCAATCGGACTTGTTCCTCGTCGGGGGGGATGGCGGCGGGCAGTTCAAAGCTCTTGATCTGGTAAAAGGGCTCCATCAATTCCTGTTCCAGCATAAAGTAGAGCTTGGCAAAACCAGGGTCTTGACGTTGCAGGGCAAAGACCGATTCGTCCACGATGGCCAATCCTAAGGCTGTCTGTACCCCGCCGCCTTGTCCGGCATTGCTGGTCTGAAAGTCGAGCGTTGCTGTCTCGCCCGGCAGATAGGTCTCAACCGACCGTAGGTCGGCATCGGCCGTAATGGCAATGTCCAGATCGTTGGGCGCATCGACCACCACCAGCCGCGTGTCGCGGACGATGGTGCCATCGAGCAGCACTTTGTAGGCGTGGAGTTCCAGTGTGCCGTACAGGTCGGCGCTCACATCGACGGCGAACTCGGCCTTACCGCCCTCTACACGGGTCGAGCGGGTAGAGAGGGTCTGCCCGGTCTTGACGATGTCCAGGTAAATGTCGCCAAACTCGACCGGCGTAAAGGCAACCAAGTGCATCGTCTCGCCGACGACGTAGGCAGCCCGGTCGGCGCGTAGGAGCACGCTGTCGCTGCCGTACTCGGCCTCAAAGACAATTTGTCGCTTGGCTGAGAGTCCGGTCTCGTCTTGGGCAATGATGTCGAGATTGGGATGTGCCCCGGTTTGTGGTGTAAAGGTAAACTCGGCTAGACCAAACTCGCCGGTGGCAAGTTCGGTCACACTGCCGCCGTCCACGCGAATCTGTAACGTCGTCGGCGCGGGCTGACCGTCGGGGTAAGAGGTGAGGATATAGACAATGTTCTCGACGCCTGGCTTGAGCGTCCCGCTCTCGGCGACCGCCTCGATGACCAATGGCTGGGTTGCGATGGGTAGCACCTGGCTGATCTGTTCCGGGTGATCGGTCTGGTCTATGACGGTTACCTCCAGCGCAAACTGAGCCTGCCCCAATTCCAGTCCTGACCCGGCAAAGTATTCGGGCATGTCAAAGCCAAACTCGTAGGTGCCGTTCTCGTTGGTCTCGCCGAGCAGATCGATGAGCACCGTGCGCTCGACGTCCCACACACTGCCAACGATCTGCACCTGCCCCTCGGCCACGGGCTTGCCGAAAAAATAGTCGGCCTGCACCACACCTTCGACCCGCTCGCCGGGCAGATAGAAACTGCGGTTGGTGGAGACGTTGACGCCAAACTTGGGCAGCACGTAGGGACGCACCTCTACCGTTTTTTCCGAGGTTGTATTGCCTATAGAGACACCGAGTTTGTAGTTGCCCTGGTTGACCATGTCGGCCAGGATAAAATCAGCGGCCGCGATACCAAAATCAGAGGCGACCACGCTCTGGCGAAAGACCTTGTTGCCCTTGGCGTCCTCGACCAAAAAGTTGACGGTCGCGCCTCGGGCGGGGGTCAGATCAAAGGTGCTGAGGGCCAAAGCGCGCATGTGGATGGTCTGGCTGGGCTGATAGAGGGGTTTGTCGCTGGTCAGCAGCAAGCGATACTCGCGCTCGATGGTCACTGGATGCTCTACCCGGTCGTTTCCCACGTCCGACTCGGTTTCGACTACCAGTTGCGCCTCGGCGGGCGCGTCGGCGAGCACGTGAAAGCTGACCGGCAGGCTGCCGGTTTCGTCGGTCTGCCCTTCAAAGAGCAGAATCGCTCGCCCACTGGCTGGTTTGAGGCTTACCTTGACGTGGGCATTGACGATGGGCTTTCCGGCTCCAAAATCCTGGACCACCACGCGCACCGAAGCGTCGCTATCGGGCGCAAAGCGAGTGGGTCCCACAACGATGGTCTGTTGGTCATCCACACGCTTTGGCAAGGTGGCAAACCATTGCAACGCTCCAAATCCGGCGATGACGCACAAGATGATGAGGGCATAGAGGGCAGGGACGATCCAGCGTCTGCGGTTACGGGTAGGTGAATCTGTAATAGGGGTTTGAGTGTTCACGATTTTTCTCCTTTCTTGATACAGTGTACAAGAGCTGATTCTATTAGGTTACACGCGGGCAAGAAGAGAAATGTTCATTTATCATTTTACTCTACTATTCCCAAGACGCCAAACGTCGGTCAAAGGTTCCTACCCCGAAAACAACTCTGTAGCCGCGGATTCCATTCCGCGTGCCAGGTGGCGCGATATGGAATCCGCGGCTACATGTTCGTCATTAGGGGTGAACAGAGTTTATGATGACTGCCTCGCCTTTGCAAAGACGACAAACCGTCAAACGGATAATTCAAGCACACGAAAAGGTGTATGCGATGCTTGTTAGGAGTATGGGGGAGGGGAAACGATCAGGGTAGACGGTGACCGTCGTCGAACCATCATCACGGGCGCTCGGTCAGGGTGACTTGAACGTTCTGCTCTTCTCCATCCCGAATGATGGTCACCTGGACGGTATCTCCCACCTGGGTCTCGGTTTCCAGGTAGACGACAAACTCTCGGGAATTGACCATCGGCACGCCTTCGATGGCAGTGATAATGTCGCCGCCCAGTGGAATGCGGACATTGCCCAGCCGCGCGATCTGGTTCCCGCCCCGGATGTCGGATTGGTCGGCGAGAGATCCCGGCGCGACTTGCAGCACCAACAACCCTTCGTCTACCGGCACGTTTGCCCCGGCCTGGCGGAAGGCTCGCGCCCATTCGGGCTTGAGGGGAAGATAATCCACGCCCAACCAGTGATGCGGGTAACGTCCGTGGGCGATCAATTATCGATGACGAACCGTCCCACGCGCAAGTTGTCCGAGTCACCCAACACGATTGGTTGCGGCAGGTCGTCAGCGTCCGTCTCGATGCGGATCACTGTCAGGTCGTTGGAGGGGTCCTCACCGACAGTTCCTCCGCGCCTTCCACCACGTGGTAGTTGGTGACAATGTGCCCCTCTGCGTCGTAGAAAAAGCCAGAGCCTTCTTGAGGTACAGGACGATAGAAGAAATCGTACGCATAGCTGACGGTGGTAATGTTGACGACCGCCGGACCGGCCAAGTCGTAGACGGCTTCTACCTGGGCATCCAGCGCGTTGGCTGGTTCCTCATCGGGCATCGGGGGAAGCAAAGGTGCGGGAGTCATGTCAGAATGTGATAGTCTATAGCATCCTGAGACGATGCCCATTAGCATTATGATTGTTATGAAAACGGCGATACGGGATTTGTTCAGGTCTACCTCAGGTTGGATCAGGTTTGCGCGAGATGCGTTGCAATTCTTCAAACAGTTCTCGCTGGCGTAAAGTCAGGCTCGTCGGTAATTGCACATCGATTTTGGCGTACAGGTCACCGTGCTGGTCGGGTTGCTTCAAGCGAGGCAGCCCCTTGCCCCGGAGGCGAAAGGTGCGGCCATTCTGTGTGCCAGCCGGGATGGTGAGCATCACAAAACCGCTCAACGTCGGAATTCGAATCTTGCCGCCGAGGATGGCTGTGTAGAGATCCACCGATGCAGCGACGTGTACATCGTCGTCCTTTCGCTCGAACTGCGGGTCGATCAATACTTGGACGCGCAGGTACAGGTTGCCGGTTGTCCCGCCAGCAGCGCCTGGCCCGCCTTCGCCCGTCATACGGACGCGGGTACCGGTTCGTGCTCCGGGCGGAATCTTGACTTCCAGCCGGCGGCCATCCTTCTGCATGATACGGGTGGTGCCCTGGTACGCTTCCTGCAGGCTGATTTCGACCGCTTGTTCATAGTCCTGCCCGCGTTGGGGCCGGATTTGTTGCCGAAAACCGCCTCCCGTTCCGCCAAAGATCTGGCTAAAGAAATCAGAGAACGGGCTGTTACCACCGAACAGGTCTCCCAGGTCTTCTGCCCTAGTATAACGGAATCGCTGACCGCCGGGAGCACCGGCCGTCCACTGCCCCCAATTAAAGTCGCCGGGACGGCCACCTTGCCGATCCCAATCTCGCCAGGCGGAGCCCAATTGATCATACTTGGCCCGCTTTTCCGAGTCGGAGAGCACCTCGTGAGCTTCGTTGATCGCCTTGAAATGCTCCTCGGCCTTGGCGTCACCGGGATTGACGTCCGGGTGATACTCGCGGGCGAGCTTGCGAAAGGCCCGTTTGATATCTTTTTCGTTGGCGTCTTTGCTCACGCCGAGTGTTTGGTAATAGTCTCTGTATTCCATCGGATATATCTCGTGTGCTAGGTGGCGACGATGACGCGAGCGGGGCGCAAGAGACGATCTCCCACGCGGTAGCCCGCTTGCACGACCTCGGCGACCGTGCTCGGTTCAACATTGGCGTTTTGGTGAGGGATGGTGCTGACCGCTTCGTGCCACGTTGGGTCAAAGGGTTGTCCTTTGGCCTGGACGAGTTCCGCTCCCTCTTGGTTCAAGAGTCGCTCCATCGTCTGGTGCGTCAAACTGATGCCTTGACGGAGGCTCTCGACATCCGTTCCGTCGGCATTCAGCGCCCGTTCCAGATTGTCGGCCACGTCCAAAAAGGCCCGCAAAAGCCGCTCGCGGTCGGCGGTGACGCGCTCGTCGGCCAGCCGCTGATGACGTTTGCGGAAATTTTCCATCTCGGCCTGAAGACGTTGTGCTCGATCGCGCCACATTTCCATGTTTCCCTCGTCTGCGTCTTTTGGTTCTGGCTGCACGGAAACCGGAGGTAACGGTTCTCGCTCCGTCAGTGACGGAGCAGCTTGGACGTCATCCGGCGCACTGGCTTGCCATACTGGTTCCGAGACGAACGCCGGTCTGACGCGGATTGGTACTCGTACTCTTGTGCTCATCCTCTGACCTCATCTCCTATACAGATCAATTATTTATTCACTTGAAGGACTAGATACTCTTTGGCGTCCTCCATACTCGGATGCGCCGTCATCCCCATGCCGGAAAATCTGTTGATAGCATTCATAAAAAGGGCCTTTAAACCAGATAATCCGAAACTTGCCGAACCTTTTAGATACGGTTGAAGCCGTTTTGCGCTCTCTTTGAATACCTGCAAGGCTTTGGGATCGATCACACAGTCATTAATATTCACCAAGAACAATTGATCGCTGGTGCCTTTGTCAATGACGATTTGATCGACTCTGTCAGTTGTTGTTTTGATTTCATCGCCTTTTGTATTTGACAGATCACAGTACACGATCGTTTTCCCTTTGTATACGATTTCCTTCACTCGTTCGCTCATTTTTCTCCTCAATCTGCTCTTTAAAATTCTGCCGGATGTTCAAATTGACTTGTGTGAATGACAATCGGTGCAGGTATCGTACCATAAAAAGCGCGATTAAGGAACTGGATCCGGTTTACAAGCTGGTAGATTGGTGAGCCACCAATCTACCAGCTCTCATTGCTCTGAACAACGTCTTACATCTCTTGAAACTCGCCCTCGACCACGTCATCTCCACCAGGGGGCGGAGGAGTGGGCCCGGCTCCGTGTCCAGGAGGTGGTCCGGCGTCAAATCCAGGGGCTGGCCCGGCACTGTATCCGGTTTGTGGTCCACCGGCGTCTGCTCCCTGTTGGTCCGGCTGTGCGTACATCTGCTGCCCGATGGCATAGCTGGCCTGCTGCAACTGCTCGATCAACTGTCGGATGCGAGCGGCGTCGTCTCCGTCTTTGGCTTGCTTGAGGTCCTCACTGATTTGCTCAATGCGCCCGCGGTCGTCGGCGGATACTTTGTCGCCCAGGTCGCGCAACGTCTTTTCCATTTGGTAGATCAAGGTGTCGGCCGTGTTGCGGGCCTCGATCAACTCTTTGCGCTGCTGGTCGCTGGCCTCGTTTCGCTTGGCCTCTTGCACCAATCGTTCGACCTCGTTCTCGTCCAGGTTGGTGCTGGCGGTGATGGTGATCTGCTGCTCTTTGCCGGTGGCCTTGTCCTTGGCCGAAACGTTCATAATGCCGTTGGCGTCAATGTCAAACGTCACCTCGATCTGCGGGATGCCGCGCGGGGCGGGCGGGATGCCCTCCAGGTTGAACATTCCCAGGCTGTTGTTGTCGCCAGCTATCGGGCGTTCGCCCTGCAAGACGTGGACCGTCACCGCGGTCTGCCCGTCTGCGGCGGTGGAGAACGTCTCGCCTTTGCGCACCGGGATGGTGGTGTTCCGCTCGATGAGGGGTGTCATCACGCTGCCCAAGGTCTCGATGCCCAGTGTCAGTGGCGTCACGTCGAGCAATAGCACATCCTTGACCTCGCCGCCCAAGACGCCTGCCTGAATGGCCGCGCCAATCGCGACAACCTCGTCGGGGTTGACGCCCTTGTGAGGCTCCTTGCCGTCGGTCAGCCCGCGCACTAGGTTCTGGATCATTGGCATCCGGGTCGCACCACCAACCAACACTACCTCGTCCAGATCGCTGGCCTTTAGTTTGGCGTCCTTTAGCGCCTGTTCAAAGGGAACCCGGCAGCGTTCCACCAAGTCGTCGGTCAATTGCTCCAGCTTGGCCCGCGTCAGCTTTATCTGAAGATGTTTGGGGCCAGAGGCGTCGGCGGTAACAAAGGGTAAGTTGATCTCGGTCTCTATCACAGTGGATAGTTCGATCTTGGCCTTTTCCCCTGCCTCTTTAAGCCGCTGTAACGCCTGGCGATCCCCTCTTAGATCAATGCCCTGGTCCTTTTTGAACTCGTTGGCAATGTAATCCACGATGCGCTGGTCCCAGTCGTCGCCGCCCAAAAAGGTGTCGCCGCTGGTCGCCTGCACCTCGACGACGCCCTCGCCCACGTCGAGGATAGAGACGTCAAAGGTGCCGCCGCCCAGGTCAAATACCAGGATGGTTTCAGATTTTTCCTTGTCCAGCCCGTAGGCCAGGCTGGCTGCCGTCGGCTCATTGATGATACGCAGCACTTCCAGCCCGGCGATCTGACCCGCATCCTTGGTCGCCTGGCGTTGACTGTCGTTGAAATAAGCAGGCACGGTGATGACGGCTTTGGTGACCGTCTCGCCCAGGTATGCCTCGGCGTCCTGCTTGAGCTTGCGGAGCACCTTGGCCGAGATTTCCTGCGGGGTGTATTCCCTGTCAGTCTGGGAAATATGGACGCGCGCGTCTCCTGCCGAGCCTTGCACGATTTTGTATGGCAAGACCTCACGCGCCTTGGCGACCTCGGCCTCATCATACCGCCGGCCCATCAGCCGCTTGACGGAAAAGACCGTGTTGTCTGGGTTGACGACTGCCTGTCGCCGGGCGGTCTGCCCCACCGGCTCCTCGCCGCTCTTGGTGAACGCGACAACCGACGGACATAACCGGCCGCCCTCAGCAGTCGAGATCACTACCGGCTCGCCACCTTCCATCACAGAGACCACAGAATTGGTCGTACCTAGATCGATTCCAATAATCTTGCTCATTTTTACCTCCATACATACTGATTGTTTTTTATTTTGCGTCGAGTATATCCTACGTGCATCAGAAATATATTAGAGGCATATTAACATTTCGTTAGATAAGCAACCAGATTTTGCAAGTCTCTGAGACTGCCAAGTCTGGTTTCGATAGCAGGCTGTTAGCTAATGGATAGGCAATGCAATTAGGAATATGGTATTGTATTTCCAAGTTGGATAAAAACCTCTAAAGGAGAAAAAAAATGAACAAACGATTTTCAATTCTGGCAGGCATCACATTGATTTTGATGGGGGCTCTGGCTTTGGCGTTCAACCTGATTGTGCCGGCGCTGGGTCTTAACATCTGGTACTGGGGCGCGTGGCGGCTTTGGCCACTGCTCGTCGTAGGCGCGGGGTTGTTCTTTGTGGTCCCGCCATTTTTGGTACGTGGTCAAAAGGGCTTGGGTGGCCTCTTTATCCCCGGTGTGCCGATCCTGGTGACCAGTGGTATTTTGTTTTATGCCAGCATCTTGGACGTGTGGGGAGCCTGGGAGTTCCTCTGGCCGCTGGAGGTGTTGGGGCTGGCGCTGGGCTTTTTGTTCACCGCGATATATATGCGGTCAATCTGGCTGCTCATACCGGCCATTGTGCTCGGGGCCAATGGTGCTGTGTTTCAATTCTGCACCCTCACCGATCAATGGGAGGCCTGGGCTGTGCTGTGGACGGTCGAGCCGCTGGCGCTGGGGTTGGCGTTTTTGATAATCAGTGCCGCCCGGCGCTCGGTTGGCCTCTTTATGGCCGGCATTATCTTGTGTGGGATTGCCGGGTTGGGGCTGATCGGTATGACGGCCATTATGCCCACGTATTGGCTGCTCAACCTGATGGGGCCAGCTCTCTTTATCATTGTCGGTTTGTTGCTGCTGATCTGGGGAGTGGTACGCCGCTCGCCATCACCGGAACTGGCGGCGGAGTAAATCGCTATTGCCCAACACTGCACATAAATGAGACACGGACCGAAATGCAAAGTTTCGGTCCGTGTCTTGTTTCAGTTCTATTTCTCTGATTTACCATTCAAAAGCACGATCCACCCGCCGTCCAGCCGCACTTTATTCTGACGGCGTAACCGGACCAATGCCCGATTAACGCTCTCCCGGCTGGTGCCGACCAGGGCCGCCAACTCTTGTTGGGTCATTGGAGGTACGATGCGCACGCCGTCTGGCACCGACATTCCCGACCAATTGGCCAGCCGGCGGAGCCTTTGCAGCAGTCTCTCCGCCACTGTCAACGAGGCCAATCCTTCCGCGTCTCCGGTGGCGTATCGCAGCCGCGTGCTCATTGATCGCAGCAGGCTCAGTGCTAGCGCGGGCGACTTTTGCAGGCAGCGAAGCAGTGCATCGCGACGCCATTCCAGCGTTTGGGTATCTTCCAACGCCTCCACGTTGGCCGAACGGGGCAGATCGTCAAAGAGGGACATTTCTCCAATGATTTCCCCTGGCCCAAGGATGTGCATCGCCAGTTCCCGTCCATCCTCTCCTACCACAAAGACTCGCACTCGACCTCGCACCAGAACGTGGCAGGCGGCCCCTGGATCTCCCTGGTACATGATCATCTCGCCCGCCGTAAACCGGCAGCGCCGGGATTCTTCAGCCAGGTAGCGCAACTCTTTGTCACTCAGATCGTGAAAGAGAGAAAGCGATTTGAGAAAAGTCGTCTTTTCTGCAAGTCCATTTGGCATAGGCCTATTGTAGTTCCGTTCAATTCTTCCGTCAACCCAACCCATCATTCACCTCCCTCACACCATTCTCAAAACCAAACCAACTGCAACCGCCAGCGACACGCTCAGTATTGTTACTGCCCAATGACTCGTTGGCCGTACCAGCACACCTGCTCCCGTTCCTTGCACGTGGAAAGGAAGCAATCGGCGGGGGAGCAGCACTAGCGGTACGAGGTGGAACCATCCGACGAGTACGCAACTGGCAATCAGCATCCGTTCCACCATTGCGCCCAACGTCTCTCCTTCGTTTAGGTGGAGGAGAACGTCTGCTCCCCACACGCCGCACGCCGTAAAGCGGAAAAGAATCCACACCGGATTGAGCAGCAAGAGATAACCGATCGCATAGATCGATATGCGTGGAGCAGATACCAGGCCGGTTGTACTGGTCAGTGTCGATTGTAAAGGTATGTCACTCCACGTCACTATCAATGAAATGATTGTCAAATGGGCCAGTTGATCGAGTATGTACCAAAGCAATTCCCATCCCAGGCTCGTCGTGGGCAAGAGACGCGCTCGTACCAAATCAATCGTCGTGTGGGCCAACCCGATCAGCAGGGCATAGGGCCACCAGGAGGGAGCCAGCAATCCGGCGCACATCATCGTGGTGACGGTGACGATGCCGCCGTGCACCAGGACTCCGACCCACGAACGTTTCTTCCAACGGGCGAGACTGCCTGACTGGAGTACATAATCCCCTAGTAAATGAGCCACAAACATTAGGTATAACATTGGACATCTCCTTTCTGCATTCTTCGCTTCTAGTATAGGTGGTTTTATGCGCCCCAGCAATGACGAACGTCACACCACTGAAAAGTTAAACTTGTTTCTGCGCGCCCGAATATTTGTGCAAGCATCACTATTCAACTATAATCAAGCAGGAGTTTCCCATTGACATAAGTAATTCACTAAACCCAGTCACGAAAAACAGAAAGCAGGTAAGCCATAAACGTCCAGCAAGGTCGGCGAGAGTTCAATGATGGTTTCTCCACAGGGTAAGATAGACAAGCGCACGAG
>JAAEPW010000950.1 GCA_024232355.1 Chloroflexota bacterium | reverse complement strand
GGCTCGGTTCTGGGTCTTTTTGCTACGTCTACGCAAGACCTTGCCACCCGATATGTCGTTGTAGGGGGCCAAACAGAGCCAGGAGGTAAAGTGCTTTACCGTGGGCCAAGGGCTCACGTCCACACCGATTTCGGTGATGATGGCCTGGACCGTCAGGGCATCCAGGCCATCAATGGCGGTAAGGTCCACGCCCACCATCTGGTACAACGAGGTGGTCAAGTCGAAGTGAGCCTGATTTTTGCGCGGTTTGCCCCGCTTCGGCTTTGGCGGTGGACAGGCCTGGTCATCCGCTTCTGATGGCGGCAAAGCGGCGTACATGGCTTCCATTTCAGCATCACACTCTTGGCTCTGCTGGTGGTAAAAGTCATACTGGTCCAAGGACTGCTTGAGGACAAACAGATGCTCGGGCTTGTAGTTGCCTTGTAAAGCTTTGGCAATCTCGGCTTCGCTCTTGGCACATTGTGGGTTGCGCAGGCGAGCTAACTCACCTGGGCGCCGCTCACCGGCGACGATAGCCCGGATGATGCTCATGCCAGTCACACCTGTGATGTCGCTGACCACCTGTGTCAGCTTGACGTTCATCAACTGCAGGGCTTTCTGCATGTGCTGGATATGAGCCGCACGATACCGAATCAG
>JAAEPW010000949.1 GCA_024232355.1 Chloroflexota bacterium | reverse complement strand
TCAGTTGGGTGGGATTTTTAGAGAATAGTCTGTTGTGGCTCGAAATTGAGCTTGTAGCCGCGCTTTCCATAGCGCGTAAGGCTCTACGAGGTATGGAAACCTCGTCTACATCGTAATCCCATTCAACTGAACCAGTACCCATGGTACCAAGAATGACAATGTCGTCCGGTGAAAACAGTCGTGCAGCAAATGATTCAGCCTGGGATAAATCCCGTCCGGTGTAGCCATCTTGAAAATCGTGCAATTGCTGCATGATTTCGGATCGTACACTGACAGAGGCGTTTCCCCGTGAGAAAAAGTATTCATTCCCGGCGTTGAAATATAGATCACCCGGCCTACCCAAGGTGAACAGCAAGACAAAGAGCAACAGGCCATTAAAGCCCGTCATCAGGATACTTTTAATTATCCTCATAACTTTTCTGCTTGACTGGCTCACTACTCGCCGATCTGCTCGATGTTGCCCGACGAACCCGTTCTCACATCCATCGAGGGACTACCGATATAGTATAGGTCGCCACTGCTGCTCAGGTTTGCCTCCAGATGGTCGCTCACCCAGATGGTCGCGGAGCCGTTGCTGCTGATGCGCACCTCGGCCTCGTCGCTTTCCAGGTCTCTGCCGTCATAATCGCCCGAACTGCTGATGGTGACGTTCTGCCGCTCCACCTGGCCGTCCGTGATCTCTAGATGCCCGGAACTAGAGATGTCCACATCGAGGGTGTTTGCGTGCAACGCGCTCATCCTCATATTGCCAGAGCTGTTGATGTCCACGGAGAGCGTATCGGCCTCCATTTCTCCCATTCGCAGATCGCCAGAGCTAGAGATAATCACAGAGAATCGTTCGGCCTCCAGGTCCGGCGCCTCGACATCCCCACTGGACGAAATCCTGATCGTGTCCAGGTCCGTCACCGTCAGGTAATAATTGATTGGCTGTGTGGCACGCAGACTAACGTTGTTTTGGGTATCGATCACCAATGTCCCCCCGCGTGCTCTGGTCTGGATGTACTGGAGCAAATTCTCCTCGGCCTCGACGCGCAGTGACTCGCTCTCACCCACCTCGATGTACAAAGTGCCTATCGTTGTCAGTTCGACGCCAGTGATGCCGCTCACCTCGCGAATTGCTGTGACGACATTCCCCGAGCCACGGATTTCTCTGCCAGAGATCGGGATTCCTCCCACCTGGCAGGCCAGAATACTCATTGCCATCACCGACATTGCTGCTAAAAATCCTATACGCTGTTTCATAATTTGTCTCCTTTTCTAATGTTTCACTACCGGACACTTTTTTCTTTAGCCACGAATTGCACGAATTAAGGCAACCGTAGGTTGCACCGAATGTGGGAGGAAAATTTGTGAAATTCGTGGTAAAAAATTAACATATCCCGCTCGTATGTGAAAAGTGTCCGGTAGCAAATCTAATGTGTGAGATTGTTATCCTGATCAAATTCGACTCCAAAGATCAGGAACACTGTGATGCCGATAGCGATGCAAATACCCATATTGCCCGTTTTGATGCCCATACCCGCTGCCGCACCAATGCCAACGAGAAAGGCAAAGCTGATGCGGTTGACTTGTTCCAGAGTTTGTGTTTTTCGCTTTTCAAACATGGCCCCCCTCTCCCGTACTTGCATTAGCCTCTTGGTCGAGGGACGATATGGCTGCCAACAATTGTTCTGGCGGATCCGCTTTACTGATAAAAGCGTCGGCCCCGGCATCCAAAGCCTCGTGTCCCATTTCTAGCCGCCAGCTGAGGGCGATCACCGATAGCGCAGGGTAGGTGTTATTTAGAACAGACAACAGATCAACCATTGGTCCGCCTGGCAAGTCCCAATCGAGCAAAACCAGATCAGGGCGGGTTGCCTCTATCTGTGTGAACAAGCCCTCAGCATTGGCGGCTTCTCCTACCACACAAATCCCCTCTTCTTGCGCCAGCAGCAGTTGCAGGGCAAGTCGTACCTTGGGTTGGTTGTCTGCAAGTAAAATGCGCATTCCTGTCACCTCGATAATCTGTGATCAGTATAAAGGAAAAATACGCTAACCGCATCTGGCAGCTAGCGTATTTCTGGGTCATACACCTGCGGGATTTTTATATCATGCAAGTGCATGATGTTCGGATTGTACAGGTGTCGGAGGAAAGACCCCAAGGGTTTTCCGAAACCCTTGAGGTCTCTTGGTCTCTTACTCTAGCGTCCACAAAGCCACTTGGCATTCATCACTCTCTTGCTCGTGCAGCGCCACAAAACTATCCACGCCGCCGAACCATGCGAGTGTGTCCTCGCGCTTTAAGCGCGTTGCTTGAGCGGACAGCAGCGTCCGGTACGAGGAATGAGGCCAGGCGCGAAAATCGTTCGCGAGACCGTGCTTTTGTGGATTGTGGTGGATGTACGTCACCAGCCCGGTAAAGTAGGCGTCGGAATCGACGTGGACGCGCTGAAAAGGGTTCTGAAAGAGGCTGCCGGTGCGGCCGTAGGCTTTGTTGATCGCTTTGGCATAGGCGTTGAACAGGTTGCCGAACTGCTGCGAGACCCCCGACGAGACCCCAAGGGTTTTCTGAAACCCTTGGGGTCTCTTGATCCGCACCAGAAAATGAAAGTGGTTGCGCAGCAGACAATGAGCAAAGGTATCGGCGACCGGTTCGATGTATTTGGCGTAGAGTTTCATAAAGTGACGATAGTTACGGTTCTCGATAAAGATATCCTCCCGATTGTTGCCCCGGTTGTAGATGTGATAGAATTCGCCAGGGTGGAGGGGGATCGGTTTGGACATTGGTGTTCTCCTAAAGACCCCAAGGGTTTTTAAGACCCTTGGGGTCTCTTTGGTTACCCGTTCCGTATCACCAGTGGCAAGAAAATCTCCTCCCCCGTCTCTGTGCCGTCATTGGTCTTGGCTACGACGGCTTGCAGCGTTTCCACTGCCACTGCATTGGCATCCGTTTGCGAGGTTGCGGTAAAGGTGATGACGCCGCTCTGTCCCACCGACGCCGCCGAGGACGCGCTCAAACTGAGCAAGATGTCCTGTGTCCCCAGGGCGGGGAGGGTTTGAGAGTTGGCGGGTAGACCGTTCACTGTCCAGGTAGCCGGAACCGTGGCTGCCAGGATAAAGGTATCTGTAGTCGGAGTGGCGTTAAAGAGGGTCAAGGTAAAGGTCACGGTTTCGCCCGGCAGAGCGGTGGCGATACCCGGACCGCCCAACATGACGTTGTACAAGATACCGCTCGTTTGTGTTGCGACCCCGCCGCCGGCGACGATCAGATCGCTTAATGCTACGCCCGTGTCTTTGGTGATCACATCCGAGGCGACGACCGCCTGCCCCGCCACCCTCGCCATAGCGTTGGCGCTGTCCCTGAAATCAACGCTCCCCCCGGCGATGTTGAGGTTGCCGGTGGCGGAGATAGCTTTGGTATCCAGATTGGTCATTATTATCTGGGTTGCCTCGTCGCTGGAAACAATGACGTTGCTGCCTCTCACTTGCGTTCCGCTGCCGGAGAGCAAGAGTCTGGGCGGATTCTGGGCGGCGTTGTCGCTGCTGGCGCGACGCAGATTCGCCCGGTCCGACTGAACTTCCCCGGGCTGGATGCTGAGAATCAGCTTGCCATCCTTTGTAGTTGTATCGTCGTCGCCGGCGCAGAGCAGCCCAGGATTGACGAGCGAAGTTATGGTGGTAGTAGTAGAGGTGCTAGAGGAATTAATGTTGCTGGGGCTGGCCACCACGGCAACGACGCCGGCACTGACGTTGCCAAGGCTAAGGGTACCAGCCATACCCATGCCGCCAAAGCCGACACTGGCACCGGCACCGGCAGCGCCACCGCCGTAGACAGAGACGGAGCTGCCGACGCCGGCTTGCCTAGTCCTGCTGCTGCTACCGCCGGCGCCGGCGCAGATTGTCCCTGTATTGGAAATAATCCTTGCCTGCGCCTGAACAGACCCGCCAACAGTGGCAGGGGACCCGTCAAGTCCGTTGCCCGCTCTAATAGTCCCGGCGTTGTAAACCTGATCGCTGCGCAAGATCAAGTTGCTACCGTTTTGGTTGGCCCCCGAGTTATTGACCCCATCGTGCCCCAAAATAGAGCCAGCGTTAGAGATAACCCCATTCGCATTCAAGGTTAGCGGCTGTCCCGAGACGCTCAGGAGGACGCCCCTGGTGTAAACGGTTAGACTGCCGATCTGCACGGTGTTGGGCGCGGTGATGGTGTGATCGGATATAATCTCTACCGCGTCGCCGTCGACGGGGGCATTTCCCGTACTCCAGGTAGCGCCTTCCAGCCACGGGCCGCTTTTGATCGACTTGACCGGTTTGAAGGGAGAGACGGACAGGCTGGCGCTGTTGCTGACTGGAACGCTCTCTTGCGCGCTGGTCACGGCGGCAGTGTTCACGATAATGCCGCTCGCGTCTTGGCTAACTGTGACCGGCAAGATGACGGTGGCCCGCGCGGCAGCGGCCAGGGGCGGCAGTTGGATGTGGATAAGGTTTGACTGCGGCAGGAGAATCGTGCCGGGCGGATTCACCACACCTGTCTCCGCGTACGTCACGCCCGCCGGCAGTGTGTCGGAGATGAGCACACCGGTGGCCGGCGCGCCGCCGGTGTTGCTGACGACGATGGTGTAGGTTACCATCTCGCCTGGGTCGGGGGTGGGGTTGTTTACCTTTTTGCTCAGGTGGAGGATGGGCGCGGGCGGTGCGGCTTGTTCCACCTCCACCGCACCAATGTCACACGCGCCGCCCATGGGCTGCGGGCGGGAGATGCCGCGCTGATCCTCGGTGTAGGTGGTACTGCAACCGCTCTGTCCGTTGGGGATGTGGTCGATCACGGGACTGCCGGGATGCGGCAGGTGGGTGGGCGTGGGGCCGCCGTTGTCGGCCAGCGGACCAAGCAGAGGGTTGGTGTTGGTGATGTCGCCAACGGCGCCCAGGTTGCAAGTGTCGTCGCTCGTTAGATTGTAACCATGAGAAGTAATTGTACCATAATTGGTACAATTGTCTCCGGAAAGGCCCCCAGCAATGATAGTGTTATACAAATGTAGTGTACCAACGTTTTGAATATTGCCATAGCCGGATTCGTTGCTGGTATTACTTATCAAGGTACTATGGGTAATGGTCATGTATCCATCATTGTGAATACCACCGCCATCTTGGGTGGTAGTGTTGTTATTATACAATGTACTATGGCGTAGCATGAGGACAGCGCCATTGTAGATACCACCACCCAAATAGTCAGAAGTGTTGTTGTTGGATAGGGTGCAGTGAGTCACCGTCAGCATTCCCATATTGCCAATGCCGCCGCCGGCACCACCTACATTGCCGTTGCTGATGGTGAGGCTATGGAGTGTGACGTGTGCGCCGCTGTCTATCTGGAACACGCGTGTCGTCCCTCCTCCGTTGATAGTGATAGGCACGGTGCCGGAGATGGTCACGTCTTGGGAGAGCGCGATCTGCTCGGTGAGGGTGATGGTCTTGCCGGCAAGTCCTGCGTCAAAGGTGATCGTGCCGCCTTTGCACACCTCCGCAACGGCCTGACGCAAGCTGCCCGCGCCGCTGTCCACCGTATCCGTCACGGCGATGATGGTGGGCAGGCACAATATTGTCACCGTGGTTGTATCTGAGACCATGCTGGCCGTAGCCGTAATGTGGGCCGTTCCGTCCACCATGCCCGCGGTCAGCGTCATGGTCGCCGCGCCGCCGGTGCTGGTGGCGGTGGCGGCGGGCAGGCTGCCCAGGTCGGTGGCGAACGTGACGACGGTACCATTGGTCACGGGATTGCCTACTTGGTCGTTGACCGTCGCGGTCAGATCGGTGGTGGCGCTGCCATCGCCGGGAATGCTGGTGGGATTAGCGGTCAGTGTGAGTGCGGCGGGATAGGCTGTGAACTCTACTTGGACTTGAATATAGTCCCCATTACTCGTGGTGCCCCTGGCGTTCGCGGTGCCTACCGCGACTTCCGCAGTCAGCGTCATGGTCGCCACGCCGCCGGTGGTGGTCGCGGTGGCAGCGGACAGGTTGCCCACGTCGGTGGTGAACGTGACGACGGTGCCATCGGCTATAGGATTGCCTATTTGGTCGTTAACCGTCATAGTCAACACGGCGGTGGAACTGCCATCGCCGGGAATGCTGGTGGGATCGACGATCAATGAGAGTGAGTCGGGATAGGCGGTCAAGTCCATGGTGGTGGTATCGCTGACGGCATCAGCCGTGGCCGTGAGGTGCGCGGTATCTACCGCGACTTCCGAGGTCAGCGTCATGGTCGCCACGCCGCCGGTGGTGGTGGCGGTGGCGGCGGGCAAGTTGCCCAAGTCGGTGGTGAATGTGACGACGGTACCATTGGTTACGGGATTGCCTACTTGGTCGTTGACCGTCGCGGTCAGATCGGCGGTGGCGCTGCCATCGCCGGGAATGCTGGTGGGGTCGGCGGTGAGGATGATAGTGGTGGGCACGAGTGCGTTTACTGTGACCGATCTGACATCCACAACCGGCGTGGCAACCTCGGTGCTGGTCACGGCGGCGGTGTTGGTGAGCACCGTGCCCGCGGCCAGGTCAGTGCTGACCGTCACTTGGAAGGTCACCGTGACGCGCTTCCCAGCAGTGATGGTCAGGTTGCTGACCAATGTAGGGTACGTGCCGGTGATGCCAGCAGTGGGCGGATCGAGCGTCACCGATCCCACAAAGTTCAGGCCGCTGACCAGTGCGTCGGTGATGACTGCGCCGGTGGCATTTTCGCCGCCCGTATTGTTGACGATGATCTCATAGGTGATCGTCTGGCCGGGGTCGGGGGTGTCGTCGTTTACCTGTTTCAACAATTGGAGCGTGACCGGCGGCGCGGTGTACTCGTCCGCGCCCAGGTCGGGCGTCGTCGCATTGCGCGGGTCGCCGTCAATGTCGTGACTCACGCCGGCGTCCACGCCCTCGCCGATGGCCGCGCTGTTCGAGCTGATGTGATAGTCACCGCTGGCAGGATCCCGGAAGGCCGGGTCGCCGGTAAAGTCGTTGGCAGAGTTTACCACGCCGGCGCCGAGCCACTTGTCCTGATTAGCCCAGGCAGAGCCATCACCCCACAAAGTATAGTCCATCGTGACTGTGTTGCCCGCCGTGACGGTGATGCCGACGGTATGACTGACGAGAATGGTGTTGGTTAGGAAAGCCGTTCCATTGAAACTGTCCAAATGGAGACCGCTGCCATCGCCGCCCGTGTTGTGGGCAAGGGTGGTGTGGATCATGTAGACCGGAGAGGAATCGCCGTGATATACGCCGCTTCCCTTGCCGGTGTCACTGATAACGTGGTTGTCAGCGATAATGGTGTTAACCAAGATAATTTGGCCGCTGCTATCCAGCCCGCCTCCAAAAGACGTGGCTGTGTTGTTGAGCAGGTAGCAACGGGTCATTGTCAGGGTGCCACCAGAGCCGAAATAAATTCCCCCGGCACTCGAGGCGGTGTTTCCCTTAACGGTGCTGTTATGGAGCGTGGTATTGTCATTGCTCCAAATCCCTCCACCCAAGCCGCCCTGATTGTTGGCGATGGTGCTGGTATAAACGAACAGTGTCCCGCTATTATTGTGGAGCCCTCCGCCTTCCCCGTCAGTATAGTTGCTGATGACTTGCGAGTTGTTCAAGGTCAGGGTACCAAAAGAATTGTGGATTCCGCCACCATTATCGGCATAGTTGCTGATAATGGTGGTGTTGTTTAGGGTTAGGGCATTGCTGTTGTAAATCGCGCCGCCTTTGTCAGAGAACCCACCGCTCACACGCCCATTGCGTAGGGTGAGGTCATTGAGCGTCAGGTTCCCGCCGAAATTTACCATAAGGATGCGAAAGCTGGGCGCGCCGTTGTCGCGGAGGATGGTCGAGCCGTTGCCGCTGATGATGATCGTGCTAGTGATCAGGGGCAGGCCGTTATCCCCACTGGGAAAGCCAGGAGAGTTGTCCACCGTCGTCAGGGTATAGACGCAGCCTGATGGGAGGACAATCGTGTCGCTCAACGGGTTGGTATTGAGTGCGTGAATTGTGGTCGTGAGCGCGTACACGTTGTCCGCGTTGTTGTCAGAACAACTGAGGATGACATTGCCGTCGGCGAGAGCAATGGGTAGCTCGCCCGCTCCTATTAGCCACAACATGGCCAGGGTCAGGCCCAGGCCCAAGATCAATGAGATGAGCAAACGTTTGGTTTTCATTTTTTCTCCTTTTTTTGGGTTCTATTTGATGATCTTTGGAAAAGTAACTGCATTACGTGGCTCGTTCGCCGCTCGCGCTGGATCGGGCCAGGTTGAGGATAGAAATGAGCAGCCACAACTTGGGAAAATTCGTGCCATTTGTCCATTCGTGATAAAAGTGTTGAGAGTGAATGCTTTCAAAGCCAAGATAATGTTTTGCGTCTAGTGAATCCAGAAACAATCTGGTGGCTTGTAGTGAGGACAAGCCAAACATTCTTTATTGCCCATGATGTATTATACACCATTGACCTTCCAAACACCTTACAAATAGGGTCTCTGACCTTCCAAAAACCTTCCAAATTCTGAGGTGGCAGACCCTAAAGGTTTTTGCGCTACATTTGACGAAAAGGGGCCATTGCCTGGCGTAAAAATATTGTTGACACGATCTTGAGCAAAACCTTTAGGGTCTTGATGCGAAATCCCAGAGAACCAAGAAAGCAAATGGTGACTGGACTGTACTGGGGAATCAGGGGACTGAGCAGATGAAGCAGAGTTTCGTGGAAACCTCGCAAAGGTTGCGCCGTGTCGAGGCAACCCTTGCGAGGTTGATGGGAACCGGTCAGACAAGGGGAAAAACGAATAATTTGAGTTTGTCAGGATTGATCGCGTCGCGCCCTAGTCCCCAATCCGGTCGACGTCGCCTGACCCCGTCACCGACAACTCTACCGTGGGGCTGCCCAAATAGTCCACGTCGCCGCTGCCGGTGATGATGGCCCGCAAGTGATCGCTCACCCGGACGGTGGCCTTTCCACTGCCGACCAGGAGCACTTTGGCTCTCTCGCTCTCTAGGTTCCTGGCTGTGTACCTGCCAGAGCCACTGACGTTGATATTTTGTCCGGTGACCTGTCCATCGGCAATGTCCATATCTCCTGAACCAGAGAGGGTCACATCCAAAGTGTCGGCGTCTAGTTTATCCATTCGTACGCGACCCGAGCCACTGATGGTCGTGGTAAATCGCTCGGCCTCCAGGTCTGGCGCGATGACGTCTCCACTGCCAGAGAGCACGATGGTGTCCAGTTCTTTCACCGTCAGGTAAAATTGTATCGGTCGCCTGGGCCTTAGGTCGACGTTGTCCTCAACACCGATCTCTAGCACGCCGCCGCGCACCTCTGTCTCCAGGTATTCCATCAGGTTGTCTTCGGCCTCAATGCGCAGTGATTCCGTCTCGCCCACCTCGATGGTCAGCTCGCCAGACCCTGCCAGCGCGACGCCGGTGAAACCGTTCACGTCGCGAGTTTCCTCGACGACGTTTCCTGAACCACGAACGCCTGTGAACCCTACTCCGCTCACCTGGCAAGCCAGGGTACTGAGAAACATGACCGATACTAGTACTGCGAACCCTATACGTCGTTTCATAATTTGTCTCCTTTTTTGTTTATAGATTGATGGGCAACCAGAGGTTGCGCACTATTTGATTGAAGCGGTTAACGGCAGAGGCTGCCTAATCCGCTCTACATTTTATCCATTATATAGGCAAAATACTCTGGGCACATCTGGCAGCCAGAGTATTTTCACATCATGCACCCATACTGTTTTTATATCATGCAGGTGACGTATATCTTGCCTGGCTACTCGACCAGGTTGTGGCGCAGTGCCAGGTTCGTGGCCTCCACGCGATTGGAAACGCCCAGTTTGGATAGGATGTTGCTGACGTGCACAGAGGCCGTTGCACGACTGATACTCAGCCGCTTGCCAATTTCCGGGTTGCTCAATCCTTTAACGATCAGGGTGAGCACCTCGCGCTCGCGAGGGGTTAGGTCATGACCTGGTTCAAAGCCCTTGTTGGCTCCCTGGATCAGGGCCCGAGTTGCCTCTGGGGCCAGGGTGGGTTTTCCGGCGTAGGCGGCTCGAATGGCGTCCCCAAGCTCTTCGGCGGTGACATCTTTGAGCAGATACCCGATAGCCCCTGCCTCAAGCGCTTGATGCACGAGTTTTTCTTCCGGAAAGCTGGTCAGTGCGATGACTTTGATTTTGGGCCAACGCTCTCGGATCTCACGGGTGGCGGTCACGCCGTCCATCACGGGCATCATGAGATCCATCAGGACCACGTCGGGGGAGAGTTGTTCGCAGAGCCGCAGAGCGTCTGTTCCGTCCTTGGCTTGACCTGATAATTCCAGATCATTCATCACCAACAAAAAAGCCGATAATCCTTTGCGAACCATCGCGTGATCATCGACGATCAATACACGGATTGGATTGGGTTGGGTCATGTCACTACTCCTTTAGGGCGATTGTATTTATCTTGTATAGGGCATTTTGCTCATAGCCCCCGCACTTGTCCTGTACTTGGCAGTTCAGGACAAGTGCGGGGGATGGGAGCCTTCCCGAGCGAGTTTGAATATAAATGCAATTGCCCTGACTATTCCTTTGTCTGTTCTTGCCAGTTGACCATAATCCGAGTGCCCATCCCAGGCTGACTCGTGATTTTTAACACTGTCCCAATAGACTCGGTGCGTTCTCGCATAATGCCGACACCAAAATGGCCTGGCGGAATGTTGTCCACGTCGAACCCTTGGCCATCATCGCTGATGGAAAGCGCAGCTTGGCCCGATTCGCACGTAAAGTGTACGTCCACCTGGCTGGCATCAGCGTACTTGCCGGCGTTGTTCAACGCTTCCTGAGCGATGCGATACATGGCTATCTGCACGGTGGGAGGCAGCGGCCACTCACCCTCTGAGGTAACTCGTACAGGCACTCCGGTCCGGCCTGTCATTGCCCGGCCCAGTTGGCGCAATAGATCGCCCATCTTGGACTTTGACAGGGCCTCGGGGCGCAGTTCCAACAACAGGGTGCGCATTTCGGCTAGGGCACCTCGCGTCAGCATACGGACCTCTTCCAATTGCTGGTAACCTGCTTGGGGGTCGCGTTGCCACACTTTTGGCACCACCTCGGCGATCAGGCTGGCGGAAAAAAGTGTCTGCGTGACGGCGTCGTGGAGTTCTCGTGCCAGGCGTCCGCGCTCTTCCACGGCAGCCAGCCGTTGGGCTTGTTCGTAGAGGCGGGCGTTTTCGATGGCGATGGCTGCCTGGTTGGCCAGAGATTGGAGAACCTGCACATCGCTTTCGTCAAAAGCGTTCAACTGGTCGCTTTCGACGTTCAACACGCCCATGATGCCACCGGCCTTTGTCTTGAGCGGGACAGCCAGTTCTGAACGGGTCTCGGAAACGTCGGGCCAAAACAGGTATCGAGGCTCGTTGTCCACGTTAGGGGCCAAAAGCGGCTCTCCTGTGGCAGCTACCCAGGCCGTGATCCCTCTGCCGCCGATCTTGGTGGGCGGAGGGCGGAACTGGGATTTGTGCCAGTGGGTTTTGGCCCCAGCCTTAAAGACGACCTCATCCCCTTCGATCAGTCCAATAGTGATCAAATAGTACCCAAAGGTCTCTTTGATCAAGCGGACAATTTCCTCCAGCAGCGCATCGACATCCAGGATGGATGTGATGTGACGCCCCACCTCGCTGACGACACGGAACTGTTCCGTCCGACGCTGCTCGGCCTCAAAGAGGCGCGCGTTCTCAATGACGACGGCGGCCTGATGGGCCAACGATTGGAGCACTGCCACATCGCTCTTGTCAAAGGCGTCGAGATGATCGCTCTCGACGTTGATCACGCCTGTGACCTTGTCTTGGGCTTGAATGGGTACGACGAGTTCCGAACGAGTTCCCGTATCTGTCACCCGGACGTAGCGTCGGTCTTGATTCACATCAGGCACCAAGAGCGGCTGACCGGTCGTAACCACCGAACCTGTGATACTCTGCTCATCCACCGGGAGGCAAAAGCCCTCGAACGGGGAATCCCAATCGCGTCCCGCTCTGGCCTTGAAAACCACTGTGTCTTTTTCGACCAATCCGATCTCGACCAGGTAATAGTCAAAGGCCTCTTGGATCATCTCGACCATCTGGTCCAGCAACTCGTCGATTGCCAGGGTAGAGGCGATGCGATATCCTACCTCACTGATCACCTGGAATTGCTCGGCGCGGCGCTGCTCGGCCTCAAAGAGGCGCGCGTTTTCGACAGCTACCCCGATCTGGTGGGCGATGGAAGTCTGCAACTGGAGATCCTGGTCGGTGAATGTACGATAGTCGCGCGTCACGGCAAACAGGGTACCCAGCACCTTTCCCTTTGAACTCAGGGGAGCGATGGACAAGGAGTGGAGCCCCTCTTCCTGCACCGCCGTTCGGGTGAGACGAGGGTCGGTGGAAACATCCTCGACCACCATTGGCTCACCAGATTGAGCCACGCGACCGGAGAACCCCTCTCCTATTTCCAAGTTGTCAACCTCGGCCACGAATTGGGCACTGAACCCTTGATGAACGGCGATGGTCAACAGATTGCTATGTGGATCCAAGAGATAGATTCCACCCGCTTTGATATCCATCGCATTCAGTGTTTTGCGTAGAACATCGCTCAGTATCTCATCCAGGTCCAGGGATTGGCTGGCCGTCGCGGCGATGGCGTTGAGGGTGGTCAGTTCTTTGGTCCGGTTTGCCACTCGTTGTTCCAGGTGGGCGTACGATTCCCGGAGCTGCGCTGCCATCAGGTTGAACTGCTTGGCCAGTTCCTCGATTTCATCTCCCGTCGGAGCTGTGATCGTCTGGTCGAAATTGCCCGCTGCCACGTTTTGGGCTGCGTCGATCAGCTCTGTAACGGGCCTCGTGATCCGCGTAACTCCGACCGCGACGACCACAGCCGGTACCACCACGCCTAGCGCCAGCAGCACGAGCAGAAACCGCCGGTAGCCGGTGCCGGCGTCGGCCAACGTGGCCCAATCTTCTTCCGTGACCAGCCCCCAGGATGTGTCTGGCACCGGCGCAAAGCTGGCGACGATTTCCCGTCCGTCAAGATCGCGGGTGCGGACTCCACCCATCTCTCCACTCGTTACCCACTGGACGATCTCTTGCGCGGATAAATTGTCCCCGATGCGGCCGGGATTAGAATGGTAGATTACCTTGCCCTGACCGTCCACCAGATAGGCATTGCCATCTTTGCCCAAACGCAGTCTCACAATGTCGCCATAAAATGTGCTGACCGTGGTCGCACTCACCCGAAACATACCGGCCATTATGCCTACGAATTCGCCTTGATCGCCCAAGATGGGCACGGCCACGACAATGACGTCCGTACCGTCCGGCCCATCGGCCACAACGTCTGAGAATGCGGGACCGGTGGTCTGGGAGCGAAGAATTTGCCGGTAGTAGGCCCGGTCTGACCAGTTCTGTCCCAAGACCTCTGGGCGCTCTGGTTCGGCGGCCACGACTTGGCCAAAGGTATCGAGGATCAGCACACCGGCGTCAAAGACGGACAAGCGGCTGCTGGCTCTTTTGAGGGCGGCGCGTTGGGCGGGGGCATAGTTCCGGCAGATGTCCTCTATGCGGGTCTCGTCGTTAAGCAGGTTGGCATGTTCTTTTAACGATATCAACAGCTGGCTAGTTGTGAGACGTACCAATTCTTGATTTCGTTCGATCACCAGGTCTTCTGTCACATCCCCATAGGCGTAGAATATCACTATGGCCACTGCAACCAAGATGATCATCGTGGGTACAAAGGACCAGGCAATGATCTTGATGCGCAAGCTTCCCCATCGAATTCCGAAGAGCACAGTGGTTCTCCTAAACAGAGACTGGGATACAGATCAACCTGCAAAGACCCGCCAGGTTTCTGCCAGAGCTTTTGTGAGCCAGATTCGACCTGATCAAGAGCATATTTTCGTTCCCAAGTGTCTTGTAAAACCTGGCAGGTCTTGACTAATTGCTATTGAGACGCTTGGATCTGACGGCAAACGTCTTTCATCAGATCTACCGGAGCCTGACCCAAAATGAATATCTCTTCCCATGCGGCGTTGGTAGCCTGCTTGGCGACGGCCATATTGACAAATATCTCGGCTGTCACCGAATAGCCCTTGACGTGACCGTCGGCAAAGGCGGCGATGTCCATATCTCGAGTTTTTTCGGGAAATTCTTTGCGGACAAAGTCCACCCACTCGTCTACCAGCGAGACCCGCGCTGGTTGGAGAAAACTGGCCCGGGCCATCGCTCGGCCATAATCCGGGCTTGTGAGGAATTTGACCAGTTCCCATGCCTCGTCGGGGTGCCGGGTTCCGGCGTATATGCCAAAGCCATCCGTCGAGGCCAGCGTCACTCGCCGCACAGGTCCTGCTGGCAACGGGGCCACTCCCACCCGAAAGTCCGCTCCGGATAAAATGTCCTTGAGCGCCCACGATCCATCCTCAACCATCGCCACGCGCCCGGCGATAAAGGCTTGGCGCGTCGACATGTTCTGCACGTCCAGGGTGGTAGCCATCACACGGTCGTCCCACATGCGGGCGCGCAGCCATTCCATAGCCGCCAGCGCTTTTGGTTCTCCTATCAAGCATCGAGTGGGATCATCGGGGTCCACCATGTGGCCGCCCCAGCCGTTGACGTGCACCTGGATGCGGTCCCAGGTGACGTCCAACATGCTGCCCCATAGATCGGTCTGACCGTCGCCATCCTGATCGTGGGTGAGGAGCCGCATACCATCCAGGTAGTCGTCGTGATTCCAAGTTTCGTCGGGATAGTCCACGCCGTATTTGTCGAACAAGTCCTGATTGTAGTAGAGGGCCAGCGCACCGTGATGCTTGGGTAGCCCAAACTGACGCCCATCCGAGGTGAAAAAGGCCCGGTATTGGGCTGGGTCCCAGTCATCGATGGTGGCTTGATCCAGATCGACCTCCACGTAGGGGCGCAGGTCGAGGGTGTGCCCCATCTGCGCCCACATGGGAAAGTGTGTGCAGTCCCCCTGGAAAACGTCGGACGCGGTACCGGCCTGCATATCGGCCAACACGGTGTCTGTCATGTCCGCCGGGTCTGGGATGTAGAACACGCGGGTCTTGGAGTGGGCGGCGTGGAACTGTTCCAACATTTCTTGAGCCATCGGGGGAAACCAATCGTCCCGCTGATCTTGGTAGACTAGTTGTGTTTGTTCCTCTGCCGAGGGGGTTGGGTTGGAAAGTAAATTGCAAGAGCTTAGAAAAACGCCAGCGGCCGCTATCCCCGCTTGGCGTAGGAACTCTCGTCGGGATAGTGCTGGTGTTTGGCTTGCAGTCCTGTGGTTCTGTGCGTACTTGGGCATTTCTCCTCACTTTGATAATCTTATCACACCTTGTTTATCCCTGCAACAGCGGTCTGATACGAGAAACACGTTGAAAACGTGTTGACCATCTATGCGATTCATTGCTCGGCTTGGTAATCATGCAAACATCAACACACCCCTGGAGAGTTCCAAGGGTGTGTTTGCTTTCGAAAGTGTTTTGCAAAATTATGGAACCAGAGCCACGAATGACTTGCGATCTCTTTTGCAAATCTTTTGAATCGCACCGCGGCCCGACTGCGCTGCCGGAGGTAGTCCACCTCCCGGCTCCACCCACTGCCCAACCATGTAAAAGCTCTCCAAATCGGGCAGTGTCTTGTCCATTCCCTTGCCCATTACCATGCCCACCGTCTTGGTTGTGGGCAGCCAACCTTCCATCGAACCCTGCCAGTTGCCAGTATAGCGCTCGAACGTCATCGGCGTGGCCACATCTACGGTCTCGATCTGTCCCGCAAAACCGGGAAAGCGCTGGTCTAACTGGTCAATCACCTGGATGGCGATCTCTTTCTTTTCGGCGTCGTAGCGTTCGGGTTCTTGGTGCAGGTCCTTCCAGTAGGCATAGTTGGAGGGGAACAGCACCGCCACCGCCGACTTGCCTTGGGGGGTCAAGGTGGGGTCATAGCAATAGTGTTTGAATTCTATACTCTTGCGTGCCTCACCAGCAATGTCGAGCGGCTCTGAGAGCATAAAACTGACCGAGTGAGGCTTGTCAGAGAGATCGCGCGCCACGCCCATCGACACCTGGATCATTGGTTGAAAGATGGGCAGATCGTCATAATAGTCGCGTATTTTATCGTTGATGTATTTTCCTTCCAGCATGTCAAAGATGGTCGCGTGGCCGTCTGCAGCAGAGATGACAGTGTCGGCGCGGTATTCGGTGCCGTCAGTCAGGCGGACGCCTACGGCGCGGTCGACCCAATCCACGGGGTCTATCTCGACCAGGATCTTTTCCACCCGCGCTTTATAGTGCATCTTGCCACCCAAATCAAGATAGCGTTGTTCGATGCCCTGTGCAAATTCGAGCGAGCCGCCGATGGGATAACCGGCGTCTCGGTTGTGCATCCACGCCAGCGTCATCATTAGGAACATTACGGGAAAATCTGGCATCTCAAAGACGGTGGCGAACGCTTGGCGCAGAAACGGATCGCTAAAGCGCGCGCCAAAGTCCTGGACCGATATTTTGCCATATTTCATCAAGGACGGCAAAAAGGGCAGCATTTTTGACATCATCTTGATCCCGTCGAGCAATCCTGGCTTTGCCGAGGGATTGCCCATCACCTGACCGAACCGGGTAAAGCGACGGGCGCCTTGGCAAAACTCTTTGATCACTTTGGTATCCGCCGGGGCCAATTCTTTCATGTGCTGTTCCAACCGGTCGATATTGGTATAGACAATAAAGGCTTTGCCGTTGGTCCCTTCAACCCTCGTAAATTCTTTGTGATTAACGATCTGCTTCCCTTGCAGTGCGCCCAACTCTTTCCAGATGCGGTTAAAGCTGGTGCCATCGCCAGAGCCGACCAGCCAGTGGATGCACCCGTCAAAGGTATAGCCCTTGCGCTTCCAGGATGTGCAAAGCCCGCCGGGCTTGTCGTGCAGCTCAAAGATTTGGGTACGGTAGCCGTTCATCTGGCCGTAACAACCGGCCGACAGCCCCGCAATTCCCCCACCGATAATGATAATTGATTTTGACATTTTCTTCCTCCCTGTTATTTTTACGCATAAACGTGACAAGAGTTTCGCGATTTGTCACCTATAGTTTCGCTTGGGTCTTTTTGACAGCCTCTACTCCAAGCCCGCAATTGTTAATCACCATCCTGCCATCCATAAACAGTGCAGCCACTCGACTGCCGACGACCCGGAAATCCTCAAACGGATTTCCGTCGACTATTGCAATGTCAGCGGTCTTTCCACACTCCAAGGTGCCGAACTGCTCATCCAACCCCATAGAACGGGCACTGTTTATGGCGGCGATTCTGAGCGCGTCGGCGCCCCCGAAAACCATCTCGTCCGGTTCTTGGTTGAGAAACAAGTTGAACAGAGCGAGTTCGAGGCCAATCATGGGAGGGGTGCAAGGTAAGACAGCACCTGCATCATTGCCGAGGGCCATCGTGGCTCCCCACCCGTACAATCTTCTGATGTTGCCGACCGCGTGAGGCAAGACGCTGGCATTTTTGCGAAAGGTCTCTGTTATGTCCTGGATGCCCATCATTTTAAAGTGCCCTTTGCTGTATCTCTCGTAGGAACCGAGCACGCTCTCTCGCAACTCGGGAATAAAGTATTCTTCCGCTATCTCGGCAAAGGTTACATTGTTCGCCCGGCAATCAGACAGTCGCTCCATATCCGGGTGGTCTCGCGAGGGATCGTCCTTGATCTTCCAGTAGGAACCGTACACCATGGAAATCGTCGGTTCGATCATGCAGTCGGCTTTTATGAACGCTTTCTCATCTTTCGGGGTCAGGCTAGCATCAAGGGGAAGGTGACATATAGAGGAAACGCCAGCCTCGATCCCGCGCCGAAACGATTCCGCCGACATGCTGTGCATCAGGGTTGGGAGTCCCCGCTCTCTCGCCTGATCCACCAAAGCTCGGAATTGCCCCATCGTCATTATGGTCAGGGGCTTTTGGGTTACCAGGTGCCTACGCTCCTCAGCGATCTTGATCGTCTCCGCGCCCCTTTCATCAATGGCCCTATCCACAGCGTCCCTTACCTGACTCTCATCTGCGTCTACTGGAAACTCGAGCACACCAGCTTGTTTGTCGCCATGATCGATTGTTGGCATACCGAGGACGCCCCGCACAATGCGAGGAATGTAGCTCAAGAACGTAGCCAGGTACGATCCCGAAGGCACGACTGCTACTGACTGATGAATTCGAGGCCCTGGAATCTCGCCTTTGGCGATGCGGTCCCTCAGAGCTTGGATGGCGCCCAGGTCTTCAGCCGTAGCATCGCGGATGTTTGTGATGCCGTGGATCAGACATTCTGACATGTTCTTTTCTATCTGTTTCTCGCTGTGCTTCATATTGAGACGTATGTCGTCAAAGCTGGGGAACTCTATGTTATGGCCAGGCAGGGGTATGTGGCAGTGTGTGTTGAAAAGGCCCGGGATGGCGGTCTTTCCCTCAAGATCGATCGTGTAATCTGGCGTCACATCATCCGGTTTATCTTTGATGTCTGGCATAGCCGCAATCGTCGTTCCCTTTATCATCATCCTTACAGTAGAATCAAAGAAGCGACCATTCATCACATCAACAAAACGGCCATTCTTGAGCTCGACGATAGCCTCATGATCGGGTTCATATTCCTTTGTGAAATGAGTTTCGGTGTACTTCACTTTTCTTGCTCTCCTCAGGTGTACGGTCTTGGATCGCCACCGCCCAACACTTGTTTATTCCCCCAAGAGTCTGGACAGGATTTTGGCATCTTTTGCTGTCTGCATATTGAGCGCATAGACCGCGTCCCGGCCCGTCTTTCCGTCCGGTGCCTCGAACGACACACAGCCCCCCTGGGACAACACATTGACCATTGGGATGATGTGCGGAATGACAAACCACAGCCCGTTCCTGGCCCAAGCACCTCCGATCTTGACGCGCTTGATCGCGATCATCGGAAACGTGATCGTCTCGCCCATCGTGCCCTCTGAAAAGGCCAAGACGTTTGCCAACTCCCAAAAGCAGACCGCGCCAAAAGTCCCCACAGCCCAGTGCGCGATCCCCAGCACCAGTACAACGACGAGATATCGCGCATCCCGCAGGATCGTCGCGGACAGCAACGCTGGAACGATGGCCCACAGGAGGATTGTCTGTGTGGCGATCCACAGGCGGTACACTAGGACGTTTATCCGCGGACCCGTGACGGTGACAGTTTCACCATCCACCGCTATTTTGGCGCGTCCCCCAAAACGGGAACTCGTCCTGTACGAGTATCCTTCGAACGTAGTTTCACGTGTGCTCATATTTTCTACTCCTGGTTGAATTCTTGTCAATACTGATGATATAGTAACATACTGTTAGCGGCACTACCTATCTAGTAGCTAACAACTGGCAATCGGGTTCTCATCAACGCACGATCGTGTCCAAAGAGGGGGGCTGACCCTCAAATCATTTGGAGATGGACTTGAGGGCTGGTCTAGCAGTCTGTTGGAGAGATGTAGTTTTGTCCCTTGTGGGCGGCTTGTGAACGATAAAATAGCTCACAAGCAGGTGAAAAACGGGTACAAGGCCCTATACTACAGAACTCTCCGACAGGCTGCTAGGTTGCGATATTTTCCAACCCATATTATACTGATCGTCAGGAGGGTCAAATACAGGTTTTGTTGGTAGACGATCACCCTTTGTTCATGGAAGGGGTTTGGAATTTACTGACTGACCATGGGATACAAGTGGTCGGCACGGCGAGCGATGGACTAGAGGCGTTGGAGAAAGCACGGGCACTTTACCCCGATGCGGTGATTTTTGATTGGACAGATCCCAATTTACCGTTTATACTTGGCTTTTTCAAAGACCATCCTGAATTTTTGCTGATTGGCCTGGACCCAAACAGCGATACAGTGGCCGTGCTATCCAATCATCGGCGGACGGTGTTGGCGATAGACGACCTGGCTCGAGTGATCCGACAGGAAACAAGAAAACAAGGATGTGAAAAAATTGGACTATGAGTTGGGTCCAAGTTTATAGCGCCAAATGCAACACATCAAGCGAATTAGGCTATCATACCAGTCTTGTGTTTCTCGATCTATAACCAATAAGCAGAATTGATAATCAAGTTTAGGAGGAATCAAAATGTACTGGAAAATCTTTCAGAAATCACCACCGTTTGTAGGAAATACAAAAACTTTAAAGTCAATACCCGTGAATGAATTTTGAACTTGATAAATCCTTGACCACCAAGCGCTTGGGAACCATTTTCTGCAAGATTTTGTGCCCTCAGGACACTTTTTAGGTTGAAAAAGGCTCACAGATGCTGTTCCCAAGTCAAATTCTTGTCAAATTGTATCAAAATCTCACTGGATGAACACTGAGTGGTCACTCATTCACGGGTATTGACTTTAAAGTCACTATTCATACTCATTATTGTAACTTTGGCGCTTTGCCTGGGGGTAAGCATAGTTTTGGCGGCGCCACCAGAGCCATACCTGGTCAAAGATATCAACCCCAGTGGCGGTTCAGCTCCCCAATCCCTAACCGGCGTGAATGACACTCTTTTCTTCATCGCCGATGATGGTGATAACGGTTTCGAGTTGTGGAAGAGCGATGGCACCGAATCCGGCACCATGATGGTCAGAGATATCGATCCGTCTGGTGATTCAGATCCTGAAAACCTGACCAACGTGGATGGCACGCTTTTCTTCACGGCCTGGGAAGACGGTTACAACGACCAAGAGCTGTGGAAGAGCGATGGCACGCTGACGGGCACCGTCAGGGTCAAGGATATCAACCCAAGTGCCGAGTCGGATGCTCGAGATCTGACCAATGTAGATGGCACCCTCTACTTTCGGGCCAATGACGGTAGCAACGGCGAGGAACTGTGGAAGAGCGATGGCACGATAACGGGCACTGTGATGATCTCGGATATCAACCCCAGTGGAGATTCGTCTCCCAGTGATCTGGCCAATGTGAATGGCACCCTCTTTTTCACCGCTGATGATGGCAGCAACGACAGGGAACTGTGGAAGAGCGATGGCACGATAACGGGTACCATGATGGTCACGGATATCAACTCCAGTGCAGGTTCGTATCCTGAATATCTGACCAACGTGAATGGCACGCTCTTTTTCAGTGCCGATGACGGCAGCAACGGCAGCGAACTGTGGAAAAGCGATGGCACGATAACGGGCACAGTACTGGTCGCAGATATCAATTCCAGTG
>JAAEPW010000948.1 GCA_024232355.1 Chloroflexota bacterium | reverse complement strand
GCCTTTATTCTGCTATCAGCTGGAGTCTGCGATGTGCATGCTGGTGGTCATTCAGAGTGTTCTGAACGACGCCCGAAAGCACAACCGACCGGTGCAACAGATGGTGGCCTGGATCAAGATGAATGAACAGGGCCTTATGTAGTGCTATGCACAAGATCTCGAAAGGAAATGCGGCACCGGGACCATCCTGTTTGCCAAAGGAGATTTGTACCAGCTGATCAAGAATGCGGGAAGCTTCAAACAGCAATCCACGCTCTGGGATTCGCTGTATAACCTACAGCAAATGGCCGAAATGCAGAATGACGTGCTGACGCGCCGCACACAGTTGGGCGCTCTCAACCGACTGTATGGCGGATTGGTGACTAGCCAATACGTCACACCGGGCGGAATCGGATCTGCGGGACAGCCGAGAAAGTTCTATGCGCCACTGCCCCAACTGACGACGTTGGTGCGCTACGCCGACGAAGATGTCGACTCCATGGTCGACCGACACTTCAAGTTGGGAATGCCCCGACTTGAGTTGGGACAGTACATGATTGGTGTGGGAGGCGACGTGGACCTGACCAAAGTGGGAAGACAAATGTTGCAGTCCCGAGAGCGAGGAATGCAACGGATGGAGCGGTCAACGGGTCGAATAGGCATGACCACGATGCTGGACCAGATCAACACTTACCGCAGCGTTGTGGGAAGCGAAATGGGAGATCCGGTGCCAGTGCAGCTGCTTCCGACCACGATGGACGACACGGTGCCTCCATTGACGGTCGTCCAATTCCGAGAAGGGTTCTTCAAATGGCCGCTGCCACCGGGGGATCAGTTCAGAATCAACCGGCCGATGCCCAAACCATTGGTCAAGCCGATGCTGCAGTGTTTGAGAGCGATGTCGCCGGCAGGTTCTTC
>JAAEPW010000947.1 GCA_024232355.1 Chloroflexota bacterium | reverse complement strand
TCAGTTGGGTGGGATTTTTAGAGAATAGTCTGTTGTGGCTCGAAATTGAGCTTGTAGCCGCGCTTTCCATAGCGCGTAAGGCTCTACGAGGTATGGAAACCTCGTCTACATCGTAATCCCATTCAACTGAACCAGTACCCCCGTTATCCGACCTACTTTTATTCCCTACAAATCTATTCCCACATTTCTGGGGAATAGTGGTTCTCCCGCACTCACCCGAGTCCCCGGTTGGAGCGCTCCCCAAGACAATCCCTCTCTCAGCAGTGTCGACGGCTGCCAACCCAGGCGGTGCCACAACTCTGCCATCTTTTCCGGTAACACGGGGTAAAGCAAGATAGAGATGAGGCGCAGCGCTTCGGCGGCGTGGTAGAGGATCGTTGCCACTCGTTCCGTCTCTCCCGCTTTGGCTTGCTTCCAGGGCGCGGTTCGTTCCAAATAACCGTTGATCTCGCCGATGGTGCTCATAATCTGAGCCAACGCCGTGTTGATCTCTAATGTCTCGAGCAAGTCGAGTATCTGAGGGGTCAGAGCCAGACATTGCTCGCGCAGGGCTGTTTCTTTGTTGGTTGCTTTCCCTGATTTTGGGATTTTTCCATCACAGTACCGCTCGATCATGTTGACCAGCCGGTGGAGTAGATTGCCCAGATCGTTCCCTAGGTCTCCTCGGTAGCGGTGAGCCAGATTTGTCTCGTCAAAGTTGGCGTCGCGCCCCAGGGTCATGTCTCGCATCAAAAAGTAGCGAAAGGCATCCACCCCATAGACCTCGGTCAGGTCGAGGGGTTTGACCACGTTGCCCAAGGATTTGGACATCTTGGCTCCACGGGCCACCCACCAACCATGGGCAAAAATCATTTTGGGTTGGGGCAGTCCGGCAGCGTGGAGCATCGTCGGCCAATAGACGGAATGTGTGGTGAGGATGTCTTTTCCGATCAGGTGTACGGCTTGCGGCCACAGGTGAGTGAATCGTTCGTTGTCTGCCAGGTAGCCGGCCGCTGTGACATAGTTGATCAACGCGTCGAACCAGACGTAGGTGACATAATCGGGATCGAAAGGCAGCCGGATGCCCCAACTTAGGCGGCTGGCAGGGCGAGAGATGCACAAATCGTTCAAGGGACGACGCAGAAATCCCAACACTTCGTTGCGGCGGGTCTCTGGTTGGATAAACGACGGGTGCGCGGTGATGTACTCGATCAACCAGTCCTGATAGGCGCTCATCCGAAAGAAATAGTTGGGCTCGACGATTCGCTCAACCGGGCGATTGCAGTCGGGGCAGTTGCCGTCTACCAGGTCTTTTTCGGTCCAGAATCGTTCGTCGGGTACGCAGTAACAGCCCTCGTATTCTCCGAGGTAAATTTCTCCCCTGTCCCACAGGTCTTGGAGGATGGTTTCGACGATTCGCACGTGGCGTGGCTCGGTGGTGCGGATAAAGTCGTCATGGGCCACGTTTAGGTGTTCCCAGGCTTTTTGAAAGTGAATGACCAATTCGTCAACCTGTGCCTGGGGAGATATGCCCCGTTGCTTAGCAGCCTCTTGCACTTTTTGGCCGTGCTCATCGGTGCCGGTGAGGAAAAAGGTTTCCACACCGCGCAGCCGGGCGTAGCGGGCCAACACGTCGGCCAAGATGGTCGTGTAGGCGTGCCCCAGATGGGGTTCATCGTTGACATAGTAAATGGGGGTCGTGACGTAAAATGGTTTGTTCATAATAGCTCCTCCTTGAAAAATCATTGTTGCTGAACAAAAAAAGCCTCCCGTTGGGGAGGCTCTCGAATTGCACAAACTAGGATCGAATCAATAATTTATCCCCAACGCCCGATAGCCATGGTCGTAGACCATGGCGCTGCACATCATCATATAGGTATGTTGGGTGAAAAAACTGTTCATTTCAATAATCTCGACAAAAACCTTGTTGCCTCGATTATACAACGCTTTTGGACAACGGTCAAAGGTTAGGATTCCGGTGCGATTGGCAGGGTAAAAGCGAATGTTGTGCCATTCTCTGAAGTGTCTTTGATCCAGATACGTTCGCCGTGGGCCTCGATAACCATTTTGCAAAAAGCTAGGCCTAACCCACTTCCCCGTCCCCTTTGCTGGCCGGTGACAAATTTTTGAAACAACCGCTCTTCAAGCTCTGGGGGAATGCCCAAGCCGGTATCGCAAACAGTAACGAGCAGCCGAGATTGCATTGCTTCTGCACAAGTGACGGTCACGCAAACTTCGCCACCCGATGGCGTGAACTTTATGGCGTTGCCAATTATGTTCTTTAATACGCGCACGATCAGTCTCTCGTCAGCCCAGGCTGGGGCTAAAGATGACGGTACATCGCTTTTCAGATTGATCTTTTTGTCATTGGCTAGCGGAAGTTGCGAGTCTAATACACTTGTAACTAGATCATCCATCGCGATCAGTGTATGATCCAATGGCATCTGGCGATTCTCCAGCCGGCTTATCTCTAGGATGGCTTTGATCAACTGGAGCATCCCTTGGCTGTTGTCTAGGGCAATGTCCCATAATTGTTTTTGGGTTGGTGTGAGAACTCCTTCCAGGTCATCAGCCAGGAATGACAAGGCGCCATAGATGGCTGTTAGCGGATTGCGTAGATCGTGCACCATCGCGTGGACCAGATCGTCTCTCATTCGCTCCAACAGTCGTTCCTCGGTCACGTCGCGCAATACCAACAGCCTGCCTATCGGCGTCGAGTCTGCCAGCACGGGGAGACTTATCAGGTGAATCGCACGAGGCGGTACCTCACATTCACTTTCGCCAGATAATTTATCTTCCATCCGGGTTTGGTCTATTTCGGCCCGAATAGCTTTTGCAGCTCGCGGCGCATCATGTTCCAAGAGCGTGATGGCATCCTGGATGGGTTGATTCACCCAATCTTGAGGTTCGCCGGTCAGGTGCAAGAAATCGATCGCTGGCGCGTTAATGACCAATATATGATGATCCGTCCCCACCAGGATGATCCCGTCGCGGCTCGATTCGATCAGAGCCTGCAAGCGACTTTGCTCATCCGCGATGTCTTGGAACAATCGCGCGTTGGTGATGGCTGTGGCTATTTGCCGTCCGATGGTCGTTTGCAGCGCTTCATCCTCGACCGAAATGGTGCGTGGCTGATGGGAAAATAGGCCCAAAGCGCCCAGTGAGCGCTCTTGGTGTAGTAGGGCGATGCCAGAGTAGGCGCGCAGGTTCAAATCTCTCATCATATTGATAGCCATTGGCACTTGCTCTTCCAGTTCGCGCACCAATGGGGTCTTTTGTTCAATGTCGCCCACCGCTATCAGTTTTCCTTGGTTATAGACACGGGCACAGAGCATTGACTCAAAACCATCTTTCTGAAACCAATCAGACATGGCCGGTGGCAATTCTCGTTCGGCGGCCAGGAACAGATGACCGTCGGTCGGGTCTGCCAGACTGATCAGGCCGACGTCAAATCCGAGTGACGTCAGTGCCGACTGCAAGGTTTCTGAGAGTACGTCTTCCAATACCAACGATCGACTGATTGCGCGCGCGGTGGTGTACAACGTACTTAGGTCGGCAGCGTATTGATGGATCTCGGTATAAAGGCGAGCGTTATCCAAGGCCAAGCCGATTGCTTCGGCCAGCGATTTGGCCAACAGAATATCATCGTCGCTAAAAGCTGCGGATAAATCACTGGCCACGTCTAGCACGCCCAAAATCCGCGCGCCACGCTGCACAGGGACGGCCAATTCACAGCAGAGGACTGTGTCCAGGTTCGCATAGGATACAAAATCTGGGTCAAGGCTTACGTCGGGCACATACTGGGTCTCGGCTGTTTGGAATGCGCGTCCGGTGATCCCTCCATTAATGGGAACAAGTTGTCCCTCTGTGGCAGCTAGCGCGCCTGCACCTGCTTGAATCACCAAGTGGGTTGCTGCATCGTTGGGTAGAAGCATGGCCACAGCGGGCCAGCCGGTCAATTGGGCAACGGCCTCCATAGCTGCGTGCGCGATAGTTTCTGGATCGAGATGCTGGCCCACGGCGCGGAGGGCTTCGTATAGCGTGGTTTGTTGAGCGGCCAAACGACGCTGTTCATCATACATCTGGGCGTTGCGTATCGCTAACACGATCTGGTCGGCGGAGGAATGGATCAGATAGGCGTGTTCGGTGTTGAAATGGCTAGGCTCTGAATGTTGGAGGGTCAGAACTCCCAACACGGCTGACCCGCTTACGATCGGGATGGCCAACGCGGAGCGGACAGAGTAGGGTGGATCGGGCAAATCGACCCAACGGTCGTCGCGAGCAGTGTCGTTGATCAAGGCCGGTTGGCGGTGGCGAACAACCCAACCCACCAATCCTTCCTTCATTACGCTTCCCACAATGTCTTGTCGTTGCTTTGGTAACACTTTGCCACGCGCCAGAACGGCGTGTGTTACGATGCCCGTTCCATCTAGCAGAAACATGCTGCCGAGTTCGGCCTCGGTGAGGGTGGTCGCCATGTTTACCGCGCTTTGCAAAGTTTCTTCCAGGGATGTGCGTTTGGCTGTAGCACGAGCGATGGCTACCAAGCTTTCGAACAATCGTTTCTGGGCTGTCAAGTCCGCTTCGGCTTTTCTACGTTCGGTGATGTCGTGAACAAGGATCAGCCTGCCACTGATACGACCACGTTGATCTCGGAGAGCCGAGATATGCAAGTCGTAATGGTGATCGCGTTTCCCTCTGACCAGCGTGATCTCGTCGTGGACCTCGTTCACGTCGCGATATCGCTCAATCAGGTGAGTCTGACCGGTCATTACTTGATCGAATGGCTGTCCAATCACTTCTGAGGCTGGTCGCCCAATAATGCGTTCGGCAACGGAATTGATGTCCACAACGCAGTTGTCCAGGTCCAACACAACCATACCGCTGTTCAAGCTGTCAATAGCTGCGTTTCGCGCGATTGGCACAATGTCGAATAGGCCAAAGCGGGAGATGCCAAAGAGTACGGTCGAACCGGTAAGCGTAAAAATGAGAGGTGTCAAATCCAGAGGGAACGAGATCAAGTCGTAGCTAGATATTACGTCTCCCACCAGCGGCATCAGAGAGCATATCAATAATACACCGGCTTGTCCGCGATATAGATTGGATAAGCGAAGGAAGGTTAGAAAGAGCAAAAGCGTACTCACCAAGAGTGCGCCATAAGTGTACGCAGCGTGCAGCAGGCGTGCATTGCCATAAGTTGCATCAAGCAACTGTAATGAGCCGCTGGTCATCAACTTTGTGTGGCTCCAATACCAGTGGTGCCAATCGTTGGTCCACACAATCAGCAGGATCGCAAGCGGTTCAACGCACAAGAGCGCAATGTTGCGAGGTGTCAGCCACTTTTCTCGATTGGTATATTCGAGTACAAAAGCCAGCCACGCCGTCGGCACGACGACGATGCCCAGGTACCGGACTTTGGCCCAAAAGAGCTTGACTGCCAGGTCTGCGCTCATCAAGCGTAACGCATATACCAGTGACCACACGGCCACAGCCAGCATGAGGATCGTGAAAGATGTTGTCCCAACGATCGGACGGCGCTTCCAAGCATAGAGAGCGAGGATCGCCGAGATCACTGTTGAGATAAACAAGGGAATAACGAAAGGTGTCCACTGCAAGTTTGCCATTGTTCTACCGTTATGGTCTATTATACTCAAATTGGTGGAATGCGCGAGAGGCAATCAGGCACAATTATGGGTCTGACTCTGCCACGCTGTGCAGAATGAAAAGAGATGCTCGCGAAAAATTTGTGATTTAGATGACTTGAATTCCCTCACCCGCCACCACCTCGCCGATAACCCAGCAAGGGTGCTCGGCGTCGGTAAAGCGTGTGGTCAGCTCATCCAGTCTGTCTGACGGGACGGCGACGAGCAGTCCTCCTGAAGTCTCGGGCGTAAAGAGCAGCAACTGCATTTCTTCCGAGATGTGTGGCGCAAAGTCTACCTGACGCTCATAGGCATCCCGGTTGTTGCAAGAGCCGCCCGGGAAGAGATTGTCTTGGGCGTATCGTTTGGCCCCATCCAAAAAGGGAATCTCGTCAAAGAAAAGTCGAAATTGCGTATTGCTCCGCTCTGCCATCTCGTGGCCGTGGCCCAACAGGCTGAATCCGGTGACGTCGGTGCAGGCGCGCACACCGACTTTTTGGATCAATTGGGCGGCTGTGCGATTCAATTTTTTCATGTTCTCCACCGCTGATGCCACGTGGTCCGCCCCGGCGATTCCGGCTTTGAGGACTGTCGTGATGATGCCGACGCCCAGTGCTTTGGTCAATATGAGCGCGTCGCCGAGTTGAGCGCCGCCTTTGGTCAGCACACGGTCGGGGTGGATCATGCCCATCACCGACAGGCCATACGTAGGTTCTTTGGCATCAACCGTGTGGCCACCAGCCAATGCCCCTCCGGCCTCGACCACCTTTTCCGCCCCGCCGCGCAAGATCTCGGTGATAATGTCCGGCGGCAGGTCGGCTGGAAAACCGCAGATGTTGAGCGCGAGGGTGACCTCGCCGCCCATCGCATAGATGTCGCTCATCGAGTTGGCAGCAGCGATGGCCCCATAGTCGTAGGGATCGTCCACCACGGGCGTGAAAAAGTCGAGGGTCTGGATGACGGCTACCTCGTCGTTGATCTTGTAGACGGCGGCGTCGTCACTGACCTCCAATCCGACCAGCAAGTCTGGGTGCTGATCGGAGGGGAATAGATTGATCAGGGGGCGCAGTACCTGCGCCAGGGCTTCTGGCCCTCTTTTGGCCGCTCAGCCAGCAGCGCTGGCTAATGCGGTCAGGCGTATTTCTTTGTTTTTCATAGATAATTGCTTCTCCAATCTTTAATGGCACACGGTTCATGCGTCAGAGTGGCTCGCCAACTTGATCCAAAGATAGGATACTTATCTGAGTGATTTAGTCTGCTTCGTGTTTATACTTATTCCAGCGAGCCAGATAGTGCCTTCGTCTTACTTCGAAAGCATCAAACTCTGACTTGACGCCTGCAATCTGCTCATACAAGTCAAAAAAAGGTCGGTGCAGTTCGTCCAATGGAGTCTCAGCAAGTGATGTCCCATGTGCTTTTCGATACTCTTTGATAGCTTGGATACATTGTGAGTAAATTTCAGAAAGCTGTTCGTGTTCCTTATTATTGAACATCGGCACATCTTTCTTGCAGTGTCGACAATACCTAAGCTTCATTGATTTGTGCTCGTTCGTTGTTTTTCTGTCAAAGTATACCATACCTCGCCAGACAGTCCAAAGGCCATTCCACCGGTAGATTAGGTCAGAACGACCCTGACGGTCACCTCATCTTGACCATCCGATGGCAAGGGAACAATGTTCCCCTCAACTGGCTCTCTGTTCACCGTGAGAGCAGCAGCGTTCCCCTCGCCCGCGCGTTCCACGGTGATGTGGTACGTCACGCCCCGAAAGACGCGCGTGGCTGTGAAACCGTGCCAGTCACGGGGGATGACGGGGGCGATCTGCAAACCGGCATACGTGGGCCGGATGCCCAGAATCCACTGGGTGATGGCGGCGTAATTCCAGGCCGCCGTGCCGGTGAGCCACGAGTTCTTGGCCTCACCGTGGGTCGGGGCGTCGTGCCCGGCGATCATCTGAGCGTAGACGTAGGGCTCGCAGCGGTGCACCTCGCTGATGGCCTCCCGCGCCGAGGGGTTGATGCGGGTGTAGTAATCGTGCGCCCGGTCGCCGTGCCCGACCATCGCCTCGGCGATCATGATCCACGGATTGGTGTGGCAAAAGATGCCCGCATTTTCCTTGTAGCCAGGCGGATAGGACGAGATTTCGCCCAAGTTCAAATAGTACTGCGAGTAGGCGGGTTGTTGGAGGACAATGCCGTGGGACGTTGCCAGGTGCTTTTGTACCGACGTTAGCGCTTGCTCAGCTAACGAATGGCTGTTATCCGCATCGTTGTCCAGACCGACGCCCGCCAGAATGCAAAAGCCCTGCGGCTCGATGAATATCTGCCCCTCCTCGCACTCACGCGAACCGACTTTATCGCCAAAAGCGTCGTACGCGCGGAGGAACCATTTGCCGTCCCAGCCGTGTGCCAGGATGGTGGACTCTATCCGCGCCGCTTCATCTTGGTAGCGGTGTGCCTCGTCTGCCAGGTCACGCTCGTGGGCGATGGCGGCCAGTTCTTTTGCCGCCAACACGAACAGTCCGGCGATAAAGACCGATTCGGCTACCGTACCGTCCTTTTTGAGCGGTGCGATCTGAAACGACTCGCCTGGCTCGTCGGAAAAGATATTCAGGTTGAGACAGTCGTTCCAGTCGGCGCGACCGATGAGGGGCAGGCCGTGCGGCCCCAGCCGGTCCAGTGTGTATTGGACGCTGCGCCGCAGATGCTCGTAGAGGGGCTGCTCGGTGCCGGGCTGGCTCTCGAACGTTACCGGCTCGTCCAAAATGGTCCAATCGCCGGTCTCTTTGAGATACGCGGCCACGCCCAGGATCAACCAGAGCGGATCGTCGTTGAAACCGCCGCCGATGGCGTCGTTGCCGCGCTTGGTGAGCGGCTGGTATTGGTGAAACGCGCCCCCGCTCTCCAACTGGGTGGCAGCCAGGTCGAGGGTGCGCTGGCGCGCGCGGTCCGGCACCTGGTGGACGAATCCCAAAAGGTCCTGGTTCGAGTCGCGAAAACCCAACCCTCGCCCAATGCCCGACTCGTAAAAGGATGCCGAGCGGGACATGTTAAAGGTGACCATGCACTGGTAAGCGTTCCAGATGTTGACCATCCGGTTGGTGTGCGTGTCGGGCGTATCCACCTGAAGGATGCCCAGCAGGCCGTCCCAATAGGCCCGCAATGCCTCAAAGGCGGCGTCTACCGGATGCGGTCCATCCGCATTTTCCGCGTTTAGATACTTGGCGATGATCGGCTTGACCGTCTTTTTGTTGACCGTCTGTGAGCTTGGTGGGTCGAATTTTTGATCCCGGGGATTCTCGTGATAACCGAGCACAAAGATGATCTGGCGGCTCTCGCCGGGTGCCAGCGTGACCCGGATGTGGTGCGAGCCCATCGGCGCCCAGCCGTGGGCCACCGAGTCGAACGACTGCCCGCGCTCGACCGCCGTGGGGTTATCCCAGCCCCGGTATGGTCCCAGGAACACGTCGCGTTGGGTATCGAATCCGGCCAGTTCCTCGGAGCAGGCGAAAAAGCTCAAGTGATTCCGCCGCTCGCGGTACTCGGTCTTGTGGTAGATTACGCCGTCCTCGATTTCCACCTGGCCGATGTTGAAATTGCGCTGAAAGTTGGCGGCGTCATCCTGTGCGTCCCACAGGCAAAACTCGATGCAGGAAAAGACCGATAGATTGGCTGGCTCCTCGCGCCGGTTGGTCAGTGTCAGCTGCCAGATTTCCAGGCTGTCGCCCAGCGGGACAAAGTAGCGGGTTTCGGCCTCGATCCCGGCAAAAGTAGAGCCGATGGTCGTATAGCCCAATCCGTGACGGCAGGCATAGTTCTCCAGTGGGGAGCGGGTAGGCTGCCAGGAGGGTGACCAGAACTCTCCCGAGTGTTCACCATCCGTGTCGTCATCTCGCAGATAGATATAGCGCCCACCGAGATCAAAGGGTGTGTTGTTGTAGCGATAGCGTGTCAGCCGCCGCAAGCGCGCGTCGCGATAGAATGAATAGCCGCCAGCCGTGTTGGAAATGATGCCAAAATATGCCTCGCTCCCCAAATAGTTGATCCAGGGTAGGGGGGTGTCGGGTTGTGTGATTGCGTACTCGCGGCATTCATCGTCGAAATATCCGTACTGCATAATGATCCTCCGATCGTCGGCGTTTGGATGCTATTCGAGACCTTGCAAGTGGGAAGTGTCGTTTATCAAACCGATGGTAAAGTCGCCGTCTTTTTCCACGTTAAAGACGTTCACCGCGCAGGTTTCCTGCTCCAGCCGCCAAAAGCGGTCGTTACCCCATCCCAATACGGCGCAGAGCAGCACGCGGTTGGCGACGGTGTGAGAGACCAATGCGACCTCTTGTCCTTTGTGCCGGGCGACCACGTCATCCAGAGCGGTCACGATCCGGCTGCGCACATCGTCCAATCTTTCGCCACCGGGAAAGTGTACGGCGTGGGGAGACTCTTCCCAGGTTCGGAATAGCGCTGGGTAGCGCTGTGCCAAATCCTTGCTCAGTCGTCCCTGCCACTCGCCAAAGTTTATGTCCAACAGTCCCGCCAGTGGGGTTGCCGTCAGCCCCTGGGCGCGGGCGACGGCCTCAGCGGTCTGCATAGTGCGCTGCAATGGGCTGGCATAGACTGCAACGACGGGCCAGCGAGCGGCCACGTAACGTCCGGTTGCTTGTGCCTGTCTTTGCCCAAACTCGTCCAATTCCACGTCCGCTTGTCCACGAAAGCGTCGTTCTCGATTCCAGATCGTTTGTCCATGCCGGATCAATACAATTTTTGTCATTGACGTTTGCTCCTTTTTACGTTGATCATTTGTCCGAGGCGATGCCAAGCAGCAAAATGGGCCATTATGAAACCGTCGAAATCTCGCACACCACGTATCAGTTGCGACGGCCCGTGTCTGCCGAGATCCACAAACAATCGCCCGTCGCGCAAATCATCGTGGGTCGAAGTGACGTATACTGGCTCGGATTCGAACAACTCGGGGTGAGTCAATGCCAGCGCGGCGATCGAATCTCCCATCCCAAAGCCACCGTCTTGGAACCATATCCGCATCAGTGCGAACCAAAAGCGAATTTTGCGAGCGATGAGGCGCGAGACAGAATCATCCAGCGCCTCAAGCGCCGCGAACTGCGCGCTGCGAAAGATAGCGGTGAGGCCAGCCTGCCCAGTCGCAATTGTGATGGGGCATTCGGCGTGGAGGGCCAGGTGAGCGGCCTCGGGATCGAGCGAAAAGTTGCGTTCCATCACCTGGTGCCCATTCCAGACCAACGGCTCGGTCACACCACCCCACAGGTAGAGTCCGCGCAATTTTGTGAAAAAATCAGGATCGAGCGCTGCGGCGTGTTTGAGATTGGTCAAGACCCCGGTGGCAATGAGGACGATTTTGCCGGGCGCTGCGTTGATGGCATCTTTCAAGTGTTGAGCCGCCAGATTTGTCTCGGGATCGTCGTCAGGGCCGGTCGCGCCGCGCATCGTGGCGACGTTCTCGTATCCTAGCGAGTCCAGCAGACGGCGCGTCATACGGGTGGTCATCTCGGTGGGGCCGTTTCCGTAGGTGGTTGTGACAGCACGTAGATGGACGTGAGGCTCACCCAAAAGATAGAGCAGCGCCAGCCCATCGCCCACATCTTGGAAGGGACGTCCCATCGTGACGTCACAATCATAGATCACGGGGATGCGCTCCGAGTGGGGTATTTTTTGCAAGTGGGGTACTTGGGGACGTTCGGCGCGCCCGACGGCATAGGCCATGGCCAGGAAAGCAATGATCAACGTCAAAACAGCCACGGCCAATGCACCGACTAGCCAGTAGAACACACCCAACGCCGAGGTTAGTGCAACACCAATTGCGATGATGGTGATGGTGATCCAGAACCACGGATTGCGAAACAAGGTTCCCTCCTGTGAGTATTGTATCACGCCCACAGCTAGGATGCAACTGGTAGGGAATTCCAGAGAAATAAATCTCCCAAACAGATTTTTTGATACAGTCAACGACACTGTGAAAAAGCGGATTGGGATGGAATTCCTGGAGCTTTTCCGGTTATTTTGTGACTCTTGTTCGATTTATGAGATTCTCCGCCATAAATCTTGGGAGGACTTGAAAACTGGAAAAGCCATACCATCATCAGAAATGTGATTTAAAGATTAAAGAATTGCTTTAGCGTAGCGATTCTTGCATCATTCCTTAATAACTTTTTAATCACCGAGGGCTAGCTTTCGTGGTATAATCGTGTCGTTGGCTAAGAAACAGTATGGCGGGATGTGATTTGCTGACCTTGCTTCGGTTCGCAGCCCAATACCCGACCATACAATTTTATATGGGACTTTTGTTGTTCGATTATGTCCTTTTGTTCGGAGGTGATGCAATCTAAAAAGATCGAGCGTATGATGGTAAAAAGTGTTTGTAACAAGTATCTAGTACATTGTACATTGCAAAGGAGAAAAATATATGCACACGCGCATCAAATTTGGTATAGTGCGGGTTATCGTGGTTGTTGCCAGCTTGCTGGCATCGTTTTTTGTTGGCTTTACCTCGCCGGTACAAGCGGATGACACATTATTGCTCATTACAGGAGTAATTGACGGTCCTCTTAGCGGCGGCTTGCCCAAAGCTGTCGAGTTTTATGTTTTGAAAGACATCGCTGACCTTAGTATTTATGGCTTTGGTGCCGCCAACAATGGCGGTGGTACAGATGGGGAAGAATTCACCTTTCCTGCCGATTCCGCGACTGCCGGTGACTTTATCTATGTAGCCACCGAAGCAGCAGGATTCACCAGTTTCTTTGGCTTTGCCCCCAACTATACCGATAACAATGCCGCCAGTATCAATGGCGATGATGCCATCGAACTGTTTCAAAATGGTGTCGTTGTCGATATCTTTGGTGATATCAATGTGGATGGCACCGGAAAACCCTGGGAGTATTTGGATGGATGGGCCTATAGAGTAGATGAAACTGGCCCTGATGGCACAACGTTTACTCTGGCCAACTGGTATTTTAGTGGCCCGAATGCCCTGGATGGTGAAACGAGCAATGCGACCGCGGCGACGCCATTTCCGCTAGGTACGTATACGTCCGGCACTGGCTACACTCCGATTTATGACATTCAGTACACCGTCGACCCGTCGGGCGATTCGCCTTACGTCGGCCAAACTGTCACCACCCGGGGCATCGTCGTTGCCGACTTTGACGGTGGTCAACGCGTTTGGATCCAGGACGGTGCAGGTGCTTGGAATGGTCTCTATCTCTATCTACCTAGCCCGGCTCCCGCTGTCGGTGACTTGGTCGAGGTTTCAGGACCCATTCAAGAGTATCATGGGCTGACCCAGCTTAATGGCGGCACTGTCACCGTCCTCAGCAGCGGCAATCTCTTGCCCGATCCCTCCG
>JAAEPW010000946.1 GCA_024232355.1 Chloroflexota bacterium | reverse complement strand
AGGCGGGTAGCAAACCCGCCCTACTTGATGGGAGAATGCCTGGTTGACTGACAAAATTCTGGCAGTGTACTTGAAATAAAAATGGGACACAGATTACGTCGCTTTGCTTATACGATGAACACAGATTAGATTTGAAATGCCCATAAAATCTGTTCAATCTGTGTGAATCTGTGTTCCAAAAAAGATTTGGGGGTCAATCAGGGGAGCATGCACACAATTTGGAAGGTTTTTGGAAGGTCAGCGGCCCATTTTGTAAGGCGTTTGGAAGGTTGATAGAGTATAATGGTGATCAAGTATCCGGTAGCAAAAGGGCGGGGACCAAATGATCACACGCACGACCAAACGAGTCTGCAACACAACTTTTTCTTTCACCAACCCTGACGTGCTGCCCCCCCTCCCCGAGAATAGACACACACTCGAACGAAAACCAAACGCAGGCCCTCAACAGCCGGAAATCGGGGCTTGACGCCAAGCCCGGTTTCTTTTCGTGTGCGTTCTTTTCCCCATTCACCGCAGCGTCTGACGAGAGGAGGTGATGCCGACAAGACCAGACACAAACTGTAACTGCACCCAAGAGGTGTTTTTCTACCGGACCGCGGCCGACTCGATTGAGCCAGCCCAGAGTTTGTGATCAACAACGTTCTAGTGGCGCTGGCGTATCATTTGCGACATTGTGCGGACACATAGATGAAAAATCTTGCGTCTTTTATATTTAACACAGGAGAACAAACAAAATGAAGACCAAACGTTTAGCATTCCCTCTATTTCTGGGCCTAGTCCTAACCCTGGCGGTGCTAGGGGCGCTGGCTATCCCTGGCGTTCTAGCGGCAGACATTGGCGTAACCATCTTTACCGACGGCGGCGTAGGTTCTTTGCGAGAGGCAATTTCGACAGCCAACAGCAATGGAGAAGACGACACCATCACGCTGCCTGCCGGAACCTATACCCTCACCATCACTGGGACGGAGGAAGATAACAACAACACCGGCGACCTTGACATCACAAGTTCGGACGCGCTGACCATTACAGGCGCGGGAGCGGGTCAAACCATCATCAACGCCGGCGGCATAGACCGGGTGTTTGACATTCGCGGCAGCGGCGTGGTGGTCATCTCTGGGGTAACGGTATATAGTGGGAGTATAACCCGAGATATAGGGGGCGGCGGCATTCGGGTTTGGAACGCTGATGCCAATCTCACCTTGAGCAATTCGGTTATCTCGGACAGCAAAGCTCTTTTCGACATAACCGGCGGAGTTGGCGGCGGGATACTCGTCCAAGGGGGCGACGTCACCCTGTTGGATTCGCAAATTATCAACAATGAATCCGATCAGGATGGAGGAGGAATATATATTGGTCCATCCGGCCACGTGCTTTTGGACGGCGCACGCGTTATACAGAACACAATGCACTTTACACGCAGTGGAACTGCGGGCGGCGCCAGCGGCGGAGGGATCCATGTTCGGGGCGTACTCTCTGTAACTGGTGATACACTCGTCAGTGCTAATGATGCCCGTGTCATAAAATATGGTTTGCTTGCCTTCGGTGGCGGGGTAGGCGTTGAGGAGGGTGGTCAGGTCATCTGGAACGCAGGCGTTATCAGTGGTAATACTGTCTACAACGTGGTAGTTGCGGATGATAGCGACGGGGTATACATCGACGGGGGCAGCTTTGCCTTGAATGGCGGGGAGGTTATCAACCACTATGGACAAGGGGTAGTCCTGTCTGGGTATGATCCGGTGACTTTTACGCAGGGGGCAGGGGGGCGCATCAGTGATAACGATATAGGAATAAGGGTAGAGATAAATGATGTCGGCACCGTTGTTCTCAAGGGGGAAATCAGCCACAATCAATCACTCGGCGTTGGTTTGGGTGTAGGTAGTGGTGCTACACTCCACGCCACGTTGGATGGTGCACGCATCATCAATAACTCGGCGACTGCAAATTCTGGCGGCGGGGTGGTTGCAGGTGAAGATACCTCTTTGTGGGAGGGTAAGCACATCTATCTTACGATAGTCGGGGGAACCGTTATCAGTGATAATCAAGCTGAGTATGGCGGTGGGCTAACAATGCAGGGCTATGTGACCGCCACTATCGGCGAGGCGCTCTTTATCAACAACCGCGCCGCTATGAACGGCGGGGCTATATACGTTAATGAGAACCACTCGGCATTTACAATCACAAACGCCACTGTGATCAGCAATGCTGCCGGCCAATATGGCGGCGGGGTGTATGTCTCCGAGAGTAGCGCGACGCTGACGGGGACGCATATACTTGATAATTCGGCCAGCACCGACGGCGGCGGGCTTTACCTTGACTCTAGTGGCAGCATCACCGCTACTAACGGTTGCATCATCAACAACACCGACACGGGAGTGTTTCTCGCTGATGTTGCTGAGGGTACCCTGTCGGCCCAAGACAACTGGTGGGGCGCGGCTGATGGCCCTGGTGGTGCAGGGTACGGCAGTGGGGATACAGTCAATACGGGTGTGGATTATGCCAACTTTAAGACTGTGGCTCCAGCAAGTTGTGTCCCTCAAGTCGCCCCCAAGATCATAGTCTACTTGCCATTAGTGATCAAGAATAACTAACTGGCAAAAGTTAAAACCCCAAGGGTCTGTCAGACCCTTGGGGTTTGGGAAAATGTAAAGCCCCCTGGTCTTGAAATAGATCAGGGGGCTTTTGCACGCAAGGGCCTCCCGGCAGCAATAGCGATCTGGCGGGGTGAGTTGGCGATCTTGGCCTTGGTCGCCAGCGGTCGACAACATCCGTCGGTAAATTGCGTCCTGGCAAGTTGCCAACTTGCCCTACATCGTCCGAATATCTGTTTGCGCAAGCGTCAGATGTTGGGTATAATGGAAACCTGTTATTATCTGTGATTGTTGCGCACATCTGTGCGCAGAAATATAGCATTACCCAATCTGCAATCGAAAAAGTCATCCTGCGATTGTCAAAAGGGTGGCTTTTTGTTTCAAAAGGAGATATGAACTGGTATCAGAGTCTTGTTGATGACATCGCAAAAGGGCCGCCAAATCGGCGCGGCTGTATTGATACTGGCATTCATTATGGGCGGGATAGGTGTGTTTCAACCTGATCGAATCGTCACGGCGATCGCAAAGCGATCACCACAAGTAATCTATTTTGTCGAGACCGAGGAACCCGTCGTCGCACTGACGATTGACGACGGGCCAGACCCTGCCACGAGTCCTAAAATTCTGGACGTGCTTGACCGGTACAACGCGCATGCGACCTTTTTCTTGATCACGAGCCGTATACCGGGCAACGAAGATATCATTACCCGCACGTTGGAAGAAGGGCACGAACTCGCCAATCACCTCACGACCGACGAGCGCAGCATCCTGTTGCCGCCCGCTGACTTTGAGCGACAATTGCTGGAGGCGCACGATGTGCTCTCCCAGTTCTCGGATATGCGCTGGTTCCGGCCCGGATCGGGTTGGTACAATGCCGAGATGCTCTCGATCATTCACGCGCACGGCTACCAGTGTGCTCTTGGCTCCGTCCACCCCTTTGACCCGCAAATTCCATCTGCCTGGTTCGCGGCGCGCTATATTTTGGGCACCGTTCAGCCCGGTTCGATCATCGTCCTCCACGATTATGGCGGTCGCGGCGAGCGCACGGCCACAGCGCTCCAGACGATACTGCCAGAACTCGATCGCCGGGGGTTTCGCGTGGTCACTTTATCCGAGTTGATGGATTCGCAGTCTGAGGACGAGTAAAAGCGGCTATAAGAATCATCGCCTCACACTTGCTACCTTGGAAAAAACGTGTAGAATACCCCCAATCGTATAAAATGTCCCTTCTCCGACCCATCATCCCTACGGGCCAAGCCTACGGGGGGTGGGCGATAGGGTGTGATTGGAAACGATCACGCCTCCTGTGTTTGGAAAGGAGATTGGGCGACAGGCAGTCCATAGGCCAGCGTCCACCTCTTTTCGGTGGACGCTGTTTTTATTAGAATGATGAAACAGGTTTCGACTTTTTGAACAAACTTGAGGTTATATGGCCCATTTAGACGCTTACAATCGACCCATCAGTTATCTGCGCATCTCTGTGACCGACCGCTGCAACCTGCGCTGCCTCTACTGTATGCCGCCGGAGGGAGTGCCCTGGCGCTCGCACGATGATATCCTGAGTTATGAAGAGATCGAGACCATCGTGCGGGCTGCAGCCGAGCTGGGCATCAGCAAAATCCGATTGACCGGTGGCGAGCCGCTGGTCCGGCCAGGATTCGTGGACCTAGTGCGCCAGTTGGCCCGCATCCCCGGCATCGATGATCTGGCGATGACGACCAACAGCATCCTGCTCTCACGCCACGCCGCAGACCTGGCCGAGGCGGGTCTGCGGCGGGTCAACATCAGCCTGGACACGCTGCGTCCCGAGCGCTTTGGACGCATCACGCGGCAAGGCCAGTTGGCGGACGTACTGACCGGGATGGAAGCCGCGCGGGAAGCAGGGCTGGAACCGATCAAGATCAACACCGTGGTCATCCGCGGGATGAACGACGACGAGGTGGTGGATTTTGCCCAAAAGACGATAGAGTCGACGTGGAACGTTCGCTTTATCGAGGTGATGCCTCTCGGCATCAGCCCGATGCCAATGGGAAACGGCGTGATGGCCGATGGTGGCTGGCGCGAGCGGGTCGTGACGGCGCAAGAAATTCGGCAACGGATCGAGTCCGCGTTGGGTGCGTTGGAACCGGCCAAGGTCAGCACCGGCAACGGACCGGCCCGGTACTATCGTCTGTCTGGGGCGCAGGGCACCCTCGGATTTATCAGCCCCATCAGTGAGCATTTTTGCTACCAGTGCAACCGGCTGCGCCTCACCGCCGACGGCCAACTGCGCCCCTGCCTGCTCTCCGACCAGGAAATCGACCTGCGCACACCCTTGCGCCAGGGAGCGGACGCTGCCCAGATCAAGGACCTGCTTTTGCGAGGTATCGCAGTCAAACCGATGGAGCATCACCTGGATGACTTGGAAAAACCAGAGAACCGGGTGATGTCAGAGATTGGGGGATAGTGTGCAGGTGCGACGCACTTGCTTGGAGAACTAGTATGAAACTGACACACCTGGACAAAGACGGTCGCATCCACATGGTGGACGTGGGCGAAAAACCAGACACAGAGCGGATAGCGGTTGCCAAGGGAGAGGTCGCGATGTGCCCAGAGACGCTGCGCCTCATCGCCGAAAAGGGCGTACCCAAGGGAGACGTGTTGGCTGTGGCGCAGACGGCGGGGATCATGGCCGCCAAGCGCACGCCCGATCTCATCCCCTTATGCCACCCCATCATGCTGACCAAGGTGGACGTCGCGTTTCACATTGACACAGAAGCATCGCGCATCGAGATCACGGCGACGGCGCGCAGCCGGGGCAAGACCGGCGTCGAGATGGAAGCTCTCACCGCCGTCAGCGTGGCCGCTCTGACCATCTATGATATGGCCAAGGCGGTGGAAAAGACGATGCGCATTGATAACATTCACCTCGTATACAAGAGCGGGGGAAAGAGTGGAGAATGGAGAATGAACGAATGAAGGTTCGAGTCAAGTTTTTTGCTGCGCCGAGAGAGGCGATTGGGACGAGCGACATTGAAAAGGAACTGGCACCGGGAACGACAGTGGAAGCGTTGATCGAGATGCTGACGGACGAATACCCCGTTCTGCGCGTCTATATGCGCTTTATCAGCGTCGCCGTGAACCGCGCCTACGTCGATATGCAGACCGAACTGCACGATGGGGATGAGGTCGCCTGCCTGCCGCCCGTCGGAGGGGGGTAAGATCGATGAAACTATTCGAGATCACACCAGACGAACTATCCGTGGATAAGGTCGTCTCCCGGCTGGCCGATCCAGCCAACGGGGCGATCGTCACCTTTATCGGCGTGGTGCGCGACGCGACAGACGGGCGAGCAGTACATCACCTGGAATACGAAGCGTACCCCGAGATGGCCGAGGGGATGCTGAGCCAGATCGGCGACGAAATTCGCGAGCGCTGGACGACGATTCGAGAGGTCGCCATCGTCCACCGAATGGGACAATTGCCCGTGGGAGAAACCGCCGTGGTTATCGCCCTCTGTGCGGCCCACCGTCCGGAAGTTTTCGACGCTCTCCGTTATGCCATCGAACGGCTGAAAGAGATCGTCCCCATCTGGAAAAAAGAGGTATGGGCAGACGGGACCGAGTGGAAGAGTGAACAACGGTAGGGGCGACGCATTCCCTACAGCCATCTTGAAAAGAACGAGTTTCCGTGACTTGTTCAAGTCTTGGAAACGATACGACTTGATGGGGAATGCGTCGCCCCTACACTCATCCGCGACGCCGCTTGATCCACCGATAGATGCCCCAAGCGCACAAGGCTGGCGGCCCCACCAATGGCACGACGACGATGCCGAACCAGATCACCCTCTCGGCCAGAACGCGCAGGATAGCCCCCAGTTCATCCTCGGCCTGTTCCACGGCCTGCATCGGCTTCCACGGCGGGCCTGGGGTGGGTGTCGGCGTGGGGGTGGGCGTCGGAGCGGTCTTTGGCAGTTCGGGATCGATCTGGACCGTGATGGTAGAATAGGCGGCCCGGTCAAAGAGATAGTTCATCCGCCCCTGAACCTGCTCGATCTTCCCCTCGACGGCGGCCAGTTCTTTGTTGACCTTGAGCGCTTCGTCAACGTCCTCTGCCTGGTCGAGGAACTCTCGGATGCGGTCTCGGGTAGCCGTTAGATTGTCCAGGCGCGATTCCAGGTCCACGTACTCGTCGGTCACATCCTGACCGGAAGCAGTTTCATCCATCACGCGCAGTGCCAGCCCACGTAGTCTGCGCATCACCTGCTCGAACTGATCTGCCGGGACAGCCAGGGTGACAGTGGCGTGTTTATAGTTTTGATCGTACCATTGCTCGTGCCAGGCGCGAGAACTGATGATGTATCCACCATAGTCGACCACGACCTGGGCGGTGCGATCAATGGCTGTGTCAGTGTCGGTGACCAGTAAATTGATCTCGGCGTTCTTGATGATGAGCCGGTTGGGACGGTGAGAGAGCGAGGACAGGGTATGCCCGCCAGGCAGGCTCGCGTCTGCCACCGCTATTGGCTCTGGTCCTACAGTCACCTCCACCAATTCGGTCACGGTCTCCACGACAGTCTCGCCTTCTACGACTCTGGTCACTTCTACTGCCACCTCTTGCACAATGGTCTCTGGTGTCGGTTGGGGACCACAACCAGTCAGCAGCGCGGCGATCGCTGCCAATGTGGCTAATGTGAAACGAACTTTTGTGTACATTTTCTTCTCCCTTGTGTGATTGTGAAGTAGGGGCGACGCATTCCTTGCGACTATCTCGAACCGGAGGAAACTTGTTCGCTCGCAAAAGCCTTGGGAACAAAGAATCTCGATAGGAATGCGTCGCCCCTACACACGACTCATTTCTTGCTCCGACGCTTGATCCACCGATAGATACCCCAAGCACACAACAACGGCGGCCCCACCAATGGCGCGATGACGATGGTGAACCAGATCGCGATCTCGGTGAGCACGCGCAAGATAGAACCCAGCGTGTGCCCGGCCCGGTCGACGGTCTCCATTGGGCTCCAGGGTGGGATTGGGGTAGGTATAGGTGTCGGGGTTGGGGTGGGTGTGGGCGTCGGGGTTGGAGTGGGTGTGGGGGTTGGAGTAGGTACGACCGGCGGCAGTTCGGGATTGATCTGGATCGTGATGGTCGAGTAGGCGGCGCGATCAAATAAATAGTTCATGCGCCCTTCGACCTGCTCGATCTCTTCCTCGACGACTTTTAGCTCGTCGTTGATCCGCAACGATTCTTCGACGCTCTCAGCTTGGGCCAGGAACTCGCGGATGCGGTCTCTGGTGGCCTCCAGGTTGCCCAGCCGCGAATCCAAATCCACGTATTCGTCGGTGACGTCCTGACCAGACGCGGCCTCGTCGATCACACGCAGGGCCAAACCCCGCAACCGGCGCATAGCCCGTTCGAACTGGTCCACCGGAATACCGATCGTGATGCTTGCGTACTTGTAGCTCTCCTCCAACCACTCGTCGTACCAGACGCGGGAACTGATAATGTACCCGGCGCTGTCGGCGGCGATTTGCGTGGTGAGGTCAATAGCGACGTCGGTCTCGGCGACCAATAATTCGAGCTCGGCGTTCTTGACGATGAGGCGATTGGGACGATCGGGCAGCGTGGTTAGACTGTGCCCACTGGTGTGACTTTCGTTGCCGGGTGTGGTGGTCGGGAGCGGAATTGGAGTCCCCGCTGAGGATTCCGAAACAGGCACCACGGAGGTCGCAGCCACTTGGACTTGGACCTCGCTGCCCCCGATCTCGACGTCGGGCATCTCTGCCGGCATAGCTGACTCTACAGTCTGAACCACCGTTGATGGGGCTCCGCATCCGGTCAACAGGATAATAGTCACGACCAATGTCATTAATGTGAGATAGACGAGCGATTTCATTTTTCTCCTCCTCTGTAGTTTTGAGCGGCGCTCCAGTGGCCGCTTCTACTATGTTACATGCAGGTAGGAGAAAAAAAGTTCATTCAGTCGGGGGAGAAAACACGAATTGTAGCCGAGAACCAAGGCCACACGGCGATAAAGTGATAATATCGGTTTATTCAAATCAATTTGGTCGCGTTAGACAAAACGCGGGTTTTCCAAAGCCGTGCGGCGACTTTATCGCCGCACTATGGAACAACGCCCGACCAATCGGGCTTGAACCGCCGTCAGCCCCGTTGACGGGGCGTAGCTCCGTAGCCGGGCGACTTTATCGCCCGGCGATCTGCTCTATCGTTATGCTTTGCCCACACCCGCTCCGGTTCCGCTTTGCGCTGTTCAGTTCAGCCACTGCCGCTCTCCAACGGGCAACTGCTGGCCCTGGTAGACAAATTACGTGTCTGACTCACGGGAGCTAGAAAGAGAGCCGCTTATTCCCCGATGCATCATATGCTACAAACGTGACTTGCAAATTATTTACAAGCCTTGTTCAAGGCTACATATCGGTCGACGACTCGAGGCAAATGTTACTGTCCATATGTTTGAATGTCTCATAAAAAGTGGTTACACTCATCCCGACTGCATCTTCCAACTGATGGAAGAACTTCCCTCGGTCACTTTCCTCTGTCCGAGGCTCATCAAGGGTCAAGACAATGAATGAGACCTCATCAAAACGAGGACAAGCTCGTCTCATCGTTTCGCTATAGACGGCAGGCCCTTGGTAATTGATCTGAAATCCCAACTGGTCATACACCAGAGCAAGATTGTAATAAACAGGCGCACCTGATTCAACACGAGGCACAAAGAAAATCCAAACTTGCGAGGGTTCTCCGTATTTCATCATTACTTCGCTCCAGGAGAAGTAGTGCCAATCTTGGGCGAAACGCTCTGACTCGGAGCCACTGAAAACTTGACCTGTTACCTGTATGGATTGGACTACCTCGTCTCCTTCATAGAAATTGAGGCCGACTCTATAGTCAAAAAGACGGTCGGGGTGCGGCATATCCAGAGTCCAAAGGCGGTTTGTCTGAAAATAATCCTTTACAGCTTGCCAATCGCTTTGACCAGGCGTCACACCCCACCAACAGGGAAGCTCACAACCCCCATTCGTTTCCAACATCTCTACTATCAACGCGCGCTCTTCGTCGGCTGTGCGTGTGGGAACAGGAGTTGGAGTAAGAGTCCGTGTGGGATGAGGTGTCCGAGTTGGGGTTGCCAGGATAGGCGCGAGTGTACGAGTAGGAGATGGTGATAGCGTTGGTGACGATGTAGGAGTTGTGGATAACAACGTTTCGACCACAGGCGATGACGCAGGAGTGGGGGGCAATAACGTTTCAACCACAGGCGATGAGGAAAGATCAGAGCATCCCACAAGGTTTATTGATATAGTAGCTACTGCTACGATACTGATGGCACACCTTCTCAAGTTTATCATCTTTCACCCCCTGCTAGCGTACATCCCCGGCACCTTTTATATCTTGCCCACCACCGCCCAAACCCGCACCAACTCCACTTTGCCCCGAATCTGCACATCGCCCAGGTCCGCAAACTCGAACTCTCTGCGACGGCTGCCCAGCGCGTCGTAGGTCTGCCCGCTGAGGAGAATGCCGACCGTGCCGGTCGGATCGTGCTCGGGATATTCCTTGTTCAACGACTCGATGCGTGAGGCCAGGTTGACCGTGTCACCGATGACGGTGTACTCTTGCCGCTCCTCCGGTCCCACCGCGCCCGCCAACACCATCCCGGTGTTGATGCCCACGCCGATGCGGATCGGGTCCTCGCCCCGCGCGGCCAATCGTTCGTTCAACCGTTCCATGCTGGCCCGCATCTCTAGCGCCGTCAACACTGCCTGGTATGCGCTTTCTTGCAACCTACGGGGCGCGCCATAGATCACCAGCGTGCTGTCGCCGCCGAATTTGTTGACCGTACCCTCGTGGGTTTGCGCGGCGTTCACCACCACCGGCAAGTACTCGTTCAGCAGCGCCACCATCTCCTCCGGCGTGCTCTGTTCCGAGCGGGTCGTAAAGCTGCGGATGTCGCAGAACAGGATGCTGACCACGCGGTTCTCGCCCTCCAGCCGCACTTGTCCGGTGCGGAGCGCCTCGGCCACCTCGTGGCTGACGAAACGCCCAAACATGTCGCGCAGCCACTCGCGCTCGCGCAGCCCGACCACCATCTGGTTATAGGCTTGGGCGAGCAATGCTAACTCGTCCATCCGACCGCTGCGGTCGGCGGTATCCACGCGGAATTGCACGTCGAGATCGCCTGCCGCTACCCGGCGCGTATCCGTCGCCAACTGGCTCACAGGAGCGGTCACTGCCCCGCCGATGGCTTGGGCTAGCAGCACGCCCGCCAGCACCGCGATCAGCCCAGTCAGCCGGAAAAGGTTGCGGCTCTCTTCGAGGAACGCGTCGACCCGGTCGCGCCGTATGCCCATCCGCAGCGCGCCGATCAACTCGCCGTCCTGCCCGCGCCGCAGCGGCGTCGAAGCAACCCATATTTCCTCGTCACGCCAGATCGTCTCTTCGATCTGGGCAACAGAGGGTACAGAGACATCTTCGCCGATGAGGCTCAACTGATCCGAGATGACAATATCGCCATCCTCGTCCACCAGCGCGACGAACGCCGCGTCGTCGCTCCGCATCTGGTCGGTCATCTCTTGCAATCGGGCCAGGTCGAGGGTTTGAGTCATGTCGAGCACGTCCTCGAACGACGTGAACTGGCCGGGTGTAAGTTCGGCTATGTCGAGGCCGAAACTCTCCGAAGCGGCCTGGCCGATCCACTCGATACCGGCGATCATCGCATCCTTGAACGTGTCCTCGATGTGGCCGCGCTCGACGGGGATGGCGACCAGTTCGAGCAGGCCGACCATCACGACCAGGATCACGACCATCGCCAGCGTCAGCTTGGTGCGCAGCGGAATCTTTTGGATGATGGCGTGCTGTTTGGGCGGGTCGAACAGCGTATATTCCCCGCGTCCGACCCCGGCAGCGCGGGCCGCCAATTCTCGCGTGGCCTGGGCCAGTGGTGAAGCCAACCACCAACTGACGCCCACGCCGATAAGGACGATGACCAGGCCGATGCCCCCTAACATGTTTCGGAGCTTGGTCAGGAAATCCTGAATTTTGCGGGCGTCCGCCGTCATGCGCACCGAGCCGACCATTGAGCCGCCAACGTTGCGGATCGGGGCGGTGGCGTGCATCAGCCACTCGCCGCCCTCGCGCTCCGAGTAGATGTCGGGCTCGCCGGTCGTCTCCAATTCGGGCGCGAGGGTGCCGATGTCGCGCGTGTCCAGGCCGATGAGGATCACGTCGTCCCGGTCGGCGATGACGAAATCGACCAAGCCGTTGGCCGTCATGTCATCCACCAACGACTCGAATTGCAGCAGGGCGTCGGAATCGAAATCGAACGTCTCGCCCGTCGCCAGCATGTCAAAATCCAGTGTCTCGGCGTTCTCCGGCAGGCTCAGTTCCATCATGCCCGCGTTCCAGGCGACCATCGTGCGCAGCGCGTCGTGGGTCTGCTCCGTAATGCGGGTGCGGGCGTGGGTGACCACCACGCCGATCAGCCCAGCCAACACGGTCGTCATCAAAACCGCCGTGCCCACCACAAAGCGCGCCCGGATGCTGCCCCAGCGCCAAATCGCCGCAGCCGCCCGGCGTGGGGAGACGGTCTCTTGCCGTTCGGCCTCCAATGTCTCGATAGCCGAGCCGCGTAGGAGCGAGCGCACCGGCAGCCACGCCGCACCGGCGCAGATAAAGGGTGCGGCGATCAGCCCCACCAAACCGTTGAACAACGCTGGTTGTATCGAGCGGCCCGCTGCCGCCCACAGGTCCAGGTTGGGGATGCCCCAGCCGTTGCCGCCATAGACCACACACACGATGACGACGATGCCCGCCCCAGCGACCAATCCCACGGCTCCACCGATTAAACCCATCAACGTCGCCTCGCCGGTCACGACGCGGTTCACCTGCTGCCGCGTCGCCCCGACGGCGCGGAGCAAGCCTAACTCGCGCCTCCGCTCGGCCACGCTCATCATGGTGGTATTGACCACGCCCAACGCCGCTGCCACGATCGCTAGCAGCAATAGCGCGTTGAACATTTGGGGCAGTGCGCCCATCACGCGGGTCTGTAGCTCGGTCATATCCTCCAGATCGTTGAACACAAAGCCCGGGTAGCGATCCAGCATAGCGTTGACGTCGGCGGCAAGCGCGTCCCGTTCAACTCCTGGCTTGGGCCATACCACCGCCACGATCGGTTCCGTCGTGCCAAAGGACTCGGCCGCTGCACTGCCAATGACGGACGCCCCTACCAGGGGAGATCCGATACCCGCGACCGTACACTCGACCGGTCCGTCCGCCCCGGTCACCTCAAAGGTGTCGCCGATCGAGACACCGTTGCGGCCCGCCACCACCGGCGCGATCAAGACGCCGCAGCCGGATTCCATGATGGGCAGGGCCATCTCCCAATCTCCTTCGGTAAAGGTAAAGAGCGGATCGCCTCCCTGCCGCCATTCTTGGGGGTCCGCGACGAAGGAAAAGTAGGTCGTGCCTAAAAACGAGATTTCGGGCACGATCACAAAATAGACCGGCATAACGTGGCCGCGCTCACCCACCACCTGGCGCACATCTTTTATCGCTTCAGGTGGCAGTGCCAGTGAGGCCACATCGGTATAGGCGGACATGCCAGATGTATAATCAAAGGGGGCTAGCATCCAGGTGCCCATTTGCGCCGCCCGCTCGATCTTGGGCATCATCAACTCGAAAAACATAAAGCGGATAAAGCCCGTCGTGCTGACGATCATCGCCAGGGCCACGGCCAGCGTCAGGATGGTCAGCATCACGCGCCCCCGCCCGCGCCCCAGGTTATCGGCCATCAGCCGTCCGGTCGCTCCCCATGTGTGCGTGAGTGGTGCGCGCATCCAGCGCCCGACGCTGCCGATGAGGGCAGGCAAGATCACCGCCAGACACCCCAACCACAGCACCGCAAATAGGATCGTCAAAATGGTGTCCATCGGAGACGTCACCCACTCGCCCGGCGGCGCGATAATCAGGCAAACGATCATCGAAAGGATAATGAGCAGACCCGCCACCACTCGCCCGACGGGGCTGGACGCAATCCCAGGCGCCGCTCCTTCACGCAGCGCGACCAGCGGCGAGATGCGCGTTGCTTGCCAAGCCGGAATCAGGGCAGAGAGCAGTGCGACACCCAGTCCCATCACCGCCGCCAGCAACAGGTTGGAGGTAGAGAGCGCTGTCTCGCCAAAGACGAATATCCCTTCGCTAAACACCTTCATCATGGCGATGGTGCCGCGCCCCAGGAGTGGCCCCACGATCACCCCCACCAGCGTCCCCGCCCCGCCGGTGATGAGCGCCTCGATCATCACCAGCCGCATCACCTGGCGGCGGACCATCCCCAGCGAGCGCAGCGCGCCAATCTGGCGGCGGCGTTGGGTGATCGACATGGCGAAAGAGTTGAAAACCAAAAAGCCCGCTGCAAACGTTATCCCCACCCCGACCAACACCAACATCATATCGAGTTGGTCGAGCAGGCCCGTCAGAAAAGTCTGAGCGTCGGCAGACTCGGACAGGGCGTTCAGAATAGCCCCACTGGTGATGTCGGCAGCGACCGTCATCGCCGCGCCCAATGCGACCGCCAGCGCGCTGAGGATGGTGCGCGTGCGCCCTTGCTCCATGTTGCGCAGCGCCAAAAAATTCAGCGAGCGTACCGCTGCTCTCCGCACAGGTTCGTGGCGGATCGTCTCCAGCCGCCGCCCCGGCTCCATCGTTTCAATCGCCGAGCCGCGCAAAAGCGAGCGCGACGACGTCCAGGCGACCATGGCGCTGACCACGGGCGCGATGACGATACCGATCAGCCCATTCACGAGAGCCGGTTGCACGCTCTGCCAGGCCCCGCGCCACAGGTCGAGGTCCACCAGGCCAAAGGGAATGCCGCCGTACGCCAGGCAAAAGATGACCGTCAGCCCCGCGCCCGCCACCAGACCGACTATCCCACCCACCAATCCGATCAAAGCCGCCTCGCCCGCCACGACGACCATCGTCTGCCGCCGCGTCGCGCCGACGGCCCGCAGCAGGCCCAACTCGCGCCGCCGCTCGGCCACGCTCATCACGGTGGTGTTGACCATCCCCAGCGCCGCCGCGACAATGGCCAGCACCAACATGCTGTACATCATCGTTTCCAACTGGTCGCTGGTCTCGACCACCGCTTGCACTTCGTCGTTGGGGGTGGCGACCCAGGCATCGTCGCCGTGCCGGTCGGCCAGGGTACGCAGCTCGGCCTCGAAAGCAAGCACGTCGGTGCCTTCCAGCGGCCAGACGGTCAACGACGCTGGAGGGCCATCCACGAACGCATCCCTGGCCGCCACGCTGATGATGGACATTGGCGCGGTCCCCCCATAGCCGATACCGGCCACGGTGCATGCAACGGGACCGTCCTTGCCCGTCACCGCAAAGGTATCGCTAATGCCCACACCGTTGCGGGCCGCCACCCCTGATGGCAGCAGCAATCCACAGCCAGATTTCATGATCGGGCGCGCGGTTTCCCAATTCCCCTCGGTAAAGGTAAAAGCACCGGGGCGTGTCAGGCTGTCCATATCCAAAATGGGAGACGGAAAACCGGGCATCGGTGAGCTGATTTCGGATACGGTCGCCATATAGCTCTCGCTGACCATGGCCCGCCCGGCAGCCAACTGCTCCACGTCCTCCTGCACCGTAGGCGATATGGCAAACGCGCCGCCGCCGAACGACTGGATCTGTGCCAGACCGCTACGCCGGTCAAAGGGGTAGATGAACCAGGAAACTTGCTCCAGTGGTCCCTGGGCCGCCTCTACCAGCAGCACGCCGTTCATAAAGGCCAGCATCCCGTTCATCGAGACGATCACCGTCAGGCCAACGGCGAACGTGAGGGCGGTCAGTGTGACGCGTCGCCGGTCACGGCCCAGGTTGTCGGCCATCAGACGTACGGTAGAGGACGTGAAACGTGAAATGTAAAACGTGAGATGTTCCACAACGCCAATGAAGGCAGGCAGCAGCAACATCAATGCGGCCAACCACGGCAGGGTCAGCAGCATCGTCATCAACCATTCCCAGGGCGGATTGTTACCCGTCCACTCGCCAGGTGGTGCGACAATCAGATACATTGCCAGCGTTACCACAATAGCCAGGCCAACAAATACTTGAAATTTTGCAAACTTGCTCACTTGTAAACTTGTAGACTTGCTAGCTCGTTCCCGCAGAGCCACCAGCGGCGAGATGCGAGTCGCACGCCGGGCCGGAATCATCACCGAAAGCACCGTGATGCCCAGTCCCATCACGATAGCCAACACCACGCTGCCGATCGATACGCTGCCGCGACCGATCTCTACAAACTGCCGCACTGCCGCCAGCATTCCATAGCCGAACAATGGTCCGGCGGCCAAGCCCAACAGTGTGCCCAGGCCGCCCGTGATCAGTGCCTCGACTTGTAACTGTCTCATCACTTGACGGCGCGTCATCCCCAGCGAACGCAACGCCCCGATCTGGCGACGGCGTTGCGTGACGGCCATTGCAAAGGCATTGAAAATCAAAAATCCCGCTGCCGCGAGGATCACGAAACCGACCGCCGACAGGAGAACACCAGCTACCTCGGTGAAATATTCGGCAAACAAGTTGTCGTTGGCTTGTAGGGCGCTGCTGACGCCCGAACTGGTCACGTCGGCGGCGACGATCATCGCCACGCCCAGCGCCACCGCCAGCGCGCTCAACATCGTGCGCAAGCGGTGCTGAGTCAGGCTGCGCCAGGCCAGCGTCCAGGCCAACGAGCGCGCCATTTTACGACGGCGGCGGCTCTCTGGGCGGCGAGTTCCGGCGGTCTTGAGCGCCAGCCGCTCGCTGCGCGTCGCCTCGACCACGTCCATCGCTGCTGCTTGACGGGCGGGGTAGTAAGCGGCCAATCCGGCCACCAACGGGCCAAAGATCATCGACAACGCGGCGGTGATGCCCAAGGTTCGCAGGGCGGGCGGCAACGAAATGCGTGCCGTCTCCCAATCGGCCCGCATCCCCACCGACGTAGCGCCGTTGGGCAAATATACCACGACGAACAACCCCAGCATGGCCAAGCTAAGCGCAGTGGCGAGGAGAGCGGCCATCAGGCCCAGTGTGACGGCCTCGGTCACCACCACCTGGCGCACCTGGCGTTGGGTGGCCCCGACCGCTCGCAGCAGTGCGATCTCGCGCCGCCGTTCGGCCACGTTGATCACCATCGTGTTGACCACGCCCAATCCCGCCACCACCACGGCCAACAGCAGCAGTGCGTTGAGCATCGTCTGCAGCCGGTCTACGACCTCGACCAAGCCGCCGACACCCGAATCGCGCATATCGAATACGACCACGTCCTCGAACGGCTCGATGGTGGCCTCGACCTGAGCCAGCATGTCATCCACATCCAAGCGGCCATCATCTGGAAGGGCGATACCCATCCACGACGGCTCTGATATGTCGAAATAGGTCTCGCCGTCGGCGGCAGAAAAGACCGTAAAGTTCGTGCCGGTGCCACCGACGCCCGCAACCGTAAACTCGACCACACCCTGGCGCGGTGTCTCCACCGGGATGACGTCGCCCACGTCAACGCCAAGTTTATCGGCAACGATGGGCATCAACAACAAGGCCCGCCCGCGCTGCATCATTTCTAGTGCGCTCTCGGCGTCACCTTGAAAAAAGTCAAAATTGCCCAAGGGTAAAAATATTTCCGGCTCGACGAAAATCCCTGGCGCGCCGGCTATGGGGCTCAGTTCCGCTGGCACCGGCCCAAATCGATAATAGAGCAACGTGCCCACGTCCAACACCTCGATCGCTTCGACCAGCGCGGGATCGAGTTTGATGCCCGCGATGCTCATACTGTTCTCGATGGTGACCTCGCCCGACGCCATCAGCGCGGAAATGTCGGGGAGGATCATGCCATCCTCGTGAAAGAGGCCAAAATAGGCGTCCAACCCTCCCTTGAGGCTGACGGTTATAATGGTGCTGGTGCCAATGATGGCGGTCAGGCCGATGGTCAGTGCCCCGGCGGTCAGCGCCGTCCGCAACTTGTTGCGCGCCGAGTTGTCGGCGGCTAGCCAGCCGACCGTGCCCAGCCGTCGCACCAGGATGGGGCGGGCCAGTCGCGCCACCAGGGGGACCAGCGTCGGCATCAGAAGCACCGTACCCAGCAACAATCCCACGATCCCCACACCCAAAAAGGCGAAACCCGTGATAAAGTCGGGTTCCAGGGTGAAGGAAGCGACTGTCAGCCCAGGCAGCAGGATGAACAGCAGGATGCCGCCCACACGTCCGCCGCGCCGCTCGTACCAGCCGGGGATCGCTCTCTCAGCCGCCGCGCGCAGCGCCGTCAACGGCGAGACGCGGCTGGCACGCCGGGCCGGTTGCAGCGCGCCGATCAGTGTCACCACCAGCCCCATCGTCACGCTGACCGCTACTCCCCACCAGGGCACGGTGAGGGCCACGTCATCTAGGATGCCGCGCGCCCACGTCACACCCCAGGCCAACCCGATGCCCAGCGGCACGCCCAACGATGCCCCGGCCAGGCCCAGTAAACCCGCCTCGGCCAGCACGGTGGTCATTACCTGACGGCGCGTCATCCCCAACGCGCGCAGTGACCCGATCTCGCGCGTGCGCGCCGTGACCGACATGGCAAAGGCGTTCATGATCACAAAAGCAGCAGCGAACAGCATGATGATGCCCACGAGGGCCAGCCCGATCTGGACGGTCATGGCGGCAAAGGAGTTGTTCCCGGTGCCACCGGCCCGCGCGACGACCAGTTCGTCGTCCACTTGCGCGGTCAGGTCCATTTTGACCTGGTCGGGGTCTGCGCCGGGATGCAGCACTACTTCGACCCGACCGATCTGCCCCGGGCTGGATCGCAGGACCTGGGCCACCGCTAGCGGCACGTAGGCGACGTTGGCCTCATCCAACGCCGTAAAGTCTTGCTCCAGCCTGAGCCGCCCCGACACGGTCAACGTCTCTCGGCGCTCGCCCAACTGGAGCGCGATTGTGTCTCCTACACTCAATCCGTTATCGATGGCAACCGCCATCGGCAACACGATGGTGTTCAGTTCAGCGAGGAACGTGCCGCCCACCAACTCTGGCTCGTGGAGTTCCTGGTACACCTCTGGATCGACGCCGAGCAAGACCAACTCGACGATCTCCGGGTCAACACCCTCCACCTCGACGCGCAGCACAGGCGATATCTGATCCACGTCGGGAGAAGCACGCAAGATGTCCAGAACAACATCGTCAAAGGGTACACCGTCGCGGGAGAAAACTTCCAGATCAACTCGCGGCCCTTGTTCAGAGAGCGTGGAGGCGCTCTGATTGGCCGCTTGCCCAACGATGGACGCCGCCAACACCATCGCCACGCCCAGCGAGATCGCCAGCAGGGTCAGGATGCTGCGGAGTTTGTGAGCAGTCAGATTGCGCCAAACGAGAGAATTGAGCGAATGCATTAGATTCCTCCTGGCCCTACTATGTCAATGCTCATTTGATAGGTTCGTAGTAGGCGATTTATCGCCAATTACGCCGCTAAAATGGCTCTAGGAACAGAATTAGGTAGTGGTGTATAGAGGAAAGTGATGGCTGTTGGACAGTCAGTTTGCTAACAAGCAGATTTGTGCCATCGAATGAGACACTTGCAGAATTACGTTGTTCACGTCGGTTTTGAGATATCGTACCATTTTGAGGCACTTTTGGACGCTAAAGTAGAGGGCACTAACCGTGTCGAGATACATTTTTTCAAGGGTCTCTATACTTGAACACTGACGTCCTGCGCTCATCACTTGCCATTTAACCACTACCCGTCCTCCCCACAGATAGGGTAGCATGATGGCGATTCAGATGATTGAAAAGGACACCTTTACATCTTGTATGGTAACTACAAATGTGACATTGTCAAACTACTCAGCCTACTTTTGCAAAGGTTGCGAATTGCACTGTTGCTGCAGTGATTTTTGGTCAACGAAAGTATCTTTGGCTTGAATTCACTACCGGACACTTTATCCAAGTGATCAACAGATGCTGAATTTTTAGCCACGAATTGCACGAATTTACACTAATTTCTGATTTACGTTCGTGGTAATTCGTGAAATTCGTGGCCAAAGAAAAAAGTGTCCGGTAGCAAAGGCTTGAAAAGCACTGTCGAACCTTCGCAAGGGTTCCATACCTGAGTAGCTTGTATGATTCATTCTCTTGTTTTATCCAAAACACGATCCGTTGTTTCTAGGCCGCGGGGTGCTGCTCGCTGTCTTCTACCACAGTGATCACCACTTTGCCTTGCAAGTGCCCGGCTGCATAATGTCGGAAAGCATCAGACGTCTCTTGCAGCGGAAAACACCGGTCGATCACCGGTTTGACCTTGCCCGCTTCCATCAGCCCGGCCATATACACTAGATCATCCTGGTTTGGCTGGTGGCTCAAGTTGGTCAGCTTTTTATCTCCCTTGCGCGTAACCCGAGGCCCCAGTAGCATCGCCTCGAAGAGGCCCTTTAGCGGCCCCCCGGCCCACACAAAAATGCCCCCAGGACGCAGCGCCTGCTCGTAATCCTGGAGCGGACGATACCCCGACATAGCAATGATCAAGTCATACTGCTCCCCGGTTTGGGCAAAATCTTCCTGAGTATAGTCAATGACGTGGTCAGCGCCAATCGAGTGCACCAATTCGATATTGCGCGTACTACAAACCCCAGTCACCTGGGCCTCAAACGCTTTAGCGATCTGCACGGCAAAGGTACCGTTACCGCCAGAAGCGCCTATGACCAAAACTTTTTGCCCGGCTTGAATCTGGCCTATATTGCGCAACCCTTGCAAGGCCACCAACGCCGCTTGTGGCACCGCCGCCGCTTCCTCAAAAGTGATATTCGCAGGTTTCAGCGCCAATTCATTTTCAGACACACACACATACTCGGCATACGTCCCCCAGCTGCCCCCGTAATTGTCCCCAAACACCTCATCACCGGGCTTGAACTGCGTCACGTTCTTGCCGACAGCCTCCACCTGCCCCGCCACGTCACTGCCGGGGTTCAGATGTTTGGGTCTCAGCAGCCCCGACGACGTGCGCGCAAGGAACGGTTTGCCACTCACCGCAAACATGTTGCCAGCATTGATCGCCGCAGCATGCACCTTTACCAGCACTTGATCGTCCCCGGGCGTCGGCTTTTCTGCCTTTCCATGTTTTAACACATCGAACGATCCATATTTTGTTTGTAGAATTGCTTTCATTAATATTCCTCCTAATTTGTTACGTGTTCCACAGTTCGAATGACGCGGGCGCGTCCACTTTTCCTTCATTGCCTTGAGCGCGTCCGCGTCATTCCCTTGTCTTAAATTCCCTACGAGGCTTTCGACAGGTTGTAGACCTTCCATCCCAGGACGAGATAGGAGATGAGGATTGCAAAATAGCTGCCCATGCCGACCATAGAGGCGGGATCGATCATTTGGAGAACTGCCGCTACGAAACCAAGCCCCCCGAGCGCCACGACCACCCCACCAACCCCCTTGCCAAAGGTCGGGGTTCCGAGCATGGCCACCCCGATGAGAATGAGACCTAGCGGCACAACAAAGAACCCCACGTAGAGCATCGCATCGAACAGGCCCCTGACCATCTGCCACAAGATGGCGATTGTCGCCTGATCTGCGGGGGTCGCCCCAGGAGCGTTATAGATCTCAAAGAGCGGGGTGTGAGCGACGTGCGGTGTTGTAGAGACCACCATCGAGACAATCCCCAGAATGCCCAGCGCGCTGCCAAAGAGAGCGGGCGCGAGGCTCGTTTT
>JAAEPW010000945.1 GCA_024232355.1 Chloroflexota bacterium | reverse complement strand
GTCCACAGTCCCACGTTTGAGCGCGGCTACCGGGCACTGGAACTCTTGCTCAAGCACATTGAGCAGCGAGATGAGAGTGAAGAGATCATCAAGGTGCCAACGCAGCTAGTCATACGCCGCTCGTGCGGTTGTTCGCTCTATCCTGCGACCCACGCTGCCGCACAATACATCCCCTGTACTGATCTGAACAGTATGACATCACAGATCACGTCTGCGATGACCCAGGCTGTACTCACTGTAGCGCGGCGCATAACTTTGGATACAATCCACACCCTGTGTGAGCGCCTGACAACCGCCTTTGTCACGGACCTGGAACAGGCGGATTCAACCGATTTTCCATCGACGCTTGAGGAAATCCTGTGGCAAGTGAAAGAGACAGGAGACAACGCACATATGTGGGAGGTGGCTATCTCTGCCTTGCGAGAAAAAGTGCCCGCGCTCCTGGAACAATGCGATGCGCCCATAACGCGCCAACAAGCTGAGGACAAGCTGCATCAGGCTCGCACTGCCATCAGCAAGGCCATGGACTATCAGGCTATGCAGCACGTCCACGCTCAGAGGTGGGCGGCTGATAGATTGGCTCTATTGACGGCCCGCTTGCTCACAGCACAGGACGAGACACACATATCCGAGATATTTGGAGAGCTTTTGCCAGAGGTGGGCATCCAACATGCCGGGGTAGCTTTCTTTGAGGCGCAGGGAGATGATCCAGCAGCCCGGAGCATTCTGCACGCGACCCCCAACCTGACGACGGCAACCTTGCGTTTTGCCAGCCGACAATTTCCTCCCAATAGACTGTATCCTGACGACAAACCGTTCAGTCTTGCCTTGTTGCCGCTGGTGATCCAAGGAGAAAAAGCTGGCTTTGTAGCTCTCGATACGGGCAATCTGGAATTGGGCGCTGCCATTGTCCAACAACTGGCCGATACGCTCTTGAGCGCGCGCCTGTACAGGGAAGCCACACAGGGACGCCGCCTGGCCGAGGAAGCCAACCGCATGAAGAGCCGCTTTCTGTCGACAGTGAGCCACGAGTTGCGCACGCCATTGAATGTGATCGCGGGTTTGAGCAAGCTGGTGCTGACCGAAGAAAAGCACACCGACTCGCTGCTTCCAGAAACCTACCGCCAGGACATAGAGCGCATTCTCGCAAGCGCCGAACACCTGGATGGGCTGATCCAGGATGTGCTGGACCTGGCGCGAAGTGAAGTGGGCCAATTAAAGCTAACGTGCGAGCCTTTGGATCTGGCGGAGGTTCTAAAAGTGGCTATAGCGGTGGGAGAACAACTCGCGCGTGACAAGGACCTGAGTTGGCGGACCGAGATACCCAACGATCTACCCCAGGTGTGGGGAGATCGAACGCGCTTGCGGCAAATCGCACTGAACTTGATC
>JAAEPW010000944.1 GCA_024232355.1 Chloroflexota bacterium | reverse complement strand
GACACCCCTGCTACCCTTGTCGGGCGGCGACGTAAACATGCAGTGGCTAACGGTTCGCATAAAGCTCACAGCAAATCAGCGAACCAATCAGGTCGGCGCAAAAAGGAGGTGATTCCAGCGCAAATTTACACCTTGTTCCGCAACTAGAGCAACTCGTACAGCAAGACAAAATCAAAAATCAAACAAGGAGATAGCTTAAATGAACACACGCAAATGGTTAATCGCAAGCGGAGCCGTAACACTGGCAGCCCTGGGCATACTGGCGTTAGCGGTCGGGCTCACCCAGGCCCAGGGATCAGGGCCAGAGGGGGACATCAATGAAGCGTCGATAAATGAAGCTGAAGCAGTATTCGCGGTAGCCAGCAAAATCCCGATACAGGGACGGTTGACCGACGACAGCGGCAATCCCATCGACGGCTCGCGTGTCATCACCTTCTCTCTCTACCCCTCATATGATGCAACGACCCCTGTATGCCAGGATGATGACCTGGTGGACATAGACAATGGTTTGTTTTCAGCCGAGATGGACCACTGCACTTCTTTAGACATCGATGGAAAGCAACTCTACATGGGCATCCAGGTCGAGGGCGACGACGAGATGACCCCCCGCGAGGCCATCTACCCCGTCCCCTATGCCTACAGCCTGCGCCCATCAGCCATAATCAGCGGCTCGACCTCTGTTGCCATCTTGCACATCGAAAACCACCACGCCTCTGGCCGCGGCTTGCGCGCCTACGCAATGAGCGAAAGCGGCACCAACTATGGCATCGTGGGCGCGTCGAAATCGCCAAATGGCTATGGCGGCTACTTTTACAGCAGTGGGGGCGGCATCGGCTTGCTCGGCCAAACAGACGTGATCACCAATTTCGGAGTCGTCGGTTTTCAGACGGGCTATAGCCTGTCTGACTATGACACAGGAGCCTATTGGGAATCTGGCGGTTTATTTGGCGGTCGAAATGGAGTCGTCGGCCTCACCAAAGAGAGTTCTGGATGGGGTGTCTTTGGCCTTCACGACGCCAGTAGCGGCACCGGCGCCGGCGTCAAGGGCGCGACGCTCTCTCCCGATGGCTGGAGTGGGCACTTTGTCACGGGCGCTGGAAACGGCGTCTATGTCAGCACACCCGGCGGGAAATCCGGGCTGAACGTCGTTGGTGGGACCAAGAGCGCCGTCGTTGACACCAGCGATGGCAGCCGCCTGTTTTACACTGAAGAATCCACCGAAATCTGGTTTACTGATTATGGCTTTGGGAAACTCGACAAAGGCGCGGCCATCGTCCCCATTGACCCCATGTTTGCCCAGACAGTCAACCTGGAGGATGAACCCTACCACGTCTTTGTCCAGGTCTATGGGGACGCCGAGGTCTATGTGACCAACCGCACATCCACCCAGTTTGAGGTTTGCCTGCGTGATGGCGATTCCAACACGGAATTTTCCTACCGCATCGTGGGCAAACGGCTAGGGTTCGAGAATCATCGGCTGGAGCGAGCGCCCTGGGCCGACGACGACCCCAACCTTTCCCAATGAGCAGGAGGCAAGCGATGAAACGAAACACGTTTCTAATGACCCTGGTTGTCCTGCTTTTGTTAGCCAGCAGCGCCCTGGCAATGTCTTCCGACAACTACCGCCTGGACTGGTTCACGCCAATGACCGGAAGCGGCGGGCAGGGGCTCAGTTCCGCCAACTATGCCGCCAACTTTAGCGTCGGCCAGACGGCCGTGGGCGCATCTTCTAGCGCAAATTATGAGGGATGCCTGGGCTACTGGTGCAGAGCAGACACAGGGCATTATATTTATTTGCCGCTGGTGTTGCGAGACGCCCAGTAAAAAAGGCCCGACCTCGCCTGTAGACCCCAAGGGTTTTCTCAAACCCTTGGGGTCTTGTGACACGACCTGTCCAAGGGCAACGATCATTCCTCTGTATCTTGCGCTTTGTCAGGCTGTTTGAATGTGTCCTTGGCCAGGCTCAATGCGCCGGCCACAAAGTTCAAGAGCGGATAAAGCGTCCCCTCCTGCCCATCAGAAGAGATGATCGTGGTGCGCAATTCTTGAGCCGGCATGTGTTTGGCGATCTCGGGCAACTGTGCGATGAGTTGGGATTGGACGTGCTGTTCGGACAGATCATTGTCAATCCCCTGGCGAATTTTCAGGTGCTCCAACTCTCGCTCGGTCTGAGCCGCGGCCGCCAGGTTGCCCAGTTCTCGAACCTCAAGTTTGGCGCTGACTTGGGCGCGTGTCGCCTTTGCCTGCACAGCATCCAGTTCCATCTGCGCCCGCGCCTTGTCGCCTTCACTCGCAATCCGCCGTTGCTCCAGTTCTAGCTCTTGAAGCACCAGCTCCAGTTCGGCCTCGCCGCGCACCTTGGCGGTGGCGTTTTGCTCGGCAATAGATTGTCGCTCGGCCTCTTGTTCAACCGTGTGACGGCGGACTTTTTCTGCTTGCCTCAAGTTATATTTGGCGCGTTCGGTTTCAGAGCGCAGTTGTTCCAGTTCGCCTTCGGCCTGGAGATTGGCGGTTTCGCCAGTGGTGCGAATCTTTAGCTCCGTGGCATCAATTTCTCGCTGGCTCTCCAGTTCTGCCAGACGGGCCAGTTTTTTCCTCTTTGCTCTGAACGGTATCTGCAGGTTCTGCCACAGCCGGGTCGAGCTGACGATGGCTTCTTTGATCTGGATGGTG
>JAAEPW010000943.1 GCA_024232355.1 Chloroflexota bacterium | reverse complement strand
TTTTCACTAGGTTTTCCCAATACATACTTTCAACTTGGACGAACCGTTTTTATCTTGTCGCTCTCTCTTACACCACCTCCTTTTTGATCACTTGGTAAGTTGGGAACCAGCAAACTGTCTACTAGAGTTTCCCGACCTACTGACGCCCCAGCTTGTATTCTCAAAGATAGCCTGTAGAAAGTTCGAGCAACTCTCACCCAGGCCCCCTTGAGACAAGAACAGGAGCCACGAAGAACGAGTAATCAAGACTCTTGCTTTACCAAATGGCAGGCGCAAAAGTGACCATGCTTTACCTCAGCAAACCCCAGATGGCTGAGAAATATGATGAACAATAAGAGTAGGTTGCTAAACGCCAGCCACTCAATGACAAAGGAGATAATACCACTGACCGCTTTTCTTCAACGATTATAGAAACTGCAACTATATTTTATACTTGGGCAAAGGCGAAAAGGTTCAAAAAAAAAGCGACTTGGCGGATAAATCCACCAAGTCGCTCGGCTCTAGATATGAGAGTAGGTAAATACGATGTGTTAAGAGGTACCCTTTAGACGAGGATCAAAAGCATCACGCAGGCCATCACCTAAAAAGTTAAAGGCCAGCGTCGTGAGTGTCAGTGCGATGGCCGGCGGCCACAACACATGTGGGTTAGATCGCAGCGCCCGGTAGCCGTTGTTCACCATAATGCCCCAACTGGGGGTAGGAGCGTTCACACCCAGACCAATAAAGCTGAGGAACGCCTCGGTAAAGATATAACCCGGTATAGCCATAGTCTCGGAGACGATGCAGGGTCCCAAAATATTGGGCAACAAGTGACGGAAAATGATGCGCATATCACTGGTGCCGATAGACCTGGCTGCACTAACAAATTCCTTCTCCTTATAAGACAGCACCTGCCCACGGGCAATGCGCGACATACCGATCCAATTCAAGGCTCCTAGAGCGATAAAGATGAACAACATCCCGCCCATCTTTCTGTCCAGAGCAATGATCGGAGCGCCTATCGTGCCCTCTCCCCCCCGGGCAGCCACAGCCTTGAAATAGACCTGCAACAGGATGACGAAAATCAAAAATGGAAATCCATAGAGAATGTCCACAATGCGCATCATGACAACGTCAACCCGCCCTCCAAAATAGCCAGAGATCAAACCATACGCCAAACCAATGACCAGGCTGACGAGTGAAGCCGAAAAGGCCACCGCGATAGAGACCCGCGTGCCATAGATCACCCGGCTGAGGATATCTCGGCCAAACTGGTCGGCCCCAAGAAGATACTGAGAGCCAGGTTTTATATAGTTATCGGCCAATTTCTGGTCGTCAATTCCCTCCGGCGCAATTAGAGGAGCAAAAATGGCCGCCAAAATCAGGAGGATGAGGAATATTCCGCCGCCCACGGCGATCTTGTTCTTGAGCAGCATGTTGAATGCGTCGACCGTTGGGCTGCGCGGCTTTCGTGCCAGGTCAACGGCGGATTCTGCTTGTCGGGTTGTAACTGTCATTTTTTTTCTCTCCTAAAGGGATCGTTCAAAGTAATTTTTGTTTTTATGTGCGTTGCACGAGTAAAATCAGATTTTTTCTAGTCAAAACGGATTCGTGGATCTAGCCAAGCATAGGTGATATCCACACATAGATTGGCAATCACCAAAAACAATGCGTACAGCAAGGTCACCCCAAGCACCACCGGATAGTCACGATTTCCAATGCTGGTCACAAAGTGTTTACCCAAACCTGGAATACCAAAAATCTGCTCGATTGTAAAAGTACCTGTCAAAACACCGGCAAACATGGGGCCCAGGATTGTAACCACAGGAATCAAGCTGTTCTTGAGCGCGTGACGCGCAACCACGATCGCCTCGCGCAATCCCTTGGCTCGAGCGGTGCGGATATAGTCCTCTTGCATCACCTGCAGCAAGCTGCCACGGGTCAGACGAGTGATGCCGGTCGAGAGGGCAGTGCCCAATGCAATCACTGGCAACACCCAGTACTCTGGCCCCTCCCACCGGGCGACGGGAAGCCAACCCAGCTTTAAGGCAAATATCCAGATCAAGATGGGTCCCAACACCAAGTTGGGAATTGAAGCACCCAGAATGGCTATAAAGGTGGCCCCATAGTCAATCGGAGTGTTGTGCTTGAGAGCAGCCAGACACCCGGTCGGAATACCGATAATCAACGCCACGATGATAGACATGGCCCCCAACTGAGCGGAAATCGGAAGCGATTGGGCGACAATGTCGTTCACCGACTGGGTGCGGTAACTAAAAGAGGGGCCCAGATCCAAGTGGGCCAAATCCCAGAGATAGGTCAAGTACTGTTGCCAAACCGGCTGGTCCAGATGATACGTAGCCTCCAAGTTGGCAATGATCTCTGGTGGTAGGGTTCTGTCGCCGACACGATCAAAAGGTCCGCCAGGAATGATCCTTACCAGAACAAAAGTAAAGATGGTCACGGCGAGAAGCACGGGAATAAACGAAAGAACGCGTCGGACAATATATCTAGTCATGTTTGCCTCCCCACAAGCGCCGCCACCGAACGGACGGCGCTGTAAAGTACTCAACAGATGAATGATGAAATTTTAATAGCTCCAACTCTGCTCGACCTGGAGGATTCCTTCGAAAAGTTCAAAACACCAGGTCCGGGTTCAAAGTGAGAATCTAACGTTCCCTTGAAGCATTTTTTGATCCATTGAGATTCAAGTACCAAGATCAACCTTGTTGAGGGGGCCATGCAGTCCCTCTCGCGAGGAACTGCATGGCTTTTTAAACTTGATGAAACTCGGCAGAGTGATTACTCGGTTGCCGCCTTCTTGGCATCCCAGTCAATCGTCCACTTGTCAAAGTGCTGCCCACCGAGCTTTTGGTACGAACGGTTCAGCCAAGGCTTGTCCAGGTTGACGCCGCTGTAGTAGTAGATCGGAATGTAAGCAGCTTCTTCCTCGGCCAACAGTCTCTCGGCCTCGCGGTACATTTCCAAACGTACGGCCGGGTCTTGCTCGGCACCAGCCTGCGCGGTGAGTTCGTCGAACGGGAGTTCCTCGACCTGCGTGCAGGTGTCGTCCAGGCAGCCACGACGGAAGCGGTTGGCGCCTTCCGAGCTGTTGAACACTTCGTGCAGCCAGTTGTTCTGGTCAGCATAGTCAGCGCACCAGCCCAAGCGGTACACGTGCGGCATCTCTTCCAGCGGGGTGGTGTTTCTGAGGTGATCTAGATAGACGCCCCACTCCATGTTGGTGACCTCGACCTCGACGTTGAGGGTCTCGCGCCACATGGCCTGGATCGCCTCGGCGATGGAGCGGTGCCCCTCACTGGTGTTGTGCATCAATTGCACCACGGGGAAGCCCTCGCCGTTGGGGTAACCGGCCTCGGCCAGCCACTCTTGGGCCTTTTGTTTGCCCAACTCGGGGTCCAAAGCCCACCCTGCGATGGATGGATCTTCAGCAGTGTTGCCGAAAATGCCTACCGGCGCAAAGGTGTTGGCGGGGATCTGCCCACCCTTGGTCACGTTTTCGACCAGGCTCGCGCGGTCAACGGCCGCGGAAAAGGCCCGGCGAACTAGTGGGTCATCAAAGGGCGGATTGTTGTTGACAAAACCATAGTAGTAGGTGCACAGGCTGGAGCGGATATCTAGCTCTTCGCTGAGGACAGGATCGGCTTTGATGCGGTCCATCTCTTCCAACGGCGGGCCAGTGTTGTCCAGCTCGTTGTTCTCGTACATCGCCATGGCGGTGGATGCCTCGACGATCATTGTGAATTCAATGCGCTCAATCTGCATGCTGTCAGCGTTATAAAAATGGGGGTTCTTGACCAAGGTCATGCTGTCAAAGTGGACCCACTCGTCCATTACGTATGGGCCATTGGTGACGATAATGCCAGGCTCAACCCAGCGGGCGGCGAACTCGTCAACGACCGGCTGATAGACCGGGCGGACGACCCACATGCTGGCGATGCCGGGGAAGTAGCCGGCGGGCTGCCGTAGGGTAAAGGCAACGGTATAGTCGTCAACTGCCTCGACGCCGATGGTGTCCAGATCTGTCTCTTCGCCAGTGTTGACGTCCATTGCACCCTCGATGATGTAGAGCACGTAGGCATACTGAGAGCCAGTCGATGGCTCAATGGTACGCTTGGTGGCATACACCACGTCGTGGGCGTTGACCATGCGGGGGTTGCCCTCATCGTCTTCCATAACGGCGGTCTCGCCGGTGGCCGGGTTGTATTGCACCCACGGCACATCGTCCCGCAGGTGGAACGTCCAGACCAAGCCATCGTCTGAGACTTCCCAGCTGGTGGCCAGCTCGGGGATAACCTCGCTGGTCTCATCGTCAAAGTCGGTCAGCCCCAAGAAGAGCTGCTCGTCAACCAAGACAGAGGTGGTGTCGGTGCCCAAAGAGGGATCAATCTGGGGGGGCTCGGTGCCCAGGTTCCAGTTCAATGTCACCGGTTTCTCCGGCTCAGCCGGCGGTGCCACGGTGACCTCGACCAACTCTGTCACGGTCTCTACTATCGTCTCACCCTCTACCACTCGGGTGACCTCGACCTGCACTTCTTGCACAACCGTTTCGGGCGTTGGTTGGGCGCAAGCTGCTAGCAGCGTGCCTGCGATCAACAGCGCAGTTAGCAAAACATACCACTTTTTGTTTAACACGTTTCTCCTCCTAGTAGGATTTTGGTTAGGTTTTCCAAATATGTACTTTCAACTTTTGCGAACTGTATTCACTTTTATCTCTCCCTCTTACATCACCTCCTCTTTGATGGCTCCGTAGACAGAAAACCAGCAACTATTTACTAGTTTCCTGATCTACTAACGCCCCAACCTGCGCTCTCAAAGACAACTTGTAGAAAGTCGGGCAACTCTCACCAAGTATCCTTGAGACAGGATAAGGGGCACGAATAAGTATGCTAAGACTCGCGCTCTACCAAATGGCAGGCGCAAAAGTGACCCGGCTTTACTTCAGCGAACTCGGGCTCTACTTCTGAACAAATATCGATAGCTCGCGGGCAACGCGTGCTAAAGTTACAACCGGCTGGCGGGTTGGCCGGGCTGGGAACGTCCCCTTCCAAGATAATGCGCGGTCGCTTCTCTTCAACTACTGGGTCCGGCACCGGCACTGCCGACATTAACGCCTGAGTATATGGGTGAAGCGGGTTGAGATAAATCTCATTCCGGTCGGTCAGCTCCATAATCTTGCCCAAATACATCACCGCCATACGATCACTGATGTGACGAACCATACTCAAGTCGTGAGCAATGAACAAATAGGTCAACCCCATTTCTGCTTGCAACTCTTCCAACAGGTTGACTACCTGAGCCTGGATAGACACATCCAACGACGAGATTGGCTCGTCGCAGATAATCAGATCGGGATTGAGTGCCAAGGCACGGGCAATACCAATGCGCTGTCGCTGCCCACCGGAGAACTCGTGCGGATAGCGGTTGACGAAATATGGATTGAGACCCACCAACCGCAACAGCTCTTGCACCCGCGCTCGCTTCTCTTTTCCTTGAGCAACTCCGTGTACTTCCAACGGCTCGCCCACGATAGAGCCCACCGTCATACGCGGATTCAGCGAGGCGTAGGGGTCCTGAAAGATCATCTGCATCCGACGGCGCATATTGCGCAGTTCGCCGCCCCTGAGATCCATCAGGTTTGTACCATCAAAAAAGAGTTCGCCAGCAGTTGGCTCATACAAACGGAGCATTGTCCGGCCCACAGTGGTCTTGCCACTGCCGGTTTCACCAACCAATCCCAATGTCTCCCCTTTGTAAATATCAAAACTCACATCATCTACTGCCCTAATGTCACCCACGTGACGCTGTATGATAGATCCCCGTGTGATAGGAAAATATTTTTTGAGATTACGAACTTGAACCAAGGATACTCTCTCTGCAGTCATTATACTGCCTCCCCACGTTGTGAACCCGCAACATCTTTCCACCGCCAACAGGCCACAATGTGACCTTCACCTTCCACCTCTTCCAACTGGGGCATTTCTTCCAAGCACTTGTCTACCGCATAGGTGCACCGCGCCGTGAAAGGACACCCCTTTGGCAAGGCGATCAGATCAGGGGGCAACCCCGGAATAGATATCAATTTGGTGCCTGGCGCTGCATCCAGCCGAGGAAGTGACCCCAACAACCCCAACGTATAGGGATGGCGTGGCTTCAGATAGATGTCTTTTACGTTACCCCGCTCGACGATGTAACCAGCATACATCACGTTGACCTTCATCGCCAACCCTGCCACAACTCCCAGGTCATGTGTGATCCACATCACCGCCATTCCCAATTGTTGCTGGAGATTCTTTACCAATTCTAGAATCTGAGCCTGGATGGTGACGTCCAGAGCCGTCGTCGGCTCATCGGCAATGAGGAGTTTGGGATTGCAAGAAAGACCCATAGCAATCATTGCCCGCTGGCGCATCCCTCCCGAGAACTGGTGAGGATAATCATCCAGTCGCATACGGGCATCTGGAATACCAACCATCGCCAAGAGTTCTCCAGCCCGGTCCCGCGCTTGAGAATCGTCCATCCCCTGATGAAGTTTAAGCGCCTCCATAATCTGAAAGCCCACAGTGTACACCGGGTTGAGCGAGGTCATTGGGTCCTGAAAGACCATGGCGATTTCTGCACCACGCACGTGATGCATATCCCTCTCACTCAACGTCAACAGGTTACGTCCATCAAACCAGACTTCCCCATCCTCAATCTTACCAGGAGGACTTGGAATCAGACGTATAATAGAAAGGGCGTGGACACTTTTTCCACACCCACTCTCACCAACGATTCCCAACATTCCCCCTTCTTCGAGGGTGTAGGACACACCGTTGACGGCCTTTACCACTCCGTCTTCGGTGTAGAAACGGGTGGTAAGGTTCTTTATATCAAGCAAAATATTAGAAGATTGATTTGTTTGAGAATCAGACATGGCTCCCCTTTAACAAAGTAGAATTATCCAGTACAATGACCGGGGCACATTATACCTAAATTGCCGTGAAAACGCAACCTCTCTCGAAATAAGGACTTGGCCCGTTTACACACAGATATCATTTAGCACCCATCCAACCTGGATATTTAAAACGCTAACCGAAACAAAAAGAAACCGCATTGATCAAAAAGCGTGTGTGCGAAACGGGGATCAAATTTCAAGTCTCCCCATCTGCTTTGAGGCCACATCCAAGAAACAATCTGCGCCACGAGAAATGCGTTAACCCTGGCTAGTTGCGTCCTCATCGCTCGATACCCCTGACGAAACTTGGACCGTCTCCACACCGCAGGTCGCTCCGCCCGCACAAGAATCCGCTCCCATACCTCTGGAGATGGAGAAGCGCCAGCTACTCTTTCTTCCAAGGACCAACGGAGTAGAGACCCCAGTTCATCCTTGCCACGTTTCTCTTTCATACCCTTATGTGAAATCATACGCCACCTCAGGCACCAACCTGTGCTCTCGCTCCAGAATGGCTTTTTTCAAGCTTTCACGAGCATAATGAAGACGAGATTTGACCGTTCCCTCTGGCACTTGCATAATATAAGATATCTCTTTGAGGCTCAATTCTTCCAAATAGTACAAAATAATGACAACACGATGCCTGGGAGATAACGCATCAACTGCCTGTTCCAAGACTTGGCGCCACTCTTCATCCTCTGCGACCATCTCGGGCCGCCACTGGGTAGGAGATGCCCAACGATCTAATATGTCTTGAAAAGAGTGCAACCATCGCTTAACCTGGCGAGTCCAACTGTATGCCAGGTTTACAGTGACGCGATAAAGCCACGGCCCTAACGGCACTGTTTGGTCAATATTATGCGCATAAGCGTGCACTCGGAGAAAAGCATCCTGGAGGATATCCTCGGCCACTTTTTCGTCACGAGTGATCGCCAGAGCAGTCCGATAAACCGATGTTTTATACTTCTCATATAGTTCACCCAAAGCGTCAAGATCCCCGTTTTGGATGCAGGCGATGAGATGTCCATCGGCATGTTGTACGGTCATTTATCTTCTCCAATAGTATTACGCTCATAGGTATCAAAAGGTTCAATTCTGGCGAGTAAATTGAGCCAAAAACTCTAAATCTTGTCGAGTCAAGTCGGCCCGCTCTAAAATATCCGGGCGACGCTCCAAAGTCCGAAGCAGGGATTGCTCCCGGCGCCAGCGGGCAATAGCCGCATGATCTCCAGACAGTAATATTTGTGGCACCTGGTAGTCCCGAAAAGTGGCTGGTCGTGTGTAATGTGGTCCTTCCAGCAATCCACAAGCGTGGGAATCCTCAAAAGTAGCCCCCGGGTCTCCCAACACACCCGGTAACAGCCTTGTCACAGCATCAACTACGATCATTGCCGCCAACTCTCCACCAGTGATCACATAGTCACCAATAGAGAGTTCATCAGTGACCAGATGTTGGCGCACTCGCTCGTCCACTCCCTCATATCGCCCACAAATGAGCAACATCCGTTGCTGTTGATAGTGAGCCAGTTCCAGAGCAACAGCTTGCGTAAATAGACGTCCTTGAGGGCTCAGGAGCACAATTGGCACATCCGATCCCTCCTCTTCCACGATATCAGAGGAATTGGAAGCAGGGAGGATCGCTTCTACAGCGGCAAAAATGGGGTCTGGTTTCATCACCATCCCCCCACCCCCGCCGTAGGGTGTATCATCAGCCATATGATGTTTGTCAACCGCATAGTCTCGGATGTTGTGAAGCGCAACAGAAAGGCGTCCGCTCTCCTGGGCCCTTTTGAGGATACTTTCATCCAAAGGCCCATGGAACATTGAGGGAAAAAGTGTGAGGATGTCGAAGTGCATACTCAATAGAGTAATAAAGAATCAAAAATGATTAAATAATAGTTTCTCAACAAAAATTACTAGAAAATCTATGCTCGCACTATAACATAGTTTTAGAGAGATGTCAAAACATTGTAAATCGCACCTAACTCACCTATTTTACGCGCATGACACCCAGACCCGCCTTTTGAGAAAGATAAAGATGCCCATGCTCCATCTTTACACCGATATAGGGATCATTGTACACGTTCAAATTACCATCCAAATCAGCGAAATCCACCAGTGGAGCCAGGTGAGCAGCGGCAGTGATTCCAACCGAGCTTTCTGCCATACAACCCAACATCATTCGCAATTTCAACGTCCGCGCCAGGGCAATCATTCGACGTGCTTCTCGCAATCCACCAGCCTTCTCGGTGTATGCTCTCGTCGGCAATAAGGGGTGGCAAGTTATTAGGAAGCAAACGACGTAGACGGTGCCAGTCTTTTATCTGGTCCGCAGGGATGGGTTACTCGACAAAGAATAGATCATAAGCAGTCAGACGAGGAATGATGCGAGCGGCCTCCTCAACTTGCCACGCACTGTTGGCATCCACACACAAGCGGGTAAGAGGCTGCTTCTCCTGGCAAGCGATACGCACGATAGATTCATCAGCCTCCAGGTCGCCAGTGCCTAACTTGAGCTTGAGAATAGGAAAAACCCCAGCTGATCGTACCCGCTATCGCAGTTCATCTTGGTTTTCGGTGATGCCAATGGTAAGAGAACCGAGTGGGGCTCACACGGGATTCAATCCCCACAGCCGATAGAGCGGTTGGCCAAGTTGCTTGGCCCAGCGATCATGCAAAGCGATGTCGATCGCGGTTCGCGCTGGAGCTGGTCCGGGGGGGAGTCGGTCAAGCGCATCTTCCAACGCCAATGGATCGTCTCCCAGCAGTGTGCCGATGTCCAGACTCTGTAGATAGGTGGTTACGTCTGCCTGGCTGTAGCCGTAGTGGGGTGCTAACGCAGCTTCACCCATGCTATCATCCAAGTGAACCAATACATTGTAGCGAGCGGTACTGACACCGTGGGCGATACGAAATGGGGTCTTGAGATTCAACGTAATTGGTTCAACGGTCAAATACATGCCAACCTCCACAAATTGTGATCGTTACAATAACATCAGCAATTCTCATTTTGACTTTTGCAGTGCAACTCAACGCCATTTTTGGCTTTTCAACGAGCAGTTTTTCCAAGAATCAGGGGGAATCTTCCCACTCGAACTTGAATTTCCAACCAAATCAGCACCCAGATTTATCCCA
>JAAEPW010000942.1 GCA_024232355.1 Chloroflexota bacterium | reverse complement strand
GTACAAGTCAGTGTCGTTGGCGCCATTATCAAAGACGTGAATCCAGTCGGCATAGCCATCTCCGTTGACATCAGCGACGCCGGACGATTCTTCACCCGTGTTCCAACCGCCGGCCAAACCAAAGCCGGTGCCACCCGCGCCCGGATCATCGAAAGTTTCAACCGGGTTGCCAAAGGTGCCGTCGAACTGCCCCAAAAGCGCATAGACATAAGTGCGGTCGCCTTGGCTGGATTGGTTGGCGTGGACCCAGTCATCGTGACCATCGTTATTGACATCGCCCATATAGGTAGCTACGTTGCCCCCGTCGCTGCCGATCAGGCCAAGGGGAGCGTCGGACGTGATATGGGTGGTGATGGGGGTTGTGACAAAGTAGCCGTCAGACTGCCCCAAATAGACATAAAACATTGTGTCGTTAGCAGTACTCTCGTAGGCGTAGACCCAGTCGGTGAGGCCGTCACCGTTTACGTCGCCGGGGAAGGAGCCTTGTGCAATGCTACCAAAGCCGCCTGCGGCTTCTTGTCCCGTTAACTGGGTGTGGGTGGGTTTAAGTGTTAGCGAGCCGTCAGTATCGCCCCAAAAGACATAGAGGTCGGTGTTGCCGCTACTCTCAATGCCGTGGACCCAATTGGCGCATATTGCGGCTGCTGTGACTGCTGTGGGTGTTCTGGGGCCGTTAACTTGAGTTTGCGGGGGGGGAGGTTCAGGCTCGGAAGTCTGATCGTCCGGGACCGGCGTGGCGTAAGCCTGCGCGAGCATCAGCGGGCTGACCAACAAGCTGATCACGGCGAGCAGAGATATTGCTCTCGAAATCAATTTCGTGTTCATACTGTTTGCTCTCCTTGTCAAATATGCTTATGCTTTTATCTAGTTTGTGCGTGTTTCATTGCGACAATGTATGCTATCTTTG
>JAAEPW010000941.1 GCA_024232355.1 Chloroflexota bacterium | reverse complement strand
GGCGTCTTCTCTGGCGCGGGCATGCACCATGAGCACGTCGGCGTTGCCATCCTCGCCCAGCTTGAGCGCCTGACCGGTTCCGACGGCAATCACGTCAATCTCTACGTCGTGTTCCTCTTCAAAGTGCGGCAAGATAGCGCCTAGCAAGCCCGAGTTTTCGGTGCTGGTGGTGGTGGCAAGGGTTAGTCTTTGCGGCTCGTCTGACTTTTTGTCATCACTGCAAGCCATTAGCAGGCTAGTCAATAGAACGACGAGGGTTAGTAGGATAAGGGTTTTTTTGGACACAAGGCTCCTTTGGTTTTTATGTTGAATTTGAATGGAAGAGTCCGGCACGGGGTGTGCCTCGCTCCTCGTCAGATAATGCTTGGGATTTTGGGTTTCTGGCATATCGGATTCCCGAACTTGTTCGGGCTCTTTACGCGTCACCCCCAACAAGTTGGCGAGTCCAACATCCTGATCACGCGAAATCCCGCGTTGGCGCGATTGAAAATCGCACCTAATACACCATTTCTCCGCGCACAAAAGCCGCCGTGCGCGCATCACTTGGCGCTTGGAAAAAACTCTCCACGTCGGCCACTTCAACTATGCGGCCCTCTAGCATCAGGGCCACGCGTTGAGCCAGCCGCCGGGCTTGAAAAACATTGTGTGTCACCAGGACCAAGGTGGTCTGCTGTTCGCGGTTCAGCCCTCGGGCAATGTCCTCGATGAGGCCCACGTTGTGTGGGTCCAGGTTGGCCGTCGGCTCGTCTAGCAGCAGCACGTCTGGTCGCAACACCATCGCTCGGGCCAGGGCCACTCTCTGCGCCTCGCCGCCCGAAAGCGTGCGTGCTCGTTGTCGCGCCAGGGCCGACAAGCCCACTTGTTCCAGCGTTGACCCTATCCATGCGGCGGAATTGCGTTGACCGCGCAAGCGCAAGCCAAAGGCCACGTTGGCCCACACGCTTCGATTCAGCAGCGTGGGCCGTTGGAACACCGTCGTCACCCGCCG
>JAAEPW010000940.1 GCA_024232355.1 Chloroflexota bacterium | reverse complement strand
TGTAGTAGCCGACAACGGCGTCGTCGACCGAAGGCACACAGCACTTGGCCAGGGTGTACTTGTCTCTGAGTTTCGGGGGGGCGGCCATGCGGCAATATACAACGGGAATCGGGCGATCGCAAAACGGGATTGTGATAATTGTGGTTTTGGAGTATCTTGGCCAAAACAGATATATTATCGATGGACGCGCATGACCGAATCCCTGATTACCTCCCCAGCAGGAATACTGGCCGTACTGGCCGGTGTCGCCTCGTTTTTCTTCTATCTTGAGAAGAAGACAGCCTGGAAGCTTTTCAATTACTTTCCGCCGCTGATTTTCATTTATCTGACTCCGGTGTTGTTTTCCAACACGGGTCTGATACCCAGCAAGGCGCCGGTCTATGACTTCATGGGGAGCAATCTGCTGCCGATGTTTCTGGCGATTATGCTGTTGAATGTAGACCTGCTGGCCACAGTCCGGGTGATGGGGAAGGGCATTTTCGTGATGCTGCTGGGCACGGTGGGGGTGATGGTTGGGGCGCCCGTGGCATACACACTGGTCAGTCACGGACTGGGTCCTGATGCCTGGAAGGCCTTCGGAGCACTGGCCGGCAGTTGGATCGGCGGCACTGGCAACATGCTGGCCGTGGGGCAGATGGTGGAGCTGAACGAAAGCTCGCTGGAGTTTGGCTACGCTGTGATCGCCGACAACGCCGTTTACCTTATCTGGCTGCCAATTATGCTCGGGTCCAAGAACCTGGCCGGATGGTTTCACAAATTCACCAGAGTCTCTGCCACACGCCTGGAACGCATGGAGAAGGCCGCCAAAGAACATACCGTCGACAAAGGCAAAGTGGAGATGCGGCATTTCCTCTACCTGATTTTATTCGGGATGGCGGTAACGGCTCTTTCGGCCTGGCTGGCGGGACTCCTGGAGCCGATCAAGACTTCCGACGGCCAGACTATTGTCTCCACGGGGACTTACAAGATTCTG
>JAAEPW010000939.1 GCA_024232355.1 Chloroflexota bacterium | reverse complement strand
GCTTCTTCTATGGTGAATGTATTTGTGGGCAGGCGGTATTCGGGCCGGGGTAGCTCCAGGTCGAGCGCGGGATTGTGGAGGATATGATTGTTCTTGGCGAGCCATCTGAAGAACAGGCGCAGCGATGTGAGCCTTGAGTACTTGCTGGATACGCTCAGGGGCTTGCCGTTTTTCTTGCGATAGTTGTGAAGGTGGCGGCGGTAGCGATCCAGGATGGCCCGGGTGATTTCGCTGGGCTGGGTGATGCTGCGATCATTGCACCACTTGATGAACAGGCCGATGCAGAAGCGGCGCGCGGTCACGGATTTGTCGGCGTAGTTCATGACCTCCATCCATTGGAGGAATCGCTCCAATAGCGCGGTTAGGCTGCGAGGGTCACCGTCGGGATTGGGTTTGTCCTTTGATTTGCGTGGCATTAGCCCACCTCCCCACTACGACGACCCGAGTACGATTTCTGGAGGGGCCTATTCGCGTTTTTGGGCGCGCCGGGCAAGGAATCGCCGAAACCCTTGTCACTGCTGGGTTCGGGGCCTGTTTCGGTGTTGGGCACTCCCTGGGCAATAGACGGGCAATGGCCGGGCAATGCATGGGCAAACCCACCATTTGAGGTGGGCAAGGTGGTCGTCGTACTATTGGATTCCAAGCTATCGGCGTCGATGAGGCCCATTACAAACGGTAGGCCGTCCTGCCCTTGGCCGTCGTAGAGCAACTCGTAGACGAGTTGTTGGCCGCGCCCTCCTCGGTGGATAATCACATACTCCATATCTACCAG
>JAAEPW010000938.1 GCA_024232355.1 Chloroflexota bacterium | reverse complement strand
CGAGAAAGTGCGGATGGGTACATCCGACGCGAATCACTTTCAAGAGGGAAAGCAAATGACGGCGGGCTACGGCCTGGCTGGTGCGCCCTCTAGTAGAGTAATCTACATGGTGGCTCCAAGTGTGTATCGTGAAGTTGTGATGATGTGCTATGATTATCTCAGCGGGTCCTACCGGTGGGCCTTTGAGTGGCTTGAGCGGTCTGACGCGAAAGTGTCACGGGCCGTTCTTAGGGGGCTGGGGGCCAGTAATGGCCCCTGGCTACCCGACCGGCTTACTCCTATTCACACATATCTCCAAGAAAGGATACTCGTATGAAACTCAATCTATTTGCAAACCATCAAGTTGTTCGGCTGTTCTCAGCCCTGTTTGTGGCGGCCCGCAAGGCGGCCCTGGTTTTTGGCATAGTTGTAGTACTGGTCAGTTGCGCTTCTGCAACGACAGCGCAGCCTACGCCCACAGCGCCATCGTTATATAACGACCCCTTTGCCTATTGTGCCGCAGTAGGGACAATTGACAAACCCGATGAGCGATACACTGGGGTCGAGATGTCGGACGCTATCATTCAAGGTATAATTGAGCAAGGAGTCGTGTCGACTGATGCGCCGTTGGAATTTCAACAGAATGCGGTTTGGCGGTGTATGAATAACCAAGTGTGGGTTTGCCATTTTGGAGCCAATCTTCCTTGCCTGGAAAAAGCCGACATGTCCCAAGCGCCAACTCCTATAATGGAAGACTTTTGTAAGGCGAATCCCGGAGCGGAAAGCATCCCGGCTGTCGTGACAGGGCGAGCGACGGTGTACGAGTGGGGGTGCCAGGATGGGAAACCAGAAGTGATCAAGCAACTCTTTAAAAGTGATCCACAAGGGTACCTGGCTGACTTTTGGTATGAACTGACCCCGAAATAAGAGTTTTACGTTGCCGCCCAACAATGCCCATGCACACGAATTGCTACTCTTTGTTTTTCAGAAAATAATTGCGCCTGCGGTGTCCATTTGGCATCGAAAGTGGCCTCGCTGGCCCGCAATCGTGTGATGGGCGGGCGTTAGGCGGCGCGTAGAGGGCGGTCTATCGTTTTCGTTTTTTGGGGCAGCGTGGGTGGGTTGGGTGTGGGGTGGTGCGCCGCCCAACTACCGTTGCAGTTGACGCTCTCTCGAGGGCGAAATTGGCGGTTTGACGCAATTGGTCTCCCGTGCAACGGTGATTTTGGGGCAAAGTTGGAACGCGCAACTGAACTTTGTGTTAGCGGCAGTCACTTTGGCCTGCAGTTCTAGCCAAATGAGCGACGGAGTGAAGACAATGCAGTTACGTTCATTGTGTGTCATCATGTCATTTGT
>JAAEPW010000937.1 GCA_024232355.1 Chloroflexota bacterium | reverse complement strand
GCGAACGGTACGGCAGTCAACAACACCACCGACGTGACCTACACACCGGACACCGATCACTGCGGGCCGGACTCGTTCACCTACACCGCCACCGACGGAAACGGTGGCACAGACACCGCCACGGTGAACGCCACCATCACCTGCATCAACGACACGCCAGGCGCAGTGGATGACGACGCCAATACCAACGAGGACACTGCCGTCACGATTGACGTGCTGGACAACGACACCGATGCCGATACCGGCGACACACTGAGCGTCGAGTCGGTGATACAGCCGAACAACGGCACGGCGACCAACAATACCGTCGATGTGACCTACGAGCCAAACGCCGATTACTGCGGGCCAGACTCGTTCACCTATACCGCTTCCGACGGAAACGGCGGCACAGACACCGCCACGGTGAACGTCACCATCGAATGCGTCAACGATGCACCGGGCGCAGTAGACGACGACGCTGATACCAACGAAGACACTGCCGTCACGGTGGACGTGCTGGGCAATGACACTGACGCCGATACTGGCGACACGTTGAGCGTCGAGTCGGTCACACAGCCTACCAATGGCACCGTGACCAACAATACCGCCGATGTGACCTATGATCCGGACACCGACTACTGCGGCAGCGACAGCTTCACCTACACCGCCAGCGACGGCAACGACGGTACAGACACCGCCACGGTGAATGTCACCGTCACTTGTGATAACGACGCACCGGTAGCAGCAGATGATTCGGAAACGACAAATGAGGATACCACTGTCACCATAGACGTGCTAACCAACGATACCGATGTGGACACCGGCGACACGCTGTCCGTCGAGTCGGTGACACAGCCCACCAACGGCACGGCAATCAACAACGTCACAGATGTGACCTACGAGCCAAATACCGACTACTGCGGCGATGACAGCTTTACTTACGTCGTCAGTGACGGTGTCTTGACTGGCACCGCCACGGTGAACGTCACCATCGAATGCGTCAACGACGCACCGGTAGCAACCGACGACACAGAGCCTACGAATGAGGACACCGCTGTCACCGTAGACGTACTGGCGAACGACACCGACGTCGATACCGGAGACACACTAAACGTCGAGTCGGTGACACAGCCCCCCAACGGCACGGTAATCAACAACGTTACAGACGTGACCTACGAGCCGAATGTCGACTACTGTGGCGACGACAGCTTTGCCTATGTCGTCAGCGATGGTGTTTTGAGCGACACTGCCACAGTGAACGTTACTATCACCTGCGTCAATGACATACCTCAGGTCGAGGCCGGGCCGGACCAAACAGTGGACGAGGGCGGCACAGCATCCTTCACCGGCTCCTTCACTGATCCTGACATTGGGGATACTCATACCGTCGTGTGGGACTTGGGTGATGGAAACACGGCAACTGACACACTGTCGCCAACCCACGTGTATGCTGACAACGCTGCAAGCGGCGCATACACCGTCACGCTCACCGTCACTGACAGCCAAAGTGGTGTGGTCAGCGACACACTGCTGGTCACTGTGAACAACGTCGCGCCAACCGTGGACGCCGGGCCAGATCAATTCACCAACGAAGGGACCGAAGCGAGCTTTACAGGTATCTTTACCGACCCCGGCGTGCTCGACACCCACACCATCGCCTGGAGCTTTGGCGATGGCTACACGGCCACCGGCGCGCTCACACCGACCCATACCTACGCCGATGATGGGGCGTATACCGTCATCCTCACCGTCACCGACGACGACGGCGGCACGGACAGCGACACACTGATCGTCACCGTGGACAACGTTGCGCCGTATGCCTACGCTGGGCCGGACCGGTCGGTGGACGAGGGCGAGGATGTTCTGTTCGATGGTTCTTTCGTCGACCCAGGCACGGTGGACACCCATACCATAGAGTGGGACTTTAGCGACGGTGCGACCGACAGCGGAACCCTGAACCCGATCTATGCTTATGCGGACAATGGCACGTATACCGTCACCCTCACTGTCACCGACGACGACGGCGGTATGGACAACGACTCGCTGCTCGTCACCGTGGGCAACGTCGCTCCGACGGTCAATGCCGGGCCGGATCAAACGGTGGATGAAAACGAGCAAGTCCACTTTGGCGGCTCTTTCACCGATCCCGGCTCGTCGGATACCCACACCATCGAATGGGACTTGGGCGACGGGACGACGGACACCGGCGCGTTAACGCCGGACCACACCTACGCCGAAAGCGGCGCGTACACCGTCACCCTCACTATCACCGACGACGATGGCGGTGTGGATAGCGACACACTCTTGGTCACTGTCGAAGAGGTTGGGGAGATATGCGAACTCTATCCTATTGCCCTGCACACCAATACGCTCGCCGGTGTAGAGATCGGCGAGGAGATGTGGAACATCCGCAACGGTTCCCGCCCTGGCAACTTTGGCTGGCTGAGTTGGACCGGCGATCCCAGCGTGCCGACGTTGGTCCAGAGCCTGACCCCGCCCGGCGACAGCTACACTTACGTGAACCCGAATGACCCCAACGACCATGTGCTCTCAACGGGCGATTGGGTACACGGCAAGCCCGGCGTCTGCAACGCCAGATCCGTGCGCGACGCCCTGGATGGACTGAAAGACACCGTGATCACTGTGCCGGTGTGGGACGTGGCGGATGGTTGGGGCAACAACGCCGAATATCACGTTGTTGGTTATGCCCGTGTCCAGATCACTGACTATCGCCTGCCCTGGCGAGACCGCATCTCGGCGGTCTATTGGGGTAACGCTACTTGTGATGTCGTGGTAGACACGCCACCGGTAGCCGTGGACGACAGTGTGGCGACACCGGAAAACACGCCGGTGACGGTGGACGTACTGGCCAACGATTATGATGAGAACGGCGACCCACTGACGTTGATCGTGGTGGGACAGTTGCTTCATGGCACGGCCGTGGCCAACCCGGACGGTACTGTGAACTATACGCCACCGTCCGCCTGGCATGGCACCGACTCTTTCACCTACACCATCGCCGCCGGTGCAGACACCGATACCGCCACCGTCGCCGTCACGGTCCGACCGCCGGACGAATGGCAGTATGGGTGTGACGCCAACGGCTTGCAGGTCGCCGTCATTGGGACTGGTATGGGCCATCACGGTGCCGTCGAGCACAACCCCCAAACTCTGACCATCGCTGATCCTGATAGCGCGACCTCCATCCTGGCCCAGGTTATGGTCAACGCGTATGGATCGTCGCCACCAAACGAGGTGCGCATCTCCTCTGGTCTGGAGACGCACGAACTGCTCGATCCGGTGAGCGTCAAGTGGGGCCACTACTATGAGGTTCCGCTTCAACCGGACGATCAGATCACGGCAGAGGTCGTGGGCAACGTGGGCAAAAAGCCACGCGCCTTCATGGCCTACGTCTTTCGTCACGGCGACGGCGGGCGGGCCAGCAGCGGCAGGCTCATCCACGAATACATCTACCAGGACAGCCACACGGAGGTCGTGTCCATTCTTCCAGCGCCGTTCTCTCGCGACGTCGAGGTCACCTTTGTCGTGGCCGACGTCGCGGACGACAGCCGCAAGGTCGTGATGCGGGCGCAGGCAGGCGACGTGGTCCGCGAAGCGACGATGGACTATCCCAACCAGGGCAGCGAATTGCTCATCTACACCTTGACCCTGCCGAACGTTCCAGGTGACGCGGACAGCGTCACGACCACGCTCATGTCGCCATCGTGTGGGGGGGATTCCCTTTTCTGGAGCGGGATCAACGTCAGGGTAGGATGCAGCGCCAGCAGTTCCGGCGAGGGACGGGTGACGGACAACCTGCAGGTGTTGTACACCTTCCAGGAGGAGAGTGGCATGACGGTCTACGACGTATCTGGCGTAGGCACGCCACTGAACCTGACCATCGGTGACACCGGTACGGTTGATTGGTTGCCTGAGCGTGGGTTGTCGATCAATGCATCCACCCTCATTGCCTCGAACAGCTCTGCCACCAAGATCATCGACGCGGCACAGGCGACCGGCGAGTTGACCCTGGAAGCCTGGATCAAGCCCGCCAACGTCACCCAGGACGGTCCGGCGCGTATTGTGACTCTGTCGAAAAACCCGGGCAAAGTCAACTTTACCCTGGGACAGGGGCTTTGGGGAAGTCGTCCGAGCGACGTCTACGACGTTCGCCTACGCACCAGCCACACGAACAGATACGGCATGCCGTCTGTGACCACGCCAGCTGGGTCGGCGACCACGGACCTCAGTCACGTCGTCTACACGCGAGACGCGGCTGGTGTCGCCCGAATCTATGTGGATGGTGTCGAGATGTCCCATAGAACAGTCGGCGGTCACTTGAATTGGGCCAACTGCTACCGCCTGGCGCTGGCCAACGAGTTGACAGGAGATCGTCCGTGGTTGGGCGAATTCTACCTGGTGGCCGTCTACAATCGAGCGTTGACCTCGTCCGAGGTGAATCAGAACTATGACGACGGTCTCAGCACGATACAGGCTCCCACACCGCCCCCCACACCGCCCGTACCGCCTCCTACCCCTGTGCCGACGGACACACGAGTGACGGAGAACCTACAGGTGTTATACACCTTCCAGGAGGGGCAGGGGGAGGTGGTCCACGACGTGTCTGAAGCGGGCACGCCGCTGGACCTGGAAATCGGTGATGCCGGAGCGGTCCGTTGGCTGCCTGATGGCGGATTGGCGGTCGAGGCACCCACCATCATCGCCTCAGACGATGCTGCCACCAAGGTAATCGACGCCTCGCGGGCCACGGACGAACTGACCGTCGAGGCGTGGGTCAAACCGGCCAACGTCACTCAGGACGGACCGGCGCGCCTGGTGACCCTGTCGAAAAACTCGAGGTATCGCAACTTTACGTTGGGGCAGGGGCTTTGGGGAAACCGTCCGTCAGACATCTACAACATGCGACTGCGTACAACGGCCACGAGTAAAAACGGCGTACCATCCGTGAGCACCCCCGCCGGGTCGTTGATGACGGAACTGAGTCACGTTGTATATACCCGAGGCGCGGATGGCACCGTCCGAATCTACGTGGATGGCGTTCAGGTAGCTAGTGAGACGGTCGGCGGCGACTTTTCCAATTGGAGGAGCCACTATCGACTGGGGTTAGTGAACGAGCTGACCCAGAATCGTCCGTGGTTGGGTGATCTCTACCTGGTAGCTGTCTACAACCGGGCGTTGACGTCGGATGAGGTGAGTCAGAACTATGGAGCTGGTCTCGATTGAACATACTTGCTCCGGTGCAGGAGACAAGGTGATAGGACGGGGCAGGGAATCGAACCCATCCATTGGCCGGTAGAGGTCAATGGCGACCTGCGCCCCGCAAGTGACCGGCTACCCTGAATTTTCAGGGTAGCCGGGTTATCCTTCTAAAACAACGACATCTGTGCGTCCGACACCGGCTTGTGCTGTCGCCGCCAGACAGACCGTACTGCTGCCTGGTATGACAACCCTTGTGCCAAAGCCCACTTTTCGAACACGCTCAACGAGGGTATCGTCGGGTTTCCGACCACGCTGTTAGAGACCACGTTTTCGGTGTCGGCGAACAGGCCGCTATCGTGATCCAGCTTGAGATCATCACCGGCGTCGATGGCCTTGAGCAACGCCATGACCAGGGATGCATCACCGGGATCTTCCACGAGCGCACTGGCTACCTCGTCGCCATATAATAATTGGCTCGCCTTAATTTTCTGGCCTGCGAGAGTATAGGCTTTCTCTTCCAACGTGCTCTCGTAGCTGAGATAGAACATCTTGACAGGTCGGGTCTGCCCCAGACGCCAGATGCGGCGACAGGCTTGCCAGAGCGTATAAAGGCTGTATTCGACCTCGTAAAAGACGCCGGTAGAGTATTGTACCAAATCCAGGCCGGTCTCGACCAGCTTGGGGTTGGTGATCAGCACGTTGGCGGGATGATCCTGCAGCCACTGTTCGCGCCTGCGCGGCGGGATGCTCGACTTGAGGACGACCACACCGGGGATACCGACCTGGGTCAGCACATCGACCAGGCGAGACCGGATATCGCGCGTGCCCGTTTGTCGTAGATAGACGATGACCTTGCGGCCCGATGCCAATTCGGTCTTGACCATATGGGCCAGCCATTCTTCCTTGGGCAAAAGTTCACCCTCGTTCACCACCGGTGGGCATTCCAGTGTCTTGTTGCCCGTGTACCCATGAACCTCCTCGAAACGGAAGCAAGAGTTGGGGCGTGCCAGGTTCCACTGGAGCCAGGCGGAGGTATAGTGGGGCCACCATTCTTTCATCTCGTCCCAGGTGAAATTCCACACACGGCTCAGGTCTCGCTCCATCTCGACCGTTGGTTCAAAGGTGACAAACTCCTCGGTGAACGAGGGCAGTTTGATACCCAGATCCTTGATCGAGGCAAAGATCGTCGTCGGCAACGTGTAGCGGACGATACCGGGTGAAATGCCAGGCTTTTCTTTCGTCGATACACGACGACGGCGAAGTCCACTGTGCGCGCCGTGCTCGTTGTCTTCGACCTTGAAGGTCGTTTCCAGAACGCCAAAGCGACGCACCCATCGTTTCTCGTCGCTAAAGCCAAAGTCGTCGCGCACGTCGCGCTGTGTGCGATGGAGCAGCCAGAGAATGCTAGACGCAGGCCCGCCGAAAAACGTGCCTGTCAGTGTGATGACGGCGGGGATCGTCTTGGCCAGCAGACCAAAGGCCCAACCTTGATCGCTGTCCTTTGCTTTGTATTGATGGCAATTGGAGACAAGAACACCAGCCGCATAATAGCAGTGGGTGTCCTCCACCTCTAGGTCGT
>JAAEPW010000936.1 GCA_024232355.1 Chloroflexota bacterium | reverse complement strand
TGATTCTACTTTTTGCACTGTTATGCCGCCAAGACGCGGGTGACACACCCGCTGAGAGCAATAGGCTACAAAATTTGATCGTTCAAATACCAGAATGTCTACACGGTAACGTTTAGCTTGATGCCTATGGGGGGGAGAATGTCCAACTGATGTCTGTGCAATGATCAGAACAAGGCTCACTGCCAGGATGATTATGGTCACTGACAACACCAAGATTGCTCCACGAACGATGAATTTCGTGTTCACATTACTCTCTCAATGCTGTCATTTTGCCACGCGACCTGTCTACAAGTCAACTTGCATCTGTGTGATGGTAGGGCGCCTAGTCATAGCTTCTCATACCCAGTGCCCGATAAAAGGAACGGTATATTTCACTGTAAACATCGACAAGACAACCAAAGCATGGCTAATTATTCGCTTCGGTTGCGGCTTTGCTTTTATGTGCTTTGAAGGCGGTGATGACTTCTGCCGAAGTTCGACGTGCCCCTGTTTGCAAATACTCCATCGCCCGCAGTGATGCCTCGTGTGCTTCCCAACTCGACCCCGCCACACAATCCTCAACGACGCGGCAAAAGTAGTCGTGTTGATGCCCGTCGACAAATGAATAATGAACGCACACATCGGTATGACCACCGATCATGATCAGCGTGTCGGCTCGCAACCCCTTCATCAGAATCTCAAAGTCGGTGCCAAAAAAGCAGGAGTAGCGGCGTTTGCGGATAAAGTAATCATCAGGGCGCATCCTTACCGCTTTGGCGATTTCGGTGCCAGGGTTGCCTTCGAGCAGATGGATGTTCTCCACACCGTCCAGTTCTCGACCGAAATCGATCAAGTCGCGGCGATGAGCTTCTTGGATGAACACAACAGGGATGTCGCACTCACGTGCCTTCTCAATCAAGGAGGGCGCACGATCCATGTGTTTTTCATAATCTGACATAAAAGGAATGGCAGACGGCTCGTTGCTTTTTGGTTCGCCTCCCTGAATATCAATCACAACCAACACAGGTTGACCTTCAATTAGTTTACGTTTTCTGCTGTGCATCATTGCTCCTCCAAACCTATAGTTGCGTTTGTGCCCACGATCAGTTTGCTGTGAGCGTTCGCCGCCTGATATACCATGTTGATAGCACATTTGCTATTGTGGCAGAAGAATACTGGATGTGATAAATTTCTATCCCGTGTCAACTGTCCGATAATGGATAGCTTAGTCGCGGCCAAGGCGGAATGGTATGAATTTATTTGTGAACTTCTCGATCTCGGCAACCAATAAAAGCCAGTAAACAGTTTATGTTTTACAACAAGTGGTCGGGTGGCGAGGGGCTATCGCTGACCCAGCCCCCAAGAACCCCGCGTGCGACTTTCACCGCACGGTAGCTCAAGCCACTACGAACGCCTCTTGGTAGGACGCAGCGATAAACAGATCAAGCAAGGCAGTGTAGCTGACGGTGATAGGCGGGATGCAGCAAGACTCGGTTATCCATCGTGTCGGAGCCACCGTGGACTCGCCACTCGATGTGATGGTTATCCCATCCGATTTCCTCACTGATCTTGCCCCCACAGACCGGACAGACCCCATTCTGGGATCGCCATAAGTATAGCAGTGATCTACGTCCCTGCAACTTGGCGAAACCTCACCAAGGGCGAGATGACGGCGGGAGGGCCTCGTTATTTTTGTCCACACATTGCCACAGGATCTATCGACCTGACCTGCTCATTCCCGCCCCCGCCGCAACCCAGTCTCGCTCCCTCGCTGTCTCCCCCTGGTCTGGCCAGGTGGTGCATTGCCTTGTTCCCTTGGGCTGGGGGTGGTGGGGTGCGGGGTGGGAGGCGTTGTCTGTGACCACAAGCGGGGGAGGTGATCGCTGTTGCTGGGGTGGTCTTGTTGTGGTGATTGGTGGTTTGTGGGTGGTGATCCAATCCCGCCCCACGGAATGTGTCAAGTTTGGTGAGACAACCATGAACAAAAATTAGGGAGCATGATTGGCCCCCTAGGCTGTGGACAGTGTGGACAGCCGAAAAGCATGCCTGCCCACACTGCCCACAGCCCCTACGA
>JAAEPW010000935.1 GCA_024232355.1 Chloroflexota bacterium | reverse complement strand
GGAGGGACTTCCTCCACATATTTCACTACCCCTACCTTGCTCGGAGGTATCGGTTTTCTTGGGTTGATTTGGGTTGATTTTCCTTCTACCCGAGTGTGTCAATTGGGTTGACTTTTCATCGCTGACTTACTGCGGTAGCCCGCCTCGATTGATAGGAGAGTAGAAAGCATACACCCCTGACCAGGTTCTTGATGGTCAGGGGTGGGGGAGAATCCATTGTTGGGGAAACGATCCCCTTGTCGAGTTACTTGTGATGTGCTAGCCTCGCTCGATTTAGCTTACCAAGCCACCTCTGTATAAGGAACCATCCCTTGTGCCGCGTAAACCTTTTCCGGCTCAAGTTTATAGATCTGAACTAGGGGTTGAGCCACCTCAGGTATCAGCTGGGAGACGATGGGGTTGTCTTGCCGAAATTGCTGCTGGATCGCCTCGTCTGTCACCACGACCGTCTTGCCACTGATGCGCACCTGTGACTGTTCTTGCAGCTTGGACCAGACGACCTCGACCTGCGGATTGGTCTCGATCTCTGCCGCTTTGCGGGTGTTGCCGAGGGTGAACCAGTACAGGTCGTCACCATAGACATTGTAGATGCCTATGGGCCTCACGCGCGGCGCGTTGTCGGCACCGACGGTCGCCAGGTAACCAAAGTGAACCTCTTGAATGTATGCAATTACTTGATCCCGTGTCATCTCGAATCTCCTTTTTAGAAGCGTCTATTTTCCGGAAAGCATCGGACGAAGGTTTGTGGCCCAGGTGCGAATCGCTTCCCAATCACGCCAATCGCCTTCTGGCTTTTTCATTGCCTTGATGATCAGCCGCAGCACTAGAGGGAGCCTGCCATAGTCCATCACTCCACCAAAAAGACCCTTGTCCACTGGCTCCACTGCCGGTGTCTTTTCTTGCAATTGGTCCAGGTAGGCGCTTGCCTCGGCGCAGCTTTTTTCCGTGTTCTCCCCCATCGTCGCGCAGACGACAAAGTAAGCCACGGGCATCTGGCTCAACGCTTGCTGGTGCGTCTCTACAAAGGCTGCCGCTTCTCGGTATACCTGCCCGGCGCGAATACCGGTACCCAGCACCACAGCGTGATACTCGCTCACGACGGTCACCTCTTTGACCTGGCGCACGTCTACCGCTGCGCCTCCGTCGGTCATTGCCTTTCCGATGACCTCCGCTACCTCTCCGGTCGATCCGGCTGCTGTGGCGTATGCTACTAGAATTTTTTTGTCCATATTTCTCCTTTAAATTACTCAGACATTGATCTGTTTTCGTCTTGTCACGGCAACCAAAGGCAGACTCAGATCGCGAATTTTCATCAGCACGCCGTGCAGGGCAGCTTGATCTCTGATCCATCCGGAAAGGACCGTCTCGCCATTTTCCTCGTGACGGATGTCCATCTCCTCGAACCAGGTAGACCAACTGATCCCCAGATGGCCTTTGACTCGAATTTCGTAGAATTGAGCTTTTGTTGTCATATCTTTGCCTGCCAATGTCAGAACTCTGCATCTGACAGCACTAGTATAGCACTTGGAGGCAGAATTGTCACCACTCAAAAGTGTAATTTTTAGATGGAAGGGGTATTACTCAAAAGTGTAAGGGAATCGAACGCAGAGAGCAGAATCAATACAATCCTAGTTGGCGCGCACGGGCAACAGCCTGTGTGCGGCTCTTGACACTCAACTTGGCATAGATATTGCTGGTGTGCTTTTTGACAGTGTTCATCGTGACCACTAGCTTTTCCGAGATCTGTTGGTTGGAACATCCCGCGCAGATCAATTGTAGGACTTGGATCTCGCGCTTGGTCAGCGGATCGATGAGAGCGGCGGGGTGGGGGAGCAGAGGGGCTTTTTTTGTGTCAAATTCGTCTAATAGCCTGTCCACATAGTTTGGTGTGATGCCGTGTGACGCAGCTTGCTGTAACAACGTGACCACTGGATCACCTGCTTCCAGGAACAGTCGTACGTATCCTCCCGGTTCGGCCAGCGTCAGGCATTGCTCAAACGGTGCACGGGCTGCGTTGGGCTTGCCCTGCGCTTGGAGTGACAACGCCTTGATCAGGCTGATTTCAATGACACGAGCCATTCGCCCGGCGGCCTGGGCCGGAGCGCAAATCTGATTGTAGATTGCCAGGACTTTTTTCGGTTCATCCCGGGCCAAGTATACGCGTGCCAGTGCGACTTGTTGCAGCTCGTGTAGGAAAATAGGGAGGTTCTCGAAAGATAGATTTGGGACTATTTTTCCTGTGGCCCACCGGTGGGCCGTTTGCACGTCACCCCGCAATAGTTGGAGTCGTACTTGATACGAAACCAAATGAACGGCTCTTTCCAACAAAGCCTCAATTGGGCAAAGATGTTCAGCTTGGTGGATGGCCTCCAGAGCGCCGGCAGCATCTCCCAACGCTTGCTTGAGAATCGCGCGAGTGAAATAGGCCGAGTGCAAATTGTAGCCAATGCCTCCCTGTTGGCATAGCGCGATTCCCTTGTCCAGACAGTCCTCGACCACATTCAGATCGTTCCATTCCAGCAGGATATCGGCCAGGCCGATGTAGCCCAGGCCAGCCGGTGGAAACCGCGAGGGTGGGGCGACCAAGTCTATGATTTCTTGATATGATTGGGCGGCTTGCCGCAGGCGACCTTGATGCGCTTGTCCGATAGCCGATTGAGAGATGATCTCTGCTGCCAAAAAGTGGTTCCCAGCCGCGAGAGCGAGCCCCTTGGCCTCGGCAAACTTTTGGATGGCTTTGTTGGTATCACCGGTGGCCCCATAAGAAACGCCCAGTGCTCTGTTCGCTCTGGCGCGCGATATGAGATCCTCCTCGGGCAGGTACGTCAACGCCTCTTGAGCCTCCTCGATGGCCTGTGGTATCTCTTGTAGTACGGATGCAATCGTGGCAAGCATCGCCCCAAGTTCGCCGCGCAGCCCGTCTTTTTCTCTGGATGGCGGCATCGCCTGCACGATTTCTTTCACGTCTTGTAGGATTTCTTGCGCAAGTGGCCCTCGCGCGTTTATGAACATGGCCCATCCCTGATACATACGCAGGCGAGGCTGGGTGCGCACGATTTCCTCTGGCAGCGCCTCTGCCCAGCGTACCAACGTCGTCACACTGCCGCGAGACAGGGTTGTTTTGATTGCCTGCTCCATCAAAGACGCTGCCCGTTTCAAGTCTTGGGCATGCAGCGCGTGCTTGATGGCATCGCTCGGCGTTCCGTTCTGTTCGTACCATTTGCTGGCCCGGCGGTGCAATTCGGCGATGTGTTCTGGTGATGATTTTTTCCGCTGGAGATTGTTCAATAGATCGGTAAACAGGTGGTGGTAGCGATACCAATGGTGTTCGTCGTCCAAGGGAACGACGAACAGGTTGTCTCGCCGCAAGCGTTCTAGCATCGCGTCACCGTTATCCCGTTGAGTCACAGCGTCGCACAGTGCCCCGCTCAAGCGATCCAGAATGGATGTTTCCAGTAGAAATTGTTGCACCGATTCGGATTGACGGTATACGACTTCTTCGGTCAGGTATTCCAAAACGTAATGATGACCGCCGGTGAACGCCGCGACGAACTCGTGTGTGTCTTGACGCCCTTGCATCGAAAGAGCCGCCAACTGCAAGCCCACGACCCAACCTTCGGTGCGGGCTTTGAGCGCTTTTACGTCCTTAACCGCCAATCTCAAGCTCATCGCCTCGTTTAGGAAGGTCGCCGCCTCGTCGGACGTAAAGCGCAGATCGTTGACCCGCATCTCGGTCAACTGTCCCCGAGCGCGTAACCGGCTGACGGACAAGGGTGGGTCGGCACGGGTGGAGAGAATCAAGTGCAATTGTTCGGGCTGATGTTCTAGCAGAAATGCAAGCCCTTTGTGGATGGCTCGGTTCGAGATGACGTGATAATCGTCGAGAATGAGAACGAGTGTGTCGGATAGGGCGGCGATGTCGTTTAGTAGGGGTGTCAGAATAGATTGGGCAGGAGGAGGTTGGGGCGTTTTGAGCATCTCTTGCACGCTTTGGCCCAGATCGGCGTGCACCGTTTGGATGGCGGCGATCAAGTACGTCCAAAAGCGGGTCTCGTCGTTATCCTCTTTGTCCAGCGAAAGCCAGGCGATGGGCAGGGGTGCGGTTACCGCGCTTCTACAAGAAATCCATTCGCTCAGCAGTGTTGTCTTGCCAAAGCCCGCTGGAGCCGAGATGAGGGTTAGCTTGTGGCGGAGCCCGCCCTCTAATTGCTCGATCAAGCGCGGGCGTGGCACCAGTTCTGGTCGGGGGGAAGGGATATAGAGTTTGGTGGTCAAGAGTTGGAGCGTCATTGTGCCCTTTTAGCAGTAACACGTAAACTGGCGCAATCTTACCACACTTCCTTCGTATTCTCAAATGGCGAACAAGCGCTATTGTTGTGCTTGGCAAAAAAAAGGAAATTCATCACATCTCCTTCATCTCTTCACAACTTTTTCACAGGTTTGTGGCATATTGATACCGGGTCAAAATACTAGTTAGGTTTTGCGAACTGTGTTGAATAGATTGTCGTTAGACAGAAATCTGGTAATGATCATAGCAAGATAAACTTGGAGGTAACCCTTGAAAGCAATTGTATACACAGAGTACGGACCACCAGATGTTCTTCAACTCAAGGATGTGGAAAGACCCGTCCCCCTTGATGATGAAGTCTTGGTAAAAGTTCATACCGCTTCTGCCAATGCCTATGACTGGCACTTTTTAACCGCTGATGTGTTCCTGATCCGTCTGATGGGCAAGGGACTGCTTAGACCCCAAAAGACGATACTTGGAGCCGACATTGCGGGGAGGGTTACCGCGATTGGTAAAAAAGTCAGGCGGTTCCAACCGGGTGACCAGGTATTTGGAATCGCAAAGGGTGTCAGTGGTGGTTTTGCCGAGTATGTATGCGCTGGCGAAAAAACTCTGGAACTGAAACCGGCCAACGTCTCTTTCGAGGAAGCGGCCGCCGTACCGCTGGCGGCGCTCACAGCCCTGCAGGGCCTTCGCGATAAAGGACAGATCGAGCCAGGGGAAAAAGTGTTGATTCATGGGGCGTCCGGGGGAGTGGGTACATTTGCCGTCCAGATTGCCAAATCGCTTGGAGCGCAAGTTACGGCCGTGTGCAGTTCAAGGAATGTAGAGATAGCGCGATCAATCGGCGCCGACCATGTCATCGATTACGCCCGTGACGACTTTACCAAGAACGGGGAGCTTTATGACCTGATTCTGGTCGTGAACGGCAACCGTTCAATTCTCGAGTACAAGCGATCGCTCAAGCCCAATGCCATTTGTGTTTTAGTCGGAGGAGAAAGTGGCTTCATTGTCTCACTCTTGACGGGCATGCTCCTACAGTGGTGGATTTCAAAGACCGAGGGCAAGAAGATCGGTTCCATTCTTGCGAATATTAACCAAAAGGATTTGACTTGTGTAAAAGAGCTTCTCGAGTCTAGCAAAGTAAAGCCGGTCATCGATCGACGTTACCCACTAAGTGAGACTGCAAAAGCTCTCCGGTATCTTGGAGAAGGACACGCCAAAGGAAAAATCGTTATAGCCGTGGAACATGCAAGCAAAACCTGACCCCGCGTTGCAGTCGACACGCTTCGTTGCGCTCGCGTGCGGCTGAACGCGACCGATAGGGAGGAAGACCATGTTTGAACGAGTTGTAGAAAGTTATCATAATGACGCTTTTGAGGGCGTAGAATCGGCGGCGAATTACGCTGAATCGACGGCGCACACTTCTATGGTGCGGTTTCGAGGATTCCTACAAGACCTTGAAACCCTCGACATTGGCGGCAGATACTTGGAGGTTGGTCCTGGCCCTGGGTTGCTGGCGATCACCATCGCCCAAGAATATCCAGACGTGCGGATCACGGGTGTCGAGTTGTCCCCGGATATGGCATCGGTTGGCCAAGGATACGTCGAACGCGCCGGACTGGCAAACAAGATACAGTTCGTGGTTGGCAATGCCGAAAACGGGCATGCCCTTGAATCACTGGGGCGGTTCGACTTGGCGTACAGCACGTTCAGTCTGCACCATTGGAAGGACCCCAAAAGAGTCATACAGAATCTAATGTCTGCCCTGGTAGACGGAGGAACGCTCTATATTTATGATCTGAGAAGGGCGTGGTGGCTCTACTGGGTGCCAGTCAACACTGGTTTTTGGGACTCGATCAGAGCCGCATACGTAGCGCCGGAAATCCACGAGATGCTGCAAGAGATCGGGATCGAGCGGTACGAGGTTAAAAATGTGTTTCCATTTATGCAAGCGATTGTGATCAAAAAATAAAGAGACGCGCGCGCCCCATTGAGCGAGGTGGCGCGCGCGTTTGTTTTCTGCTCGAGTACGTTTGACGTGATTGCAAGTTGATTTTGCCTACGAAATGCTTGGCGAGAGACTTGCAAAGTCTTGGTTTTGGACTTGGACAATTTTTTATCGGAACTCGAACGTAGGCACTGGTTCAGTTGAATGGGATTTTGATGAAAGGTACTCGAGTGATACCAAAACATCCTCAAAAGAGTATCTCGATCAACTAAAACGGCTTGTTCAAAGAGGCAAGAACTAGACTTTGCCTACCATTGGGAAAACCCCATCCAACTGAATCAGTGCCCGGTCATTGATAGACGCTATCCGTTGGAACAAATTGTCGAGGCTCACCAGTACGTCGAAACAGGGCACAAAATCACTTCTAATTTTCCAAGGCTCTCAGCCCCCGTCCTGGGGGCGTTTTGGGGACGAAAACCTTTCCTGGAAATACCATACCGCTGCATGGGCCGTCCCCGGGGCCCTGTACTTGGCAGCACCTGTCCTGGACCGACAGGTACAGGGTTCAGGACAAGTGCGGTGGCTAGATCGTTCTGTGCGAGAACTGAACAGCCCTGAATGACAAAGGGATACAATGCGTTGTCTTTGGGGTGAGGTTATAGTATACTTGCCGTATGGAAACATCTTTGCTGACCACCAAACTCTATATCCCTTCCCCCCGCCCAGAACTAGTGCCACGCCCTCACCTAATTGAGCAGTTGAACGCGGGACTAGAGCGAAACCGTGGTTTCTCCCGCAAGCTAACCCTCGTTTCTGCCACGGCCGGATTTGGCAAAACGACGCTGGTCAGCGAATGGTTGCATCACTTGGGCCGCCCTACCGCCTGGCTCTCCCTGGACAAAGGCGACAACGATCCCGCGCGGTTCTTTGCCTACCTCATCGCCGCCCAGAATAAAGTCGACAAAAACATCGGCCAGGCAATACAGAGCCAGTTGGGAACACCCCAGTTGCCGCCGCCTCAGATACTGGTCACGGCACTGATCAACGACATAGCCGCCACGTCTACCCCCTTTGTCCTCGTTCTCGACGATTACCAGGTCATTCAAAATGAATGGATTCACGAGGCGCTTGGGTTCTTGGTCGAGCACCAGCCCCCCACAATGCACTTGGTACTCACCAGCCGGGCCGATCCCCCGCTGCCGCTGTCCCGTTTTCGCGCTCGCGGGCAGATGACCGAGATCCGGGTTCGTGATCTACGTTTCACAGCCCAGGAAGCGGCACAGTTTCTTAATCATACGATGGAACTCGACCTGTCCGCCCAGGCAGTCGCTACCCTGGAGCAGCGCACAGAGGGGTGGATTGCGGGTCTGCAGATGGCCGCCCTGTCACTCCACCGGCAGCCGGACCCGGAGCGCTTTGTGGTCACATTCGCCGGGGACGACCGCTACATTGCGGATTTTTTGCTAGAAGAGGTCCTGCGGGGACAACCAGACTCGGTCCAGGCGTTCCTGTTGCGTACCTGCATCCTGGATCGCCTTTGCGCGCCGCTGTGTAACGCCGTGTGCTTTGGTGACGCCAAAGCACACGTAGACAGGGATGACAGCTCGGAGATTCTCGAGTACCTGGAACGCTCCAACATCTTTCTCACTGCCCTCGACAATCAACGGCAATGGTATCGCTATCACCAACTCTTTGCCGACCTGCTGCGCCAACGCTTGGAAGCAAGCGCCACACCCGAAGAAATCGGTCTGCTACACCGACGAGCCAGCCGTTGGTACGAGGAAAACGAATTACTGGTCCAAGCTGTCGAGCACGCTCGAATCATCGACGACTATGACTATATCGTTCATCTGATCGAAAAACGCGGACGGTTGCTGCTCGGACTCGTCCCGCACAACGTGTTGATTCGTTGGTGGTCCATGATCCCCCCGAACTTGGCCCGACTTTACCCCAAGCTGTGTATGCTGTTTGCCTGGGCAAATCTGGCAACCCAACACCCGGCCCAAGCTGAAGAGTGTTTACAGACCCTCGAAGAGGGGTTGGGTGTGGGAATGGAGGCACTGTTCACTAAAAGGCCAAAAGTGGACAAGCTGGCTCCCAACCTGCGGGCTGCACTGATCGAGGTGGCCATCGTGCGCATGGGCCTGTCCATCGATCATCTCGACGCCCCTCAAGCCCTCCATCTCCACCAGCAAATTTTGCCCTACCTGGAGGAAGAGGACCTGCCCTACCTGGTCAATCGACCGCAGGATTTGCGCCCGGTGATCCTGTACATCACATCCCTAGCTCACAAGCTCAACGGCGAACTCGAGAGCGCGGCAAAGACCTTTGCCGAAACCGCGACATCTAGTCAAGAGCAAGGGAATATGCATCTCTTTGCCCTGGCCTGGGGACATCTGGCAGAAGTGCAATCCGTCCAAGGGAAACTGCGGGCGGCGGCGCAAAGCTGTCACCGGGGGCTAGAACTGACGCGTGAATTGATTGGTCCCCGCCACCCCGTCTCGGGCTTTTTACAGACAATGCTGGGCACCATACTCTACGAACAGAACGATCGGGAAGCAGCGCGCCATCACCTGGAACAAGGCATTGCCCTGGCAAAGCCGCAGGGAGACCTGGATGCCCTCATGCCCGGTCTCACCGGCCTGGCCCAGCTACGAGCATCAGAAGAAGATTGGCAAGGGGCTTTTGAGGCGCTGGACGATCTGGCAGCGTTCGCTCCGCGACAGCCAGAGGCAGTAAAACCTCTCGTGGAATCCTTCCGAGCCAAGCTGTGGGCGGCACAAGGAGCGGTTGATCGGGCCGCAGATTGGGCACAAAATGTCCGTTTAGATTCGGATGTTCCGCTCTCTGCCTATCGTGAAGCCGAGCTGATCATCCTGGCCCAGGTGCTTTTGGCTCAAGGGAGACATGGCGAGGCAGTAGATTTGATCGATCTCCTGTTACCCAAAGCCGAATCGGGGAAACGGTGGGGACGGGTGATTGATCTGTTGACCTGCCAGGCACTGGCTTGTGAGGCACAAGGACAACCCGATCAAGCCATAGCAGCCCTGGCTCGCGCGTTCACCCTGGCTGAACCGGAAGGCTACGTCTGCACCTTTGTGGACAAAGGGGAGCCGATGGCTGTGTTGCTTCAAAAGGCTGCGTCGCAGGGCATAGCGCCAGAGTACGCGCGTAGACTGCTGGCGGCGCTCCCTCGTACCTCCACACCTCCGCACCCAATTGCCCAACCCCTCATCGAGCCGCTGAGCGACCGGGAGCTAGAGGTGCTGCGCCTCGTCGTCGCCGGTCTCTCGAACCGGGAAATCGCTGAGCAACTGGTGATCACTGTGGGCACGACCAAGTGGCACATCAACAACATTTACGGCAAGTTGGCTGTGTCCCATCGCGGTCAGGCGATTGCGCGCACACGAGAACTTGGGCTGGTCTAGTTCCAATACCTATTGGTCCAAGTATGTGCTCATTGCAAAATGCTGTGTCATAGAGGATGGTAAAGTAGATTTGGGCAGAACGATTGAAAGGATGTGGTCGAGCCGGGCCTATTACAAGAAATAACTGAATCAAGCCTTTGCCTTCAAGATGCAAACCACTGCTGATTACGTGGACTTTGGGATTGTTTCGGTGACAATGCTCGGGTGGATCGGGAATTGTACCGAGTGATTTTCTATCTCGAGGAGATAATGGAGGCAGCAAAGGAATAGGGCCGATCTATTTCGCCGCATTTCTTGCATTCGTGGTAATTCGTGGCGGAAGAAAAAAAAGCCCGATCATCAAATTTCCTCACTGGAAGGTTTACCTCGATTATATTTCAACGATGATTCCAGCACAAACTCCATTTGACAGCTTGGGCCTTTTGACTATACTTTTAAAGGTAAATCGCCGTTACCTTGCTCTACATTCTCATTCCAGATTTTCAACGACGTACGCCTGACAACAAACGTTCCAATACCAGTTCCCCATAGATTTTGACACACTCTCATTAGTCTTTTGAATTAATGGGCATTTGTGCTGAAAACCGGTAGTTGGTGGGGAAACGAAAGGAGGTGGCATATCGAAAGCTTCTGACAGTATCTGTTGGTCGTACATAGTCTAGCATAAGTATAGGAGGAGAATTGTGAATCGCAAGCTGTATGCATCGTTAGTCATTTTGTTGACCCTGAGTGTCCTGCTCACTGCCTGTGGTGGGGCGCCAGACTGTCCAGATTGCCCAGACTGCCCCGACTGCCCTGATGCGGGCGAGTGCCCCGATGTCGAATGTCCCGAGGCGGCCGAGTGCCCCGAATGTCCCGCAATGCCTGCCTCTGGTGAGTCTCGTTTACAGATCATCAAGGATCGCGGCAAGGTCGTCTGCGGCAGCCGTACCGACCTGCTCGGCTTTGGCTACCTGGACGAGAATGGCCGGAACATTGGTTTTGACATTGATTTTTGCCGGGCGATAGCCGCCGCCATCTTTAACGACCCCGAGGCCGTTGAATTCGTACCGCTGACGGCAGCCGAGCGTGGCCCAGCCTTGCAGACCGCCGAGGTGGACGTGTTGTCGCGTAACTGCACCTGGACCTCTAGCCGTGACGCGCAATGGGGCAACTTTACGGTTGTCACATTCTACGATGGTCAAGGAATGATGGTTCGTAAGGACCTCGGCGCGACCACGTTGGAGGACCTGGATGGCGCGACCGTTTGCGTGACCACCGGTACCACCACCGAGTTGAATCTGGCCGACAATTTCCGTGGCCGTGGTCTAGACTTTGAAGCAGTGACATTTGAGGACACCGCGTCAGTATACAACGCCTACGAAGAGGGACGCTGCGACGCAACCACCAGCGACAAATCGCAGTTGGCGGCTGTCCGAGAAGGCTTTGAAAACCCCGCCGACCACGAAATCCTCGATCTTACCATGTCCAAGGAACCCCTGACACCGGCCGTTCCGCAGGGCGACGACCAGTGGTTTGACTTGGTCAAGAGCGTGGCCTACGTCTTGATCAATGCCGAGGAACTGGGCATCACCATGGACAATGTAGACGACATGATGGGCAGCGACAACCCCGCCGTCAAGCGCCTGTTGGGCGTGGAGGGCGAGTTTGGGGCAGCCGAGTTGGGACTGGAACCAGACTTTGCCGTCAATATCATTCGTGCCGTGGGCAACTATGGCGAGGTTTACGATCGCTACATGGGTCCCGATGGTGACGCTTTTGATCTCCCCCGTGGCCCCAACAAGCTCTGGAGTGATGGCGGCTTGATCTATGCGCCGCCCGTCCGCTAGAACGTAGAGTGGTTTGCTAACTGCCTCGAGTTTGTTCAATATTGAAGCATAGGGGCCAGGTTCTTTCGAGAGCCTGGCCCCAGAAAAGGGAAAAGTGAGTATGAGTCAGGATTCTCGTATTCAAGTTGTCACTAGAAGCAACATCCCCCTCTGGCGTGACGAACGTGTGATTCAGGGGATCGCCCAAGTTGTCTCGGCGGTTCTAGTGATTGGCTTTATAATTTTCTTTGTTAGTAACGTGTTTCAGGCGGCCCAGGACCGGGGGTTGAGCCTGGGCTACGACTTTGTAAGAGGATCGGCTGGTTTTCCTCTGGCCGAGTCGGTGATCCCGTATGACGAATCCATGTCCTTTGGCTATGCTTTCCTGGTCGGCATCCTGAACACGGTCAAGGCGGCGGTGGTGGGCGTTGTCCTGGCGACGATCTTGGGGACGATCACTGCCCTGGCCCGGCTTTCCACCAACTGGTTGGTCAGCAAAATCGCCAGCGCGTACATTGAACTGATCCGCAATATCCCCCTTTTGGTCCAACTTTTTATCTGGTATTTTGCCGTTTTCCAAAACCTGCCGATCGTCAAGGAAAGCATCCAATGGCCTGGCCCCATCTATCTCAGCCAGCGCGGCGTCTATATGCCAGCGCCGGTGCCGACCTCGACCTTTCGCACCTGGATCACTTTTGTGGTAATAGCCATTGTCCTGGCTGTCGTTTTGCGCATCGTGCTGGGGCGTTATCAACTAAAGACGGGGCGCAGCACCTATCCCGTGGCAACGGCAATTGTGGTGCTGTTGGTTTTGCCTGCCGTGGGATGGTTCATCGGCGGCACAAGCCCGTTGGTTGCGGATTTTCCAGTGATGGGGAAATTCAATTTCGAAGGCGGTATGCGGCTCACCACCGAATATGCTGCCCTACTGGCCGGATTGGTGATCTATACTGGGGCCTTTATTGCCGAAGTGGTGCGCGCGGGCATCATGGCGGTCAACCGGGGGCAGTTTGAGGCGGCCCGGGCGGTCGGGCTGAACGATATGCAGGTCTTGCGGCTGGTGGTTTTTCCACAGGCGATGCGCGTCATTATCCCGCCCCTCATCAGCCAATACCTGAACCTGACCAAGAACTCGAGCCTCGCCATCGCCGTTGGCTATCCCGATTTGTTCTTTGTGGGACGGACGATCATCAACCAAGCCGGACGGGCGGTTCCCGTTTTCTTGATGGTGATGGGCGTTTACCTGTTTACCAGCCTGACCACGTCGTTTTTGATGAACATTTATAACCGCCGCATTCAATTGGTGGAGCGATAGTATGAGCGCAAAACAAGCATCTACGACCGTCGTGCGGCCACCGGCCCCTCCAGGACCGGTCCGCTGGCTCCAAAAGAACCTCTTTAGCACCTGGTACAACGTGTTGCTGACCATTCTTGCATCCGTATTCATTTTCTTTGTATTGCGGGGAGCGTTGAGGTGGGTCTTTTTCGTCGCCAACTGGGCGCCAGTGACCAACAGTCCGAAACTGTTCGCCGTGGGACAATATCCCCTGGATCAACTGTGGCGGGTGGGGGCCATCGTGTGTGTGGTTTCCTTTCTCTTTGGTCTCAGTTGGCGCGTATGGGGTGGCACAGTGCGTACCTTTGCTCTGATTTTGGCCGTGACGTTCGGCGTTTTGAGTTTGCTGCCCATCAGTATAGGGTTGAATGTGCGGCTGTGGTTCCTGTCCAACCCGATTTTGATCGTCATCGGCTACCAAGTGGGGCGCACGCCCATCGGTAAATCTCGTTGGGTGGCGTTGGGGTGGCTCATCTCTTTTGTGTTGGCCATTCTGCTGTTGAGCGGGGTCAAAGACGTTGAATGGTTGCCCAAGGTTGCCACAGGCGTGTGGGGCGGACTGCTCCTGACCTTTTTGCTGGCCCTGGTGGGCATCGTGGCCTCGTTTCCTATCGGCGTTATGCTGGCTTTGGGCAGACAGAGCAAGTTACCGGTGCTCAAGGGATTTTGTATCCTGTTCATCGAACTCGTCCGCGGCGTGCCGCTGGTGACGATCCTGTTTATGGCATCCATCATCCTGCCTCTCTTTTTGCCCGAGGGGGTCCGCATCGACCGCGTGCTGCGGGCCATGATCGGTATGACGCTCTTTGCCGCCGCTTATATGGCCGAAAACATCCGCGGCGGCTTGCAGGCCATCCCGCAAGGGCAGATCGAGGCTGCTAAAGCAGTGGGGCTCAATAGCTTTCATACGATGGCGTTGATCGTGCTGCCGCAGGCGCTGCGGCTGGTTATTCCGGCCATCGTGGGCCAGTTCATCGCCCTCTTTATGGACACCACTCTGGCCGTCATCGTGGGGCTTTTGGAACTGCTCGCCATCGGCAGGGCGGTTTTGGAGAGCAACGTTGACTGGAAGCTCTTGAATATGGAAGTGTACATGTTCATCGCCGTTCTTTTCTGGATTTTTAACTATTCAATGTCCTACGCCAGCCGCCGCCTGGAGGTGGCTCTGGGCGTCGGTGAGCGATAAAAAGTGGGGGAAATTGTCATGCCGAACGAGGAATCAAACACAACAGACGACATTATCATCTGCCGTGAGGTACACAAGTGGTTCGATGACTTTCACGTGCTGCAGGGCATTTCGCTGACCGTCAAGCGGCAGGAGGTGATCGTCATCTGCGGCCCATCGGGCTCGGGTAAATCGACCTTTATCCGCACCATCAACCGTCTCGAAGAGCACCAGCGGGGCGACATTATCGTGGACGGCATCGAGTTGTCCCACGACATTCGCAACATTGAGGCCATCCGGCGCGAGGTAGGGATGGTATTTCAGCAGTTCAATCTGTTCCCGCACCTAAGGGTGTTGCAAAATGTCTCTTTGGCCCCGATATGGGCGCGCAAGTGGCCCCAAGCCAAAGCCGAAGAGACCGCGATGCAACTGTTGGAGCGGGTCGGCATCCCCGAACAGGCCCACAAATTCCCCGGCCAGTTGTCGGGCGGGCAGCAGCAACGGGTGGCCATCGCCCGCGCCCTGGCGATGCAGCCCAAGATCATGCTCTTTGATGAGCCAACTTCAGCCCTCGACCCCGAGATGATCAAAGAGGTGCTGGACGTGATGCGCGAGCTGGCCTATTCGGGCATGACGATGATCGTCGTGACCCACGAGATGGGCTTTGCCAGAGAGGCCGCAGACCGGATCGTCTTTTTTGACGAGGGAAATATTGTCGAGCAGAACACCCCGGACGAGTTTTTCGCCAACCCTCGGGAGGAACGCACCAAGTTGTTCCTGAGCCAGATTCTGACCCATTGATCGGTGCATTTTGACAAGCCCTCGTCCTTTGTTGCAGGGGCGGGGGCTTTTTCATTGAAAGCACTCTTGACACCCTTCGTTAGCGTGGTACAATCCCCCGGCATTTAGGCGTTGTTCAGAAACAACGTTACATTTATCAGGCATTTTTGCTAGGAGACGGGTTGAAAGGAACCAAGCTGTTTTTGAACAATCCCTCAAGGCAGTAAAAACAAGGAGTATAAAGTTGAGCGAACCATATTACGATGTTATTCGCCCCCACGGGGGTACTTTGGTGGACCGCGTAATGCGCGGCGAGGTAAAGGAAGCGGTCCGCGAGCGGGCCGGACAGATGGTCAAGATCCAGTTGGACCCAATGGGCCTTTCAGACCTGGAACTGGTAGGTATCGGCGCTCTCAGCCCTCTCAATGGCTTTATGCGCAAGGCCGACTATGACCGTTGCGTTGCAGAGATGCGGCTGGCCAACGGCCTGCTTTGGTCTGTTCCGGTCACCATCGCGGTGGACCAGGCCCTGGCCGACAGCATCAAGGAAGGGCAAGAAGTGGCTCTCTGCGAGGGAGAGCGCATCCTGGCTGTGATGGAAGTGGCGGAAAAATACGCCAACGACCGCGCAGTCAAAGAGAAGGAGGCCCAAGATGTCTATCGGACCACTGAGGAAGCCCATCCCGGCGTGGCGCGTCTCTACCGTCGAGGTGATGTGTTCTTGGGCGGCGACATTTGGCTGGTGGACTGGCCTGGTGCCGTCAAGACCGAGTTCCCCGAACTGCGTCATACCCCGGCAGAGACCCGGCGTATGTTCGCTCGGCGGGGTTGGCAGTCGGTCGTCGGTTTTCAGACCCGTAACCCCATCCACCGCGCCCACGAGTACATCCAGAAAACGGCGCTAGAGATTGTGGACGGCCTGTTCCTGCATCCATTGGTCGGAGAGACCAAAAAGGACGACATTCCCGCCGACGTGCGCATCGAGTCCTATCAGGCGATCCTGCGCGATTATTATCCCGCCGAACGGGTGCTCCTGGGCGTGTTCCCGGCCGCTATGCGCTATGCTGGCCCCCGCGAGGCGATCTTTCACGCCATCGCCCGCAAGAACTATGGCTGTACCCACTTTATCGTGGGGCGAGACCACGCAGGTGTCGGTAAATACTATGGCACCTACGACGCCCAGAACATTTTCAACGAGTTCCCGGCAGAGGACATTGGCATCATTCCCTTTAAATTCGAGCATGCCTTTTTCTGCAAAAAGTGTGGCGCGGTTGTTTCTGCCAAGACCTGCCCCCACGGAAAAGACGATTGGGTCTTTTTGAGCGGTACCCAGGTGCGCGAGATGCTGGAACGAGGGGAGATGCTGCCCGAAGAGTTCACCCGTCCAGAGGTTGCCCGTGTGCTGTTGGAGGGTGTGCAACGACACAGTAGTGACGAGTAAAGTGTGAAACGTGAGATGCGAAACGTGAAGCGTGAGGGGAAACCCGCGCTTCACGTTTTGCGTTTCACGGACCAAAGTAGGTGAATTATGCTAAAATTTTTAAAACGGCGCAAACAACGCAAAGTCTTTATTGTGGGTCTCGACTGTGCCCCACCGCCAGTGCTCTTTCGCACTGGGGCTGAGGGTGATTTGGGGTTAAAAGACCAACTCCCCAACCTGAGCCGCATGATTGACGAAGGTATTTATGGACCGCTTTCCAGTTCTACCCCTTGCATCACCGTTCCCGCTTGGACTTCGATGTTGTCTAGCAAAGACCCTGGCGTGTTGGGATTTTACGGTTTTCGCAACCGGGCCGATCATTCGTACGATCGAATGAACATTGCCTCCGCCAGCGTCATCCACGAAAAGCGCGTCTGGGATATCCTGACCGAGGCGGACAAGGATTCCATCGTCGTCGGTGTGCCACAAACCTATCCCATCAAGCCGATCAAGGGAGCCCTCATCAGCAGCTTTTTGACTCCCAGCACCCAGCGACAGTACACATATCCCAACGAATTGCGCTTTGAGGTGGATCGCGTGCTAAACGGTCAGCCCTACGACGTGGACGTGCACCAGTTTCGCACCGAGGACAAGAATCACCTCTTGCAGCAAATCCAAGAGATGACGGAGAAACGCTTTACCGTCATCAAGTACTTGATTCGCGAAAAGCCCTGGGATTTCTTCATGTTTGTCGAGATTGGTCTGGACCGCCTCCACCACGGAATGTGGAAGTTTTGGGACCCCGATCATTTCAAGTACGAGCCAGGCAACCCCTATGAAGACGCCATCCCCGCGTATTACCGTTATCTGGATCAAGAACTCGGCGAGATTTTGGGGATGCTGGATGATGATACGGTGGTGATGGTCGTCTCTGACCACGGAGCGCAGTCGATGGAGGGTGGCTTTGCCATCAATCAGTGGCTTCGCCAAGAGGGGCTGCTGGTGCTCAAAGATGAACCCCGGTACGAGGGGATCATTCCCTTTGAAAAGGTAGAAGTGGACTGGGAAAAGACCACTGCCTGGGGGGCCGGTGGCTATTACGCCCGCATCTTTATGAACGTTGAAGGACGCGAACCGCAGGGAAAAATCCCCGCCCGCGACTATGACAAGGTGCGAGACCAGATCAAAGAGATGATCGAGGCCATACCCGATCACACGGGAAAACTGATGGGCTCGGTAGTTTTCAAGCCCAACGAATTGTACCGCGAGGTGCGCAACGTGGCCCCCGACCTGATGGTCTATTTTGGCAACCTGCGCTGGCGGTCGCTGGGCTCCTTTGGCCTACCGGACCTCTACACTTTTGAGAACGACCAGGGGCCAGACGATGCTAATCATCACCAGGATGGCGTATTCATCCTCTGGGACCCCCGTCGTAATCATGGTAGCCGGTACGAAGAGGGTTTGCAATTGATGGATGTGGCTCCCACGACGCTCGATTTGATGAAGGTGCCGGTGCCGCCCGACATGCAGGGTAAGATCATCCGCACATAATCACCCACCATCAGAAACACCTCCCTGGAATTAGGGAGGTGTTTTGTTTTTACATTGAAACTATTGCCAGCACCGTCGCTGCCGATTTCTATTCTTTACACTTTTTGATCAATCATCCAACGACCGCTCTTCGTTCCAAAGAACATCATACCCCGAACGGGGCATGGTTTCCAGGCTGGACGGAATGTCGTCGCTTACGTTGGTGTCAAAATAAGAGAATTGTTGCAGATTGGGCATGTTGCCCAACTCGGGCGGGATGCTGCCGCTCAGGTCATCATTGCAGCATAGGAGAAGCAGTTGCAAATTCAATAGCTCGCCAAGCTCAGGCGGGATCTCCCCGCTCAGGCGGTTGGTGCTCAACTTGAGTGCTTCCAAATTGCCCAAGTTGCTCAATTCGGACGGAATGCTCCCGCTCAGATCGTTGCTTTCCAGATCGAGCATTTTTAAGTTAGACAGACTGCCAAGCTCGGGCGGGATGCTGCCACTCAGACTGTTGTCGTGCAGGATGAGAGTTTGTAAATTAACCAAGTTTCCGAGTTCAGGCGGGATGCTGCCACTCAGGTAATTGTAGTATAGGCTGATCGTCCGCAACTGAGACAGGTCGCCGAGTTCGGACGGAATGCTGCCACTCAGTTCGTTATAGTTGATGGTAAGAGCCGTGACGTGCCCATCGGAACAACTCACCCCGTACCACTCGCAGGGCTGCTTGGTTTCAAGCCAACCTCTGGTGTCTGTCCAATTGGGACCGTCTGTACTGTGGTAAAATGATACGAGCGAAGCGCACTCTGATTTTGGGATTTCAGAGACGGACCGGCAAATATCCTCTTTTCCTCCGCAAGCAGTGATCAACAACACAAACATAAAAAACAACAGAATGACCGATTTCCTCATTGCGACCTCCTTCAATTCACTTTTCATCTTTTTGCTATTCTAGTGGGTAACAACCATCTGGAGCGGGCCAATGCTGAGTAATAGCGGCTTCAGCCCCCGGCGGTTGACAGCTTGCCCAGGAATAGTTTGTAAAAATTTTGGCTCTCCAGCCATCGGCACACTCGTCCTGGATGACGTCTATGGCAAGTTGCCCTTCCTCCAACTTCCATGCGTAGGTGCCGATCGTGTCATGACAATTTGGATCATTAAAGAGCGTGATTTGATCATCCGACGCGGTAAAAGACCCCATCGAATGCCAGCCGTTTAACGATCTCTTGGAAAATATCCGAAATATGCCCTTGTCCAACTGCAACAGCCATACGCCACCTTCTGCCGGATAGGGCATACAGCGTATGCAAAATGGCCGAGTGCCTTCTCTGGGATCGAACTTGGCATAGGTGCCGTCAACGTTCGATGGCTGTGCCGGTGGTAGGGGCGTGGTATACGGATAGGGCGTTTGCTGGAGCAGGTCAGCCCAGATGTTGCCTAGTGTCGGGGTCACACCAGGAGCTTTGGACGTGATCGATGGCGCGTTAGGCGCGGAGGAGCAAGCGACCGTCATTGTGAGAACAGTTATGGTCACAGCAACCGATAAACCGAATGCTTTCGAATGCTTTTCAAGTACCATATTTGCCTCCCTGTACAATAGTTGTATTACCTGCTATAATCATATTGCTGGTAATATTATAACGGGTTTCATCATACCTGTCAAACCTGTTTTGATGGTGATAATGTCTGATATGGGTAAGAAAAAAAGATTAGCGAGCAATCTGGAACTAGTGGGTGGGGCCCTGTGTCTGAATTTCACCAACACAGTGAGCACTCGAAGCAAGGTGCCATACCGTGAATATCTCCCTACCTACGGCGAGCTGGTGGCGTGGGGTCAGCACGTGGGCATCCTCATGGATGACAAAGCAAAAACCATGCTGTACAATGCAGCCTGCCACCCCGAACTAGCGGCAGATGTGCTTGAGCGCGCCATCACCTTGCGGGAGGCAATCTTTGGGATTTTCTCTACGGTTACAGAGAATCAAGAACCTGTCCAAGACAATCTTGCTGTGCTGAACACTATGCTTCACGGGGCACTCGCTCGTTTGGAAATCCGCCTGGCGGTAGATGGGTTCGAATGGGCATGGGGTCTGGACCAAGATGCCTTGGACCAGATGCTCTGGCCTGTTGTACGCTCAGCGGCCGATTTACTGATCTCTGAAAACCACACCCGGGTGCGGCGATGCGCGGGCGAGGGCTGCGACTGGTTGTTCGTTGATACGAGCAAGAACCGCAGCCGTCGCTGGTGCATGATGGGTGTGTGCGGCAGCCGCGTCAAAGCGCGCCGCTACTATCAACGAAAAAAGGAAAATGCGTAATGCCAATCTTGATTGACGGGCACAACCTCATCGGCAAGCTGCCCGATATTCATCTGGACGACCCGGACGACGAGGCCAAACTGGTGGTTCGATTGAAAAGCTATTGCGCCCGCACGAGCAAGCGCGTCACGGTGGTGTTCGACCACGGCCTGCCAGGCGGACGTTCGTGGGAACTCTCCGGCGGGGGTGTTGAGACGGTCTTTGCACCCACCGGTCGCACCGCCGACCGTATTCTGTGCGAGCGCCTCCGCCAGGCGCGCGACCCCCGTGGACTGACGGTGGTCACGTCTGACCGCCAGGTCATCGCAGCGGCAAAGGCACAAGGGGCGCGGGTAATGCGGTCGGAGCAATTTGCCGTGCAGTTGAATACGCCGCGCACGGTCGAGACGATTGAGACTGAACGGGACGTGAATCTCTCGGCGGATGAGGTCCAAGAGTGGTTGAAAATGTTTGAGGAAAAATGAAGTGAAATGGCACCACTGATTACACATTTGCTCGTTGGGGAGCGCACATTTGCCCAGTTGCAACAACTTGAACATGAGGATTACGGTCCATTTCTGCTCGGCTGCGTGTTGGTTGACGTGCACGGCTTTAGCAGCATCGACCGGCGCACGACGCATTTCATCGGGCGTCTGGAAGAGGATGGCACGGATGCATTCAGCAAAAGCTGCACCAATTTCTTGAGCCAGCTCGATGACCTGCTGCTTTGCCCGTGGAATCAACTGGCGAGCGCAGAGCGGGCATTTGTGACCGGCTACCTCTGTCACCTCGCGGCAGATGAGGATTGGAAGCGATTTGGCTGGGACATTCTGCAAACGATGGGGCTTGAATCGCTGGCCGAAATACCCGTGCCAGGAGATGTCGTGTTTACAGTGTTTGACGTTTTGAGCAGCCAGATGTATGGAAATTTCACAACCGTTGTCTCGGCGTTGAGAGATGCTGTGATACCCAACGTGCTCGCGCATGTTCCACATGATGCTTTCCAAGCGATGTGGGATATTGCCAAAGAGCACACGCTGACCGGCGACACACCCGAATCATATTTCGAGATGCTCAAGCGTGAGGGAAAGACCATGGCCGAGCTACAAGCAGTAGTTCACGAACATGACGTGTACTGGGAAGATGCTCTAGCTTTGGTTCACGACCTGGGCGGCGTCGAACCGCGCATTCAGGGCGGTGTGCAACGCTCCCTGGAGGTCATTCCACATCTGTGGGCGTAGATTGCGGGTCGTGCGCTCCTATTTCTGTTTCGGTGCCTCTCCACAAGCGACAAAACGCGCACATCCCCGGCACGCTGGTCGGTTGGCCGCAGTTGATGCAAGGGTGCAGTTCCACTTGCTCGGCCTGCTCACGGAAGAAACCATTCTTCCGTGCCTGCAGGAAACCCAAATAGAAATGCAACTTTGTTGCGGGCGACTCCTCTTCCATCTGGTTGAGGATGTCCTTGTGGCGGATGCTGGTCGCGCCGATAGCGTGGGGGCACTCGTCGTAGATATAGTCGATACCGGTGATGAGGGTGTAGGCGGCCGATTCGCGCTCGTACAGGCGGCACAGGGGCTTGACCTTGCGCGCCAGCCCATCGCCTGACGCGGGCAGCACCGGGGCCTGGCGAGCGATGTACCCTGTCTGCCAGTGGAGCACGTTGCCAAAGAGCGCGGCGGCCTCGTCGTCCAGGTTGTGACCGGTAGCGAGCACGGTATAGTCGCCGTCGCGGGTTACGCGGTTCATCGCGTGCCGTTTGATCAGCCCACAGACCGAGCATGGCTTGCTGCGTCCGCGACGCACCCGCTGTGCCACTTCTGGCAGCGTCTCTCCATACTCGGCTTTGACGTCCACGACTGTGAATTGAGCATTGGGCCGGGTGGACGCAAACTGCTCGATCTTTTCCCGCGAGGCGGCAGAATAGCCTACCCCGCCATCAATGCCCAGGTCAATGTATAGCCCGTGGGCTTGGTAGCCCAGTTGCAGCAGTATGTCCCACAAGGCCAGGCTGTCCTTCCCGCCAGAAACCGCTACCAGCACTTGGTCATCATGGCCGAACATGCGGTGTTTTTTGATAGCGCGTGCGGTCTGAGCAACGAACCACTCTGGATAGTGGTCTTCACACAGCGCCAGCTTGTGCCGGCGCATATTGAGCACAGCCGCTTGGGTGCACTTGCGACATTTCATCGTTATCCGCCCGAAATCACGGCGACGAGTTTGATCTCGTCGTCCTCTTTTAGCATCACGTCACCGGTCAGTAGTTTGCCATCACGCACGGCGAGCACGGTCTGGGGAAGAAGGCCCACTTTTTTGATGGCATTCCGCACGCGCCACCGTCCTCGCAGCTCCCATTCTTTGTCACGATAGGTAATTTTCATACGCACCTCGTCATTTGATTAGTGCTTGAATTGTACACAAAAGTATCAGGTAGACAAGTAAAAAAGTAGACAAGGAAAATAGTCCCTTGTCTACTTTTTCTCAATCTACTCAAACTAGACTTTTGGCAATTCTACCAGCGCTTGCTCGATCTTTTCTTGCTCCAACGAGTAATCCAAGAGTTCTTCTCGGTGGAAAGCGTCGTAGGCCGCCAAGTCAAAGTGACCGTGACCGCTGCAATTGAAAAGAATGACCTTGGATTCGCCTGATTCTTTGCAGGCCATTGCTTCATCGTAGGTGGCCTGGATGGCGTGGGCCGTTTCTGGAGCCACGATGATGCCTTCAGAGCGGGCAAAGCTCTCGGCAGCATCGAGGATCTCAATCTGGTGATATGCCCGGGCCTCTGCATATTCTTGGTCCAAGAGGGCGCAGATGCTGGGGGCCATACCGTGGTAGCGCAGTCCGCCCGCGTGAACCGGAGCGGGGATGAATCCGTGGCCCACGGTGTGCATTTTGGCTACGGGGCCGGTCTTGGCTGTGTCGCCCCAGTCATAGGCATAGGTGCCACGCGTCATGCTGGGGCACGCGGTCGACTCGACAAAGATGGCACGCAAGTCTGGGTTGGTGCCGTCCAATTTGTCCTTCATAAAGGGAAAGATGAGGCCGGCGGCGTTGCTGCCACCACCCGCGCAGCCGATGACGATATCCGGGTAATCGCCCGCCATCTCCATCTGCTTTTTGGCCTCTAGCCCGATCACCGTCTGGTGCAGCAGAACAAAGTTGACCACGCTGCCCAACGAGTACTTGTATCCTTCGTGCGTCATTGAGTACTCGAGCGCCTCACTGATGGCGATGCCCAGGCTGCCGGTGGTCTCGGGATCTTTTTCCAGAATTGCCCGCCCGGCGTTCGTCTCAGAGCTGGGGCTGGGGACGACGCTGCCGCCCCAGGTCTCCATCATCACGCGCCGGTAGGGTTTTTGATGATAGCTGATGGTCACCATAAAGACTTTACATTCGAGCCCGAACAGATTTGTGGCAAAGCTCAGGGCGCTGCCCCACTGGCCTGCCCCGGTCTCGGTGGCCAAACCTTTCAGCCCCTCTTCCTTGGCATAGTAGCACTGGGCCACAGCCGTATTCGGTTTGTGGCTTCCAGGCGGGCTGACACCCTCCCACTTGTAATAGATTTTGGCAGGAGTGTCCAGGGCCTTTTCCCAACGGGCAGCGCGATAGAGCGGGGCCGGACGCCACATCTTGAGCACATCCTGTACCTCGTCGGGGATTTCAATGTACTGCTCTTTGCTGAACTCTTGCTTGATCAGCTCCATTGGAAAGACGGGCGGGGGCATTGGAGGGTCTTCCATAGCTTCCAACGTCGCCGGATGCAGGTAGAACGGTGGCGGTTTCTTCATATCTGCTAAAATATTATACCAATGGGTCGGCATGTCTTTTTCGTCTAGAAAATATTTGTACTGGGTCATTTTTGATCTTCTCCTTGAATAAAATGTGTGAAATTGAAAAGCTAATGTTCCATAGAGTTGTTTCTTTCGATAACGTCCCTCCTTTCCTCAGCTGCCAGGGAAACCTCAGGCTTCCAGCAAAGCACTCGGGTCTGTGAAAAACTGTTTGTAAATTCGATAGTGGTCGGTGTCTTTGTAGGCCACTTGTTGGATATTGGTAGAATCAAAGCTAAAAATCTGCGCGCCCTCATAAGCCAGCAAAATGGGAGAGTGCGTGGTAATGATGAATTGCGCGTGGCCCGATGCCTCCAGCCGCCGCAGCAGTTTGAGGAACTTGACCTGGCTCGCGGGAGAGAGCGCCGCTTCGGGCTCGTCGAGAAAGTAGAGCCCTTTGATGTGGTAGCGACCACTGAAATAGCTCAGAATCCCCTCGCCGTGCGACAGCGTGTTGATGATATGGCCACCATGATATTTCAGCCGTCCGGGATCGCAGAGCGCGACATCGTCGAGAAAGTCGGCCAGGTCGCGAAACGTCTCGGCTCTGAACAAGGACCCTGGTACGTGCCCATTGGCCCACGTCACGGTAATATAGTCTTGTAGGCGGTCCTCGTAGGGATTATTGTGGGCGACGTGCCGTTTGGGCTTGTCCCAGATATGGATGTCGCACTTTCTGGTGATGGCCTCCAGCAAGGTCGATTTCCCAGACCCATTCTCGCCCACGAAAAAAACGACGGGACTTTTGAACGCCAATTCTGTCGCATTTCCTAGAACAGGAATGTTGAAAGGATAACAATGGTCAGTGGGATAGCTCTCGCTGTTGACCCGAACTTGAATCAAGTACATACTCGTCTCTCCTGATCGACTGACAAATCTCTTTAGAACCGCAGATGGCGCTCCTACGGAGCGGATTCAGATTCACGCAGATGAATATCGAATTTGGCTTGAAACCAGTTGAAAATCTGCGTTCATCTGTGTTTATCGGCGGTTAGCAGTAGACCAGGCCCGGAGATCTCGAGTTGAGCGCAGCCAAGCTGGGTTGTCTCGACGGTTTTACGGGTATCAACCCCATCGCTTCGCGCACCAAAGCCATTGTCTCTTCTGATTCCTGGCGCATACGCTGGTTGCCGTTGTACAGGATGTCTTCGATCAGTTCTGGTCGTGCTTCATAGTAAGCGCGTCGCTCACGAACGGGATCGAGGAATGTGTTGATGGCGCGGGTCAGCTTTCCCTTGACTTCCACGTCGCCCACCTTTCCCTCAAGATATCGCCCTTTTAAGTCCGCCACCTCGTCTCGATCAGGGTTAAAAGCGTCGTGATAGATAAAGACCGGGTTGCCCTCGACCCGTCCAGGAACATCGGCGCGCACGCGCTGGGGGTCGGTGTACATCCCGCGCACTTTGCGCTCGACCGTCGCGGCGTCGTCCGAAAGATAAATGACATTGTCCAGCGATTTGCTCGCTTTGGTCTGCCCATCGGTACCCACGAGCACGTCGCCGATCAAGCCCTGTGGTTCGGGGAAGACGTCGCCGTAAATCCGGTTAAAGCGGCGGGCAACCTCTCTCGCAACTTCGATGTGCGCCTCGTTGTCCCTAGCGACCGGGACCAGGTGGGCGCGGGGCAGCAGAATGTCGGCGGCCTGGAGCACCGGATAGCCCAACAAACCAAAGGGCAACGTCTCCAGTTGAGCGTCGCGCGCCATCTCTTTGATGCTGGGGACGCGCTCCAGCCGGGACACGCTGATCAACATCTCAAAGATCAAATTGAGTTCATAGGTGCCCGGGATAGCCGACTGGATAAAGATCACGCTCTTTTCGGGATCAATGCCCAGCGACAAATAGTCCATTATGATCTGGCGGGCGTTGTGATGAGTCTGGAGAATCCGTTCTTTATCCGGTCGAGTGGTGAGCGTGTGCAAATCGGCAATGATGAAAAAGCAATCATATTCGTCTTGCAGCCGCACGCGATTGGCCAGGGTTCCCACATAGTGGCCCAAGTGTAACTTGCCCGTAGGCCGGTCTCCGGTAAGAATTCGTTTCTTAGTCATTTCAGTACCTCCTTTGTGATCGTTCAACAATCACTTTGTTTTGATATGCATTTTGCGAGTCAAATCACATAAACAGTACGACGTTGTTTCTGAACAACGCCTTGATTCAGAAAACAAAACACCCGTCCTCTTCTCAAGGACGGGCGTCATAACTCTGACACTCGCGGTGCCACCTTGGTTAGGCAGCTTTTCACGCTAGAAAAACAAAACGCGCTGATGACAGCGCGTCGAGTAGGAAAAGAATTTTCCTGAAAAGCCAGCCTCACTCATTTCAGGTACGGCCCGTGACAAATCTGGGCGATACCCTCGCCTTGATAACGGTGGCGTCTCCGGCCCGGACTACTCTAAACGATTTGTTCGTTTCGGCGGGCAACTCCTGGGCCCATTCAGTACCGGCGCTGGTATCGGGCTCGCAGCTTTTGCCCGACTCTCTGAACCCCGCTTTGGTGCTTACTTTTCCCAATCACAGTCTTTGGATGTTAAATTGTATGTGCAGTATAACACACGGACGTCGTGGCGTCAAGTAATTTTAGATATGGGGCAGCAATTCCTCTATCAATTTTTCCTTGGAACGATTGCCCACGATGCGCTTTACCTCTGCCCCACCTTTGAACAAGATTAATGTGGGAATTCCCCGGATGCCCAGCCCTCCAGGCGTTTTAGTGCTGGTGTCCACGTCCATCTTGGCTACTTGGAGGCGGTCTTTGTATTCATCAGCAATTGCCTCCACAGCCGGGGCGATCGCCTTGCATGGGCCGCACCATTCGGCCCAAAAGTCCACGAGGACTGGTTTTTTAGCTTTGAGTACTTTTTCTTCAAATGTTTCGTCAGTGACCTCGAATGGTTTAGCCATCTTATCCTCCTCAAAAGTGGGGCGGATTATCCTATGGGAGGGTACTTTTGTCAAGTAGTTTGCCCAAATCGGTTTGGATGATGGGTTTTCGAAGTGGAAACCCGGCGTAGGAGGGGGAAAGAGGCAAAAAGTGGGGTTGATGGTGGATGTAGAGCTATAGGGAGAGCAACAAACGAAGCGAAAGGGACAAAAAGACTGCCAAAAACATCCCGGATCGGCAT
>JAAEPW010000934.1 GCA_024232355.1 Chloroflexota bacterium | reverse complement strand
TCTGATCATAGTTGATCCATTCGATGATCACCGTATGCAGGCTGCCTTTGAACGATACTGACCTATCCTCAACCGTCGCGACATTCGTATCCCCTTGGCCAGGGGCGAGATGTGGCAATTGCTCTTCACCTACCACCTGGATGCTCCCTCATCCTCTGCGCGATTCAAATGACGCACCGCTTGGCTAGAAAATCATTTATGGGCATATACCGAGTAGGCGATACAAGGAAATTGAGGAAAAACAAATGGGTGTGTTTCATCTCAATTGGAGGCTTTGGACCTGCCAGGTTTTATCGACATAATTATGACCAAAAATGCCTTTCACAAGCCTTGAAATCATTTTTCCAGATCGTCATCGTAAACCTGGCAGGTCGTCCCAACTACTAAGAAACAACTTTTGGAAAAGCCCCAAAGCCCGTCCATATCTGTTTCTTACCGCATGAAAAATACTGCAGGGATTTTGGATCGCTTGTTTGAAACAGACCCAAATGGTATTCGTACACCGGCACATCGTTCTCCGTCGCACCGGTCGTGGCGGTGTCGGTGATAGTCGCCCGAGCAGTCGTTGTGAAACGCGACAACCGCCACACATCAATGGGGTAAAGATCACCGACAAAAACCCAGACAAATACCATACCCATGATGAAAAAAATAGTACCCAGGATGCCAACGATGCCGAGCATCGTACGGCACCCATCACGGCGGTTCAACAAGCTGCGCGATACGATTGGATAACATCGGCTCAGTCATCTGGTAGTCAGTCCGGCTGCTGCCGATTCAGCACGGCAACAGCCCAATGGTGACAATTTATTTCTCTTCGATACGAATAGTCTTGATCAGATCTCCAGGAAACGAAGGTCTCTGGGAAGGATCGCGCAGCGTGAGAGATTTGAGCACATCCATCCCGTCGTCGGTCACTCGTCCAAAAACAGTGTGACGATTATCCAACCAGGAAGTGTCCTTGTAAGTGATAAAGAACTGGCTGCCGTTGGTTCCGGGGCCAGCGTTCGCCATCGAGAGAATACCAGGACCATCGTGTTTTAGGGTTGGGTGGAACTCGTCGGAGAATCTATATCCCGGCCCACCCGAGCCGGTGCCGGTGGGATCACCTGCCTGGGCCATAAAGTCCTCCAGAACGCGGTGAAAGGTTGTCTCGTCATAAAACCCTTGGCGGGCGAGGAAAACAAAATTATTGACCGTGTTCGGCACCTTGTCAGCATATAACTCGATGACGATATCACCTTTTTCAGTCTCGATAGTGGCGGTGTAGGTCTTGTTGAGATTGATCTCCATTTTTGGAGGCGCGCTGTACATATTGTTGCGAGAAGCGGGATTTGCAGACATTTAAAGCTCCTTTTTTTCTGATTTCGTGGTTATGGAATTTAGCAGCTTTTTCGAGAACCTTTGCCAGGGAAAAGCTACTATAGCGGATAATGACTATTACAAGTATACCATAACCATCCGTATTCTCCAAAGAATCCTATTGCGCCAGCATCGATTACTTGACATCTCGCCCAATTCACGTACCATAATGCCATGTACACAGCGGGCATAGACATAGGCGCGATTACCGCCAAGGCAGCCATTTTCAACGACGAGGACCTACTCACCACAACCGTCATCCTCGCTGGGTATGACCGGGCTGCCGCCGCCCGCCAGGTGCTTGATCAAGCGATGGCGCAAGTGGGGCTGACCCGAGAAAAAATCGCCCGCTTGGTCGGTACCGGCTACGGGCGCATCCAGGTCCCCGGCGCCGACCGCACCGTCACCGAGATCACGTGCCACGCGCGGGGCGCGCACTATCTTTGCCCTAACGCCTGCACCGTGATCGACATCGGCGGGCAAGACAGCAAAGGCATCTCTATCAACAACAACGGCAAGGTGCTCGACTTTGTGATGAACGACAAATGTGCTGCGGGAACCGGACGATTCTTGGAGGTGATGGCCCGCGCGCTGGAAGTAGACTTGGTGGATTTCGGACAGATCGCCCTTTCTGCTGCCAAGCACGCCAAGATGTCGAGCACATGCACCGTCTTTGCCGAGTCGGAGGTCGTCACCCACATCGCCACCGGCGTGCCCAAGGCCGAGGTCATTGCCGGTATCCACGACGCTATCGCAGCCCGCATCACGACGATGGTGGGTCGTATTCCGGTACAAGACACGGTGGTGCTGACCGGCGGCGTGGCCCGCAACGATGGCGTGGCCCGGATGCTGGAGAAGAAACTAGGTCACACCATCATCGTGACGGAGCACGCGCAACTGGCTGGCGCTATCGGCGCAGCTCTCATCGCCCGCGAGTAGAAACACGAATCACAGGACACTGACAGATATGCAATCTCCCATTGGGTTTCTCTCGGCCTACGTTCCTGAAGAACTTTTTCACGCTGCAGGCTTTACGCCTGTGTTCATTTTTCCCACCCCGGACGATCACGGACACGCCCGCGCCCACCTGCCCGCATTCACCTGCTGGATTGTCGGTTCAGCCCTTGACCAAGCCCTGACGGGCAAACTGGATCACCTGGCCGGGATAGTGTTGGCCAAGACGTGCGACACGACGCAGGGGCTAGCTGATCTCTGGCCGCCGAACGTGCCCCACATTCCCTTTTTTCACTTTGGGATGCCGCTGCGCCTGGACAGCCCTGCCGCCCGCGTCTATCTCCTGGCCGAACTCGAATCGCTGCGCGAGCGCATCCAGGCACAGACTGGTCGCCCGATCACCGATGACGCTCTGCGGGAGAGCATCGCGCTCTACAACCGCACCCGTACCCTGGTCCGCCGCCTCTACGCCCACGCCGCAAACTTGCTCCCAGCTGAACTGTACGACCTGGTGCGAGCCGCTTTCCAAACACACAAAGAGATTTACAATGCGAATGAACAAATGAACGAATGGGCGAATGGGGAACCGCCCCACTCTGCATCCTCTGCTACCAGGATTGTTCTCGTCGGGCCAGCCTTGGGTGCGCCCGTTCTGTTTAACGTTCTGGAGCAAGTCAACGCTCGCGTGGTCGGCGACCAGTTCGACCTGGGGGAGCGATACTTTGCGGTGGACGCCGATGTAGACGCCGACCCACTACAAGCCCTGACCGACCGGCTGCTAGCCCTGCTCCCCACCCCAACCAAGCACCACCCCCAACGCACCCGCGAGGCCCACATGCTCTCGTTGGTGCAGGAACGAAACGCCGACGGCGTCATCTTTGCCCGCCAAAAGTTCTGCGAGCCGCACGGCTTTGGCTACGTCCCGCTGACCCACGCCCTCGACGACTCCGGTGTGCCCCACCTGCTGGTCGAGTTGGAACAGGCATCCCAGGCGGGGCAACTGCGCACGCGGGTGGAGGCGTTTGTAGAGATGATTGCAAAATGAGAGACCAGGTTTTGTCCCTCTGCCTGATCGAAGGAGCTTTATGACTCGCAATAAATGGCTTTTGCTCGGTTTCATTTCGATTTTACTCTGCGCTCTGATCTTGGTTCTCATTCCATCTCTGATAAAGTCCATCCAGTTGGCTTCTATACCCCATCCGCCGAATGTTCCCAAGAGTTGGAAGCCACACCAGGGAGGGCTTGGAATATTCCAAGTGTGGCTCCCAAGGGGGTGGAAAGATGTGAAAAAAGGTCGCATTGGTCTTTTGTTGAAGGCCTCAATGAGTGACAAAGAGGGGTATGAATGGATTACTGTTAGAAATTATGATCCAGCATTCGAAGGTTATGCCCCTCTAGTTGGAAAAGAGCTGGCGCGAGAATGCTCTAGCAGTTATCCAGTCTCATTAACACTTGATTTCGACGGTGGTATCCCTGTGGATGCAACCAACGTAGTTATGATCGAGCGAAAGGGTGATGGAATCGACATTGCTTACCAAAGTGCGGCACTAGTTCGAGAAATGGATGGAAATCTGGTCAGAACAGTGGCATTTGTAGTGAGTGAAAAACACGTTTTTATGATCTCTCTGGATACATATGAGGGTATCAACGAGAACGGACCGGCTTTGTACGAGAAAATACTGAACGCTTTTTATGTTACAGATTGAGCAAGCGCTTCCAGGGCAGTGCAAAATTGGGGAGGAGTTAAGGACGAATGCGTTATAAAGAGCCTAACAAGAGGGAAATCCCGGTGGCAAAAACTCAGATAAAATTCGCAATCTGTAGCACGATATGTATTCTTCTCTTGCTCGGCTGTTTGGAATTGTGGGACAAGGGTATTCCAACAAGAGCCATAGCAGTAGTGATTTTTGTACTATTGTGTATCTTCATCGTGCTTTATGTCAATTCTGTGTTTGGATACGGATTCGTTGCAATGGGCAGGCATGTGGTCCGCGACGATTATGGCATCTGGAAATTTCTATCTTTTGTGGTGGTAACGCTGCTGATAGGGATATTGGTGATGGTAATAATGTTCAACTGACATATGCCAGTCAACCAGGTCACTCGGCTTGCACAAAAATCTGATTTCTGAATACAGGGAAAAACGAGAATCAAAATGCCCAAATACCCCCGCCTCCAATCGCTCAAAGAGATCAATGCTATGATGGCCCGCTATTACGTGCAGCGCAAGGCGTTGGCCCGGATCAAGCCGCTGGCCTACGTCACCAGCGGCGCGCCGGTCGAGATCATGGAAGCGATGGGCATCCTCACCCTCTACCCGGAGAACTATGGTGCGATATGCGGCGCGCGCGGGGCCTCCGTCCATCTGTGCCAAGTGGCCGAGGCGACCGGCTACCCCGCCGACCTCTGCTCTTATGCCCGCGGACACATCGGCGCGGTGCTGCAGCCCAAGGACGCGCCGCTCAAGGGGATGCCGCGCCCCAACCTGCTGGTCTGCTGCAGCAACATCTGCGGCACCGTCCTCAAGTGGTACGAGGCGCTGGCCGATCTCTACGACATCCCGCTCTTTATCCTCGACGTCCCTTTCCAGCGCACCACCCCGGCCGAGCCCCACATCATCGCCTACGTCGCCGAGCAGTTGCACGAGTTCGTCGGTTGGCTGGAGGCGCACACGGGCCGCCGCCTGAAACCCACCAAACTCCGCTCGACCCTCGACCTCGCGCGCGAGGCGATCGCCCTGTGGCAAGAGATTCTCGAATTCGGTCGGCACCGCCCATCTCCCGTCAACGCCCCCGACCTCTTTATCGCGTTGGCCCCCATCGTCACGCTGCGCGGCACGCGCAAGGTGATCGATTGCTACCAGGGCCTCAAAGCCGAGTTGGAGGAGCGCGTTGCCCAAGGCGTCAGCGCGGTGATCGACGAACAGTACCGCCTGCTGTGGGACAATATCGCCATTTGGCACCGGCTCTACCGCTTTTTCCGCCCCTTTATGGACGCCGGGGCCTGTTTTGTCGCCGACACTTACACCAACGCATGGACCGTCGAACTCGACGCCGACGATCCCTACGTCGGTATGGCGCAAGCGTACACGGGCGTGTTCATCAACGTGGACCTACCCACCCGGCTACAAACCATCACCGGTATGGCCCAACGCTTTCAGGCCGACGGGATGGTGCTGCACGCCAACCGTTCCTGCAAACCCTTTTCCATCACCCAGAACCAAGTTCGTACTGTGCTGCGGGATGATTTGAGTCTGCCCGCCATTATCCTCGATGCCGACATGTGTGACACGCGCCTCTACAACGAGGGCGCAATACGGGAGCGCGTGGCAGCGTTCCTGGAAATACTGTAATCGCTTTGAAGGAAAGAAAAATGTCCGAGTACCGAAATTCTAGAAACAGAACATGGCTATCCCTGCTCATTGTAATAGGCCTTGCGTTATCCCAACTGACCTGCAATCTGTCTGCACCCGATACCCCCGTCCCCACCAATACACCAGAACCTATCGAACAGCCTCCCCCAGAATCAACAACGACGACGACGCCACCACCCCAGGAACCCGAACCCGAACAAGCAGCCAAATCCGCACCGCCCGCCGGACCGGGGATGGCCTGCCTGGGGTCCTTTGGATACGGTCTGACGTGCCTGAACGAGACCGGCTGGCAAACGTTTAACAAGGACAACTCGCCGCTGGGCGGCAATCTCATCACCAGCATCAGCACGTGCCCGGACGGCAGTCTGCTGATCGCACACAGTTCAGGAATCAGTGGTTTTGACGGCGAGACCTGGAAAGGGTACGAGCGGGGATGGGGATACAGCAACCCTGAAGCGATGGCGTGCGACGCAGCCGGCGGCATCTGGGTTGCTCACTTTCGTGGTGTGAGTTACCATGATGGAAGATCGTGGACTACCCATCCATCCGAACAACTAGCCACTGGGGCAGCGACCACCGATCTGATCCAAGACGTAGCGATTGCCCCAGGCGGACGGGTCTGGGTGGTGACAGCCAGCAGCGTGGCCATGCTCGATAGCTTTGACAGCGATGAATGGACCATTTTCCAAGAGGGGCGAGGATTCCACGCCCGGTACTTTTTCGACAAAATTGCCCTGGACGCCCAGGGCAATCCATGGATCACCCATAGCAGTGGCATACTGACGTTCGACGATGGAACTTGGACTCCTTATAGCAATCGTGATCTATCCACAGTCGAGAGTATGGCCATAGATGCCCAGGGGCATGTATGGGTCGGCACGTTGAGCAAAGGCGTGTATGTGTTTCAAGATGGGGGCTGGTCGGTATACAACGATGAGAACAGCGAACTGGAAAGCAATCACGTGCGCAACATTGTCGTCGACGCCCAGGATCGCGTGTGGATGGGCACCGAATGGGGGCTGTACATCTTGGACGGAACGACCTGGCAAGCATATCGTATGAACAATGCCGACCTGGCTGATAACAACATTTACGCCCTGGCCGTCGTAAAAGCAGGACCAACCTTGCCAGAACCGATGGAAAAAGCGTCCGGTTCGATGAAGGGGCGAGTCGTACTCGAGAACGGGCAGCCGGTAGCCGGATCAACGGTCGAAATATGCGTTGAAAGGTTGGGCAGCAGTTTCTATGGTGAGACACCTTGCGCAGATCAACCTTTTATCCGTATAACCGAAACAGACGCCGACGGGCATTTCGCGTTTTCCGACCTGCCCGTTGGACTGTACGTGCTGTCCGTGAACATTGATGGTAACTGGACACAACTGACGACTGAACTCGGTTTTTCCTCCGAACGCATACCGGTTGAAGCGGGTCAAGAAACCTATCTAGGAGAATTCATTGTTGGCACGGATGAATAAACACGCCAACATCCATTCTGATAATCGTCAAAGGAGTTCCTAATGGAAACAGAGCAAAAAACCAGCAAACGACTCACACCACAACAGTTTCAGTGGATCGCCCTGGTCTGGCTGATCGTCATCACCCTCGTCCTCGGCTACTTGGTATTCAGTCTACTCCGCATCCAATCCACGGCCCGCACAATGCTCGATCAAGCTGCCGACGATCTGATCGCATTGGCGAACGCCCACATCGAGTACACCGTGAGCATCAGCCGCGTCGTAGCCATCGACGCCGAAATCCCATTCAACCAAACACTCGTCGTACCCGTGGATATGGAGATCGACCACGTCTTTCCCATCGACACCAGCATTTACTTTCAGGAAGAATTCACGGTACCCATCAGCCAGGTGCTTTCCATCGATCAAACGTTCAATGTGCCGTTCGATATCCCTCTAACCGAAAGATCCGTTACCGTCCCCATTCCCATTCAGGCCAACATCCCAATCCAGTTCGAGGTGGCAGTTCCCATAGACAAAGAGTTGGAAATTCAGGCCGATATTCCTGTGCAACTGCCTATTACAGAGGATTTCACCATCACCATCAGCCGCACGATACCGATACAGACAAGCGTACCCATCGTTTTGGATATACCTATCGACATTGCTCTCAGCGATACCCCCTTTGGCGAATACTTGCAAAACCTGGGCGAATCGCTGAGGTAAACACAAACCACCAATGCAAACAAACGCTCTCGGCTTTATATTTGGAAACGATAACAGACAAAGCATCTCGGCCTTGATCGGGGCGGTTGAAACCAATGCCCGTTTCGACGATCTAGACATTCGCTTGCTCAAGCCTCGATTGGGTCTCTGTCAACAGATCGAGTCCTTGGCAGTTAATCACAGCGATGGAAAGATCGTCGTGGGATTCTCCTTTACCACACCCAAGGCTCTCCAGGTCCTAGACGACGTGCAACAGATACGCGCGCACACAAAATCCCACAATCTGAACAACGTGATTCTCGTCGCCGGTGGACCCCACCCCACCGGCGACTGGCAACAAACCCTCGCTATAGGATTCGACGTTGTCGTAATCGGAGAGGGAGAAAAAAGCTTTCCCGAGTTACTCACTGCTCTGTATAACAGTGACAACTTGGAACACGTCAAGGGGTTGGCATATCAAACCGGACCGAAATCAGACCCAGTCTTTACAGGACGCTCGGCACGGGTCAAGAATCTGGACGATTATCCGCCTTTTGCTGAGCGATTCCCTCTGTTTTCCTCGATAGAGATCACGCGCGGCTGTCCCTGGGCCTGCAAGTATTGCCAAACCACATCTCTGTTCGGCGGGCGCATGCGACATCGAAGCGTGGAAAACATCGTCAAGTGGGTCACGATATCGAAAAAGCATGACCGGCCAGAAATACGCTTTATCACACCAGACGCCTTTGCCTATGGCTCTGACAGCAAACGACTGCCGCTGGATGCATTGGCCGAAATGCTTAAAAGTGTGAACAAAATCGTTGGCCGAGAGCACACCTACATTGGCTCTTTTCCATCAGAAGTGAGACCCGAATCGGTGAGCGGGGAAGCGCTCGAACTCGTCCGCGAGTTTGCCGTCAATGATAATATACTCATCGGTGCGCAATCAGGCAGCCAAAGAATGTTGGACCTGTCACATCGCGGTAACACAGTAGAAGACATCTATCGAGGTGTTCAACTTGTGTTAGAAGCAGGATTTATCGCCAACGTGGACTTTATTTTTGGCATGCCGGAGGAAATCGAGGAGGATCGAAAAGCCACGCGTCAAATGATACGAGACCTAGCAGCAATGGGCGCGAGGATTCACAGCCACGCATTTATGCCGTTGGCAGGCACACCCTGGGCCAACGCCCTCCCCGGCAGCCTGGACGAAAAAACACGCAATCTCTTGGAGCACCTGACCGGCAAAGGACAACACTTTGGTCAATGGCGCAAGCAACAGAGTGCGGCGCGCGCAATCGCCGACTTTAGAGATGAACGATCCAATTCAGTCTGAATCCGTCTTTTTTGGATAGTCATAGTGTACGTCCATCGGCTCGACGCGACCGACATCCTTCCACGTCTCAACGTCAAACACAAGCTTGAGGATTCCACACGTGGGTACGTTGTTGACGTAATAAGAAGAAATCTGGTTAAACAGATCAGTTATCCCTGGATTATGCCCAAAGCACATCACACAATCCCAACCATCATCCAAGTCATGGATAATCTGGAACCAGTCGGCCACGTCCGCACCATAGATTCTCTCATCTACAACAATGTCCTCTAACGTATACTCGATCTCATGGGCAATGATCTCGGCCGTGGTCAACGCCCGAGTGGCAGGACTAGAGATCATCAAGTCTGGTGTGGATTCCCACTCCGCCAGGCGCTTTCCCATTACGGGAGCATCTCGCTTGCCTCGTTTGTTCAGCGGTCTATCAATGTCCACGAGATAGGCGTTCTTCCAACTGGACTTGGCATGTCTGATCAGGATCAAAGTCTTCACTGTCAATAATCCTCCAACTGTAACCACCTTTCACACTTTTAGTATACCCGTGTCCCTAATCTACGCAAGCCCAAAAGCACCCTCTCAAGTACCTTTTGTTCGTATTTTGTGTTATACTCAAATTGAACCAATTGCCCAGTTTAACAGTATTCTACTTGAACAGAAATCTTTGTGACCCAACTATCAAAAACAGGAGATATATGATTGCTCAAGCCGTCACCCGAGTGCGTGAAAACATCCAAAAAGTCATTGTCGGCAAAGACAATGTGATTGACCTGGCACTGGTTGCCATCCTATGCGAGGGGCACATTCTCCTCGAAGATGTGCCCGGCACCGGCAAGACAATGCTGGCCCGGTCTATTGCTGCCAGCCTGGATTGCGTCTTTCGCCGCATCCAGTTCACCCCCGACTTGTTACCCTCAGACGTCACTGGCATCAATTACTTTAACCAAAAAGCACAAGAATTCCAGTTCCGCCCCGGGCCGATCATGTCGCAGGTGGTGCTGGCCGATGAGATCAACCGTGCCACACCACGCACGCAGTCTGCGCTTCTAGAGGCAATGCAGGAACGCCAGATCACGGTAGACGGCGAAACCTATCCCCTTCCCCGTCCTTTTTTGGTGATCGCTACTCAGAATCCGATCGAATTGGAAGGGACTTTTCCCCTGCCAGAGGCACAGGTCGACCGTTTTTTGATCCAACTTCCCATCGGCTATCCAACCAAGAAAGAAGAACACACCATCCTGCTGCGCTTTGAGCGAAAAGATCCATTGACGACGCTGGAGCCAGTCGCTACGCCTGATGAATTGACCGATATGCAACGCCAGGTACGAGAGATACGGGTCGAAGAGTCGGTGCGTGGATACATCGTGGACGTCGTCCGCGCCACGCGGGAACACAAAGAGATACACCTGGGGGCCAGCCCACGCGGGACGCTGGCGCTGTACAAGTGCGCCCAGGCCCTGGCCGCGATCCGCGGGCGTGAATATGTTCTGCCCGATGACGTCAAACTGCTGGCTCCATACGTCCTCACCCACCGCATCATGATCAGCCCCGCGACCCAACTGAGAGGCCGCAAGATAGCCGACGTGCTGATGGACGTGATCGATACAGTGCCAGTGCCAGTCGAAAGGCTCTAGTTGTGGAACACCCAGTCGTACAAAACAACGGGCAGAACTCTCGGTTGGGCCATGCCTGGTTCGAGATAGCGGCGTTGCTCATCGTGATCGGGTTAGCTGTTGGTCAACGCGCCCCTTTTGTCCTGGCAGCTTGTCTCCTGACCGTCATCCCCATTGCCTGGTTATGGAACCAGCTATCACTGCGCCGTATCGAGTACGAGCGGCGTTTCGACAAATTGCGGGCCTTCCCAGGCGAGACGTTCAAAATGACGTTGTGCATCACCAACCGCAAACTCTTACCCTTGAGTTGGGTAGAGATCAGCGATCGTATCCCAATGGCTCTACCTCCGACCGAAGGGATGCTCATGCCCACTCACATGCCCCAGGTCGGCAATCTGACAGCTGCGTTCTCCTTGCGCTGGTACGAACGGGTCAACCGGCGCTACGAATTGCAGTGCCCCACGCGAGGCATCTATATGCTGGGGCCTCTAGAAATCACGTCAGGTGACATATTCACTCTCTTTGAGTCACAGGAAAATCGCAAGAATCGCGACCGATTGGTCGTTTATCCGTACGTCTGGCCATTGGAAGACTTGGGGTTCCCGTCCAAGGAACCCTTTGGTGAGCGCAAGGCCCAACGGCGCTTGCTCGAAGACCCTCTGCGCACCATCGGCGTCCGCGATTACCACCCCGAAGACAGTCTGCGTCACATCCATTGGAAGGCCACCGCCCGCCAGGGAGAGTTGCAAGTGCGGGCCTTTGAACCGACCACGGCCCTGAACTTGGTCATTTTGCTGAACGTTACTACATTCAAGCATCACTGGCAAGGCGTCATCCCTGATTTACTAGAGCGCACCATCAGTCTGGCGGGGTCCATCGCTACCTGGGCCACAGGGCAAAAATACCGGGTGGGGTTGGTAGCCAACGGCAGTATGCCGCACGCGGACCAGCCCATTCGCGTGCTGCCAGGACGCTCGCCGGGGCAACTTATGACCATCCTAGAGGCGCTGGCGGCCGTGACCAGTTTCGCCACCCTGCCCATCCACGACCTGCTGCGCCGGGAGAGCCCCCAACTGCCCTGGGGAGCCACCCTGGTCGTGGTGACGGCCATCGTGACCGACGAGCTGGCGGCTACAATTATGGGGCTGCGGAACGCGGGGCGGCTGATGGCGTTGGTCTCGCTGGCCGAGGAAGCACCGCCTCAACTGGATGGGGTTGTGACTTATCACCTGCCTTCGTCCGCGCCGATCTTTCATCGTTTTGGCAAAGAGCCTGGCGACGTGATAGCCGCGCTGCGAGCTGCCGGATTGACGTCGGAGGAGGTGTCGGATGAATAAATTCCGTGCCTACGTCCGCCGCGAACTGGTGTTCCTAGCGCTGGCATCTATGGAGGCCTGCGCTGTTGCATCACTTGTCACCGCGCTCATCTTGCAGGTCACGCCGATCCAACCCTCACTGTTGTTAATCACAGAGGTCTTTTTGGGCGCACTGCTGATCGTGCATTATATCGCCCGTGCAAGCCTACAACTATTTCCCCTTCGTCCCGTCTTGCGTTCTAGCCTGTTAGGATTGGGAATGCTATTGAGCGGGCTATTTTTCGTCCATCAGCTACGCCACGCGCAAACAAGCCTCTGGGACCTCACCTGGCTGGCCGACATTTTCCGCAATCCACAATCAGGCGAATGGATATCTCCCGACCTAGCTGTCTTTTTACTAGTCTTGTTCGTATGGTGGCGAGGGGTGCTACTGGCCCAACGGCGGCTCGACAGTGACACCGTCATCTCTTGCTTTCGTTCCGGGATGATCATGCTGGCCATTACGACGATAGCGAGCGGTTACTTGCTCCCTTCGCCCCCGCACCAATTCGTGTTTGCATTTTTCTTTGTCAGCCTGCTAGGAATCGCGTTGGCCCGGGCGGAAGAGGTTGGACAGCGATACGGAGGCAGTCAATCGCCATTTAGCCTTGGCTGGCTGGCGACGGTAGTAGCAGCCAGTCTGGGCGTCCTGATACTGGCCGCCGGTGTAGCCACCCTCCTGACTGGTGAAAATCTCAATCGCTTCCTGGGCCCTATCTGGGAAGCGCAGCAGGCCCTCTTAACCTTATTGCTCTATGTGTTGTTATTCCTCATGTCTGGGATTATGCGTGCTGTGATGGAATTCCTGCAAAGTCTCTTTGTCGGCCTGGATACAAGCGGGGTAGAGTTTGCGCTAGATCTGATCGAAGAGGGAGAGCTAGAATCTCTTCAAGAATCAGCATTTTCGCCCGGACAACTGACGATGGCAAAGACAATCGGTGTGATTTTTGTCGTACTGATCTTGCTGCTGCTGATTACCCTCTCAGTGCGCCGGATGCGTGCACGGGCTGGGCGACGTCACGACGAGTACCGGGAATCCGTGTGGGAAGGAATCAATATGCGCGGTTCCCTGAGCGACTTGTTGAATGACGGGCGGCGACGGCTCGGTGAAATGGCCGATGCATTGAATCGTTCGCGTCTAGGCCAGATGTTTGTTGCACTGACAATTCGCCGTATCTATGCCCATCTGGGTGCACTGGCGGCAGAACTGGGTCATCCACGTGCCCTCCACGAGACCCCCTACGAGTACCAGCCATCTCTTGAGCAAGCCTTTCCCGATAGTCACGAGCAAGTGGCACAAATTACCCAAGCTTACATCGACGTACATTACGGCCAAGTGCCCGATCAAATGGCTGACCTACAAGCGATTCGGACTGCGTGGGAACATGTCCAGGAAACAGCACTCGAGAATTCTGACTAAGGTCACACTCCAATGTGCGCCTCCTCCGACAGATTCAAAACAGCCCATGAAAAGCAAGCAGTCACTGCTGCCAAGAAACAGTTTTTTGGCAATACCGCAAAAGTCACTGGAGAGTCAATCTGCCTTGGAGACGCTAAACCGTACACCTGCCATCAACTTGGAAAAATTGGTCCAGATGCCAGAAAAACGATCAAAAATGGTAAAAACCGCCAATTTTTTCAAGGTTTG